>NZ_JBHSPA010000009.1:7780-24485 GCF_042656245.1 Nonomuraea insulae
ATGGCCCAGGTCGGCATCCCCGACGCCGAGCGGCGGCTCGACGACTACCCGCACCGCTTCTCCGGCGGCATGCGGCAGCGGGTGATGATCGCGATGGCGCTCGCGCTCGACCCCCGGCTGCTCATCGCCGACGAGCCGACCACGGCGCTCGACGTCACCGTCCAGGCGCAGATCCTGCGGCTGCTGCGCGGACGGCAGCGGGCCGACCGGCTCGGCATGATCCTCATCAGCCACGACCTCGGCGTGGTCGCCCGCGCGGCCGACCGGATCGCGGTCATGTACGCCGGCCGCATCGTCGAGACCGGCACCGTGGCCGAGGTCTACGAGCGGCCCGCCCACCCGTACACGCTGGGCCTGATGCGGGCGGTGCCCGCCGTCCGCGATGGCGGCGCCCCGCTGGAGGCGATCGTGGGCCAGCCGCCCGACCTCGCCGCACCGCCCGGCGGCTGCGCCTTCCACCCGCGCTGCCCCTTCGCCAGGGACATCTGCCGCGAGAAGGACCCCGAGCCGCGCGAGCTCGGCCCGCGCCGAGCCGGCGCCTGCCACTTCGCCGAGGAGGTGATCGCGAATGTCCACACCGGCTGAACCCCTGCTGGAGCTGACCGATCTGGTCACCAGCTACCGCCTGCGCCGCGGGATCGGCCGCCCGGGCGGCGAGGTGCGCGCCGTCGCCGGAGTGAGCCTGACCGTACGGGCCGGCGAGACCGTCGGACTGGTCGGCGAGTCCGGCTGCGGCAAGTCCACCGTCGCCCGCACCATCGTCGGCCTGGTCCGCCCGTCCGGCGGCAAGGTGCTCTTCGAGGGCCGCGACCTGGCCACCCTGCCCGCCAAGGAGATGCGCAGGCTCCGCCAGGAGATCCAGCTCGTCTTCCAGGACCCCTACGCCGCGCTCAACCCGAGGATGACCGTCGCCGCCCTGATCAAGGAGGCGTGGCGGATCCATCCAGGGCTGGTGCCCCGCGAACGCTGGGACGAGGAGGTGCGCGACCTGCTGAGCCGGGTCGGCCTGCGCCCCGAGCACGCGAGCCGCTACCCGCACCAGTTCTCCGGCGGGCAGCGGCAGCGCATCAGCATCGCCCGCGCGCTCGCCGTGCGGCCCCGGCTGATCGTCTGCGACGAGGCGGTGTCCGCGCTGGACGTCTCGGTACGCGCGCAGATACTCAACCTGCTCCAGGAGCTCCAGCGTGACCTGGGCGTGGCGTACCTGTTCATCTCGCACGACCTGGGCGTCGTCCGGCACATCTGCGACCAGGTCGCGGTCATGTACCTCGGCAAGATCGTCGAGACCGGCGCCAAGGACGACATCTACGGCAACCCATCGCATCCGTACACACAGGCCCTGATGTCGGCCGCCCCCAGCCTCGACGACTGGCGCGACACCGAGCGCGGCGAGATCGTGCTGACCGGCGACGTCCCCTCGCCGTTGGACCCCCCGTCGGGCTGCCGGTTCCGCACGCGCTGCTGGCGGGCTCAGGACCGGTGCCGGGAGGAGGAGCCGGCGCTGATCGACCGCGACACGGGCCACCCGGTCGCCTGTCACTTTCCCGAGGCCGTTCCGGCGGCCGCCGTCTCCTGAAGGAGTGATCCATGCAAGGCAAGACCATGTCCGTGCTGGCCACCGGCGCCCTCCTGGCCACGGCCGCGTTAACGGGCACCGCCACCGCCGGCACCGCCACCGCGAGCACCGGAGCCACGTGCGCGGACGCGCCGGTCACGCCCGTGACCACCGGCGCGGTGTTCAACGACCCCGCGGGCGGCGACGGGGCCGCCCTGGTGCGCACGCTGTGCGGGCTCATCAAGCAGACGCCCGCGGGAGCGCGCATCCAGGTCGCCCACTTCGTCATGTCCGGGACGGCGGGCACCGAGTTCGCCGACGAGCTGGTCAAGGCCCATCAGCGCGGCGTCGGCGTGCAGGTCGTCCTGGACGGAGACACGCGCGGCGCCACCGTGGCCGGGCGGCTCTCGGCCGAGCTGGGCACCGACACCACGGCCGGCTCCTGGGTGCACCTCTGCACCGGCCCGCCGTCCGGCGGCACCGCCGCGTGCATCGGCGACAAGGGGCAGCACAACAAGTTCTACCTGTTCTCCCGCACCGGGCGGGCCTCCAGCGTGGTGGTGCAGTCGTCGGCCAACCTGACCGACCTCAACTCCACGACGTACTGGAACAACGCGGTCGTCCTGCCCGGCAACAGAGGTCTGTACGCGGCCTACACCGGCTACTTCGCCGACCTCGCCGCCGAGCGGAAGAACCTCGACTACTACCGCGTCGTCCAGACCCCCGGCGTGCGGGCCCACTTCTTCCCGAACGCCACCACCGACCCCATCGTCGACTACCTCGGCCCGGTGTCCTGCCGGCGCGGCACCACGATCCGCGTCGGCATGTCCGAATGGGACACCTACCGCATCGCGATCCCCCAGCGGCTGCGGGACCTCGCCGCCCAGGGCTGCACCGTGCGGATCGTCTACGGGATCATGGATGACGAGGTCAAACAGCTCCTGCTGGCCGAGCCGCGCGTCGAGCTGCGCACCCTCGGCGACGGCGCCGCGCTGCCCGGCCGCGTGCACTCCAAGTATCTGCTGATCGAGGGCTCCTACGGCGGCGACAGGAACGCGCACTGGGTGTTCACCGGCAGCCACAACTACAACCAGACGTCGCTGCGCCGCAACGACGAGACGCTGCTGCGGCTCGGCGATCGCTCCGTCTACCGGCAGTACGTGGCGAACTTCGAACGTATGCGGTCGGTGGCTCCGCTCGCGTCCTGACCGGCTGCGCGAGCCGGTCGATGACGAGATAGGTGGCCTGTCCGGAGGAGCTCCACTAGATTATGTGACTGAGTTTAGTTTCGCAGGAGAGTGAGATCGGATGCCCAGGACCGGGGAGCGAGGCGGGCCGCAGACGCGTGCGAGGATCTCGGAGATCGCGACTCGGTTGTTCCTGGAGCGCGGGTTCGACACGGTCACGGTCGCCGAGGTCGCGAGTGAGGCCGGGGTCTCGAGTGTGACGGTCTTCAAGCACTTCCCGCGCAAGGAGGACCTCCTCCTGGATCGCGCGGTCGACGCCGTCGAGTTCCTGCGCTCGGCGGTGCGCGACCGCGCTCCCGGCGTCGACGTGCTGGCGTCCCTGCGGGATACGACCCTCCGTCTCGTCGACACCCGTCACGCGCTCTCCGGCGTGAAAGACGGATCCATCCCCTTCTTCCGCACCGTCGCGGCGTCGCCCGCGCTGGTCGCGCGCGCGCGGGAGATCTCCGCCGATCTTCAGCGGACCCTCGCCGAGGAGCTCGAACACGACCCGGCCTTCGCGGGCGACGGGACGTTGCTCGCCGCCTTCTTCATCTCCGGTTACGGCACCGTGATGGTGGAGACCGCGCGCCGTCTCATCGCCGGAGACCAGCCGAGCGCCGTGGTGGACGACCACCGCGCACGCCTTGAGCGCCTGTTCGACGCCCTCCGCACCGGAGTCGCCCCCCAGCCGTGAGGGCCAGGACGACGAAGCGCTCACAGAAACTGCTCCGATCGATCACCGATCCGCCGGCGGGAATGCTCCGTCCCACTGCGGGATCGGCTGCCTGAGGACGATCTCGTCGGCGGGCTGCGGCACGACAGGCTCGGAGAAGACCGCGGACTCGAGCGCTTGAGCGCCGCAAGCCAGCAGAACAAGCGCGAGCCCGACCGCGCCCCAGCGGGTCAGGCGGCGGCGATCCGACACGCTCAGCGGCGCGCGTGGCGGGCGGACGCCGGTGGCGGGCCGGTCCAGGAAGGACGGCGCGGTGGCGTAGCGCCTGAGATCCCTCTCGGTGGGGGTGCCGAGCACCGGGGCAGCACGACGCGGATCGGCTCGGGGTCCACAACCAGGAAAGGGCACGGCATTCCCGCTCGCACCGGCTATAAGGTGCGCTCGTGGACAATCTTGAAACCCTCATCATCGCCCGCCGGCTGCGCGTCCCCATCGGCGACGACCCCGCCGGCTCCCATCCGGGCTGGGGAGAGGTGGCCGCCCGCCAGCTCGACGCCGCGCTGCTGAGCGTCGGTTTCAAGTGCTCGGCGGCCCTGCTCGAACGCTTGGCGAGGCTGCGCGGCGAGACCGTCATCGATCTCGGCGTGCGGGTTCTGGCCGCCGTTCGCGAACTCGTGGGCGACCACGTGCGGCACAACGCCTACTTCATCGACTTCCCCCGCAACGTGCCCGACACGATGGAGTTCTGGGCCGGTCTGCTGCGGGAGGCGCTGCTCGACCCGGTCGCGGCCACGCGGGTCCAGCCGGCCACACTCAACCTGCTCGCGCTGCCCGGCTACGGCCGCTACCAGCACACCTACGCCGACCTGCTGGCCGCGCACGCCGAGCTGATCCCGCTGGCCGGCGACCGGGTGACCGTATTGCAGCTGGGCACAGGCCTGGAGTCGGAGGCGCGCGAGCTCTACTTCTCGCTGGCGGGCTCGCAGGTGCCGCTCTCCGCCGAGGACCTGGCGGCACTGCGTACATTGGCCGCGTTCTGCACCGGCGAGCCGGAACACATCCCGGTGCGCGAGAACCGCGCGGTCGTCAACGAGGTGCGCCTGGCCGCCGGCCGGCCGCTGCTCGTGGAAACGGTCACCGACGTGCTCCGCCTCGCCTGCGGCTGCTCCGGCGGCGACGTCACGCTGGCCACCCCCACCCGGTTCCGCTCGTTCCGCCGGGCCGAGCGCCGCGCGCTGCTGCAGGCCTTGGACGCGGTCGCCTCCCCGGCCAAGCTCGGCGACGTGCCGCGCCACCGCGAGCAGTGGAAGCGGCTCGGCGAACGCCTGCACCCGCACGAGCAGCCGCGCCTCCCGCGCGCCGCGCACGTCTTCGAGGTCGCCCGAGGGGTACGCCGGGCGCGCAGTTTCGACAGCCATGTGGAGGCCGCCCTGTCAGAGGGACGCACCGGGGAGGCGGTCGACCTGCTGGAGAAGGCGCCCGGCGCGCTGCTGCGCCGCCTCGATCACCTGTTGCGTACCGGAACCGCACCGGCGGCCGTGCTCGACGCCGCCGGGAAGGCCGCGGCCGGCGCCTCCGGCCGGGTCCTGCTGTCGCTGCGCGAGCACCTGCACAACCGGCTCACGCCCGTCGCCGGCCGTGTCTTCACCAACCGGCACGGCCGGGCGTGGGCGACGGCTGACACCCGCTCCCCGATCGAGGACGACGTCCTGTCGCGGGCGGTGACCCTCCTGGATGACGAGATCGCCCGGCGCCTGCCCGACCTGGGCGAGCTGATCATCGATCCCGACGTGCTCGACGTCGCACTGCCGCTGTCGGGCAAGGCCGTCGCGCCTGGGCTGGGCATGTTGCCGCGCGGCTCGCTGTCGGCGGTGGACGGGGAGCTGCTGCGCTTCTTCGTTCACTGGCGCCAGGCCGGACGGCGCACCGACTACGACCTGTCGGCCCTGTTGCTGGACGCCTCCTACGGCGACCCCGAGCACGTCTCGTGGACGAACTACGGCAACGACTTCGCCGAATACTCCGGCGACCTCACCGACGCCACCGACGGCGCGAGCGAGTTCATCAACATCCGCCTCGCCCAGGCCACCCGGTCCATCGTCATCCCGCAGGTGCACATCTACGCCGGGGAGGCGTTCGACGAAGCCGCGGAGGCGTTCTTCGGCTACATGAGCAGGGACGCCGGGCAGGAGGGCCGACCGTTCGAGCCGCGCACGGTGCGGATGAAGTCCGACCTGCGTGGCGCGGGCCGCGTCGCGCTGCCGCTCGTCTTCCTGCGCGGCGACGACGGCGTCTGGCGGGCGAAGTGGCTGCACCTTTATCTGAAGGGCCACCCCGGCTTCAATCAGGTGGAGGGCAGCCGCGTCACGGCCTCGCTCCTGGTGCGCTCGATCATCGAACGTGACTATTTGGGGGTTCGATACCTGGCCGACCTGCTGCGGCGCAAGAGCTCCGCGGGCGGGCACACCACGTACATCGGCCTTCAGACGCCGGCCGATCTGCCGGAGGGCGCGCGGGTGTATACGCCGTCGACGCTGCACGAACTGATCCCCGCCTGATAATGTGAAGATCGCGAGGCCATGGGAGGGCTTCCTTCTCAATTGCTGAATGCAAATTATCTCTAGCCTTCCCGCTTTCCTCGCATACCGGCCGTGAGGCCATTTGGCGGCTTCCTTCTCCTGGTTCGATTCCAGGTAGGCCCGATGGGCCTACTAGGCTGTCTAGCTGCCAAGCCTTCCTCACGGTCGGCTGACATGGGCCACCCTGCGTCAGTGCCCGCTCTCGAGTGTTTCCCGGAGCGCCGCGGCGACTGCCCGGAGGCAGGACGGGAAGTCGTTGCGCCCCTGGGTGTCGATCCATTGAGCGAACGCGTTCTGGAAGGCGACCGTGGCGATCTGTGCCACCAGTTCCGCCTTGCCGGGATCCACGTCGCGCTGCTTGAGCGCGTCCCGGATCGCGGTGGTGACCGTGGCGAGCTTGGTGCGCTCACGTTCTTGAAGTTCTACGCTGCTGTCGATCACGGCGCGGCGTTCCGCGGCGCGATCGGCGAACGCGACGAGTTCCGTGCCGACCTGGGCGATGGCGCCGAGGGCCGCGGACAGCGGGGAGGCGCTCTCGTCGGCGTCGCGTATCGCCTCGGCCACCGCGGCGGGTAGTCGTTCGGAGCCTGCGAACAGGACTTCGCGTTTGTCGGGGAAGTAGCGGAAGTACGAGCGCCGGGTGATTCCAGCGCGCGGTCGGGAGCTATCGGTAACCTCGCTTGAGCAGGTATCTGGCTCCTGCCTCGAAGCCCTCGGGGCTGAGCAGTTCGAACCCGAAGGCGTCGGCGAGCCGGTCGGTGGTGTTGAAGGCGGCGCAGACCGCCAGCGCGTCCTGGACCTGCTGAGGTGAGACACCGGCGGCCAGCACGTCCCGCATGTCCCCGGCGCCGACCTTTCCCTCCAGGGTCAGTTTGCCGAGCATCCGCAGCGTTGCCCGCAACGGCTCCGCGACGGGGGCCGACTCCAGGTCGCTCAGCACCGCCGTGACCCGTGCCCCGTCCTGGTACGCCTGCCTCGCGGTCGCGGTGTGCGCGCCGACGCAGAACGCGGACTCGTTCACCTTGGACACGTAAGCCGCCATCAGCTCCCGGTCGCCCACCGACCAGGCGGACGGCCCGCGCATCGCCTCGTGTGTGAACTCCTTGGCCCGGGCACCGTAGAAATCGGGCCGGTAGAAGACGAGCTTGGCGGCGTCCGGTACCGGGTGCCCGGAGAACAGCCGGATGAGCGCGAACAGCAGCTTGGTCCTGAGGCCGTAACCATGGTTGAGGATGTCAAGTCGCATGATCGGGCCTCTCCCCGGCGCTCGCTTCGGCCAGAGCCGCCAGTCCGGCTTCGTACAGCCGGGCGGACCGGCCGACCGCGGCGCATATCACCAGCTCGAAAAGCTGGTCCTCGGTGCAGCCCGACGCCTTCGCCGCGGCCAGGTCCGCCTCGGTGACCTGCGCCGGCCGGTCGGCGACCTTGCCGATCAGCGCGTCCAGCGGCGGGGAGAGGCCTTCGTTGCCGAAGGCACGCGCTCGCTGCTCCGCGGTCGCCCTGCCCTCCCCGTTCAGGACACGATCCACCAGAGCTCGGTGCGCTGCTCGCTTCTTGTCCTCATCCCGCACAACGTCCTCCGTGGTTGGCTGTCTGCTCTCATACATCAGACGATCGGCACACCGTCGAATGTGACACGCGGCCGAACAAAGCCAACCACAGAGACGTCGCCGGCTCTCGGTCAGGCGTCCCAGGTGACCGGGAGGCTCTTGACCCCGTAGATGTCAGCGGTCTCCGGCCGCAGGGCGACCTCTTCCGCCGGTACGGCCAGGCGCAGCGCGGGGAAGCGGTTGAGCAGCGCGGGAAGCGCGACGCGCAGCTCCACGCGGGCCAGCTGCTGGCCCAGGCACTGGTGGATGCCGTGACTGAAGGCCAGATGCCCGCCGTCCTGGCGCTGGATGTCGAGGGCGTGAGGGTCGGTGAACCGCTCGGGGTCACGATTGGCGGTGGCGTAGGACAGGATGAGCGTCGAGCCGGCCTTGATGGCGTGGCCGCCCAGCTCGACATCCTCCAAAGCGACCCTGGTGAACTGCTTGGCGACGCTCAGATACCGCAGCAGCTCCTCCACGGCGGCGTCAGTGAGCGCGGGGTCGGCGGCGCGCAGCGCGGCCAGCTGCTCCGGGTTCTGCAGCAGCGCGAAGGTGCCCAGCGCCAGCATGTTCGCGGTGGTGTCGAAGCCCGCCGACAGCAGGATCAGAGCCATCCCCCGCAGCTCCTCATCGGTCAGATCGCTGTCCATGAGGTCGCTGAGCACGTCGTCGGTGGGATTGGCGCGCTTGGCGGCTACCAGCTCCGCGAGATACTGCTGGGTCGCGGTATAGGCCGCGAACAGTTCCTCGTCGCTGACCTCCCCGCCGAGGAACTTGTCGATGTTGTCCTGGAAGGAGCCCCGGTCCTCGTACGGCACGCCCAGCAGTTCACAGATGATGACGGCGGGGATGGGCTTGGCGAAGGCGGTCACCAGGTCCGCCGACGTCCCGGCCTTCTCCATCGCCTCCAGGTGCTCGGCGGTGACCTGCTCGACGCGCTCGGTGAGCAGCCGCATCCGCCGCACGGTGAACTTGCCCACCAGCGGCTTGCGGTAGCGACTGTGCTGCGGATCGTCCATCAGCAGGAACTCTCCGGGCGGCGCCGGAGGGACCTCGATGCCGCCGTAGTCGACCAGCGGGTGGTGGCCCATCAGCTCCTTGCGCGAGCTGAACCGAGGGTCGGCCAGCACCGACCGGACCAGGTCGAAACCGGTGATCAGCCACCCCTGGTGCCCGTCAGGAAAGGGGAGACGGCTGATCGGGCTCTGCTCGCGGGCCTCGATCAACTCCTTGGGCGGGTCGAAGGGGCAGCCGGCCTGACGCGCGGTCGGCATCGTGGCGAGGGTGTGTTCCATGGTCATTCCTCTCATCGGTCCAGGCCGTCGCTGAACCGCTCATGGCGACCACCATCGCCGACCGCGCTGACACCGGACCGTCGCCGTGCTGACACGGCACCGCGTCAGACCTGGCGGACGTACCGGAGCTACGGCTTGCGTCCCACCCCGCAGACGGCGTTGACCTTGTCCGGCAGCGGGCCAGGCACCGGGCGCCAGAGCGGCGTGGAGACCACGCCGGGCGGCACGAGTTCGAGCCCTTCGAAGTAACCGGCCAGTTGCCCGGGGCTGCGCAGCGTGTAGGGGAAGGCGGCTCGCTGGTTGTAGGCGTTCACCGCCTCCATCAGCGCCGGGTTGACGTTCACCCCGTCCGACAGCGCGAGGTGGCTGCCGGACGGCAGCGCCGCGATGTATCGGCGGACAAGGCCGGCGGCCAGGTCGTGGTCAGGGACCTGGCCGGCGATGCTGAGCATCACCAGCCCGACAGGGCGGGAGAGATCGAGCGTCCTGGCGGCGCTCTCGAGGATGGCGTCGGGCTCGCGCACGTCGGCGTCGATGTAGTCGGTCCGGCCCTGCTCGGTGCCGGTGAGCAGGGAGCGGGCGTGCAGGAGCACCAGCGGGTCGTTGTCCACGTAGACCACGCGCGCTTCGGGGGCCAGGCGCTGCGCCACCTCATGGGTGTTGTCGGCGGTGGGCAGTCCCGCGCCGATGTCGAGGAACTGCGTGATGCCCACCTTGGTGACCAGGTAGGTCACCGCGCGGTGGAGGAACTCGCGCTGGAGCCTGGCCACCTGCGCGAAGTCGGGGAACATGCGCAGCAGGTTGTCACCCGCCTCGCGGTCCACAGGGTAGTTGTCCGTGCCGCCGAGCAAGTGATTCCAGACCCGGGCTGAATGCGGCTTCGTACGGTCGATCCTGGGGTCGGCGTCCATGACCTCACCCTATTTCGATCTTGCCGCCACCGTAAGGGCGTGGCCTGTCCGGCTCCGATCAGCGAAAGACGTAAAGGTAGGGGTGGCGCGCCAGGACCTCGCCACCGGCGGCGGCCCTGGCCAGGGCGAGCGCACCATCCGCCGAGGTTCCTTGTGGCGGCCTGAAACGGGCCACGGGCAGCAGGTCGCGCACGGTGCTCTGGAACGGCTTCATCAGCAGGTCGGCCGCGTCGAAGAGGCGTCCGCCCCAGGAGAAGACCGGTTCGAGCCCGGTCGCGGCGGCGACGGCGGTCTGGCCGAGTTGCCGTCCGGCTTCGTCCCAGATGCCACGCGCGACGGGATCCCCGGCGCGGGCCGCGTCGGCGACGGACGGCGCGAACGACGCCAGATGGTGCGCGGGCGAGGCGGATTCGTAGACGAGCGCCACCAGGTCCAGGGGGTGGCCGAAGCGGGCGGTCAGGCGTTCCAGCAGGGCGGGCGACCCGCCGGTCCGGCCGTCGTGGGCGCGCAGGGCGGCCTGGAGGCCGCGCCTGCCGATCCACGCGCCGCTGCCGTGGTCACCGAGCAGGTGGCCCCAGCCGTCGGACTGGTTCCAGACGCGGTCCAGGTCGGTGCCCAGCGTGATGACGCCGGTCCCGGCG
Source organism: Nonomuraea insulae (assembly GCF_042656245.1). NCBI lineage: Bacteria > Bacillati > Actinomycetota > Actinomycetes > Streptosporangiales > Streptosporangiaceae > Nonomuraea > Nonomuraea insulae. Next base: position 18,253 of record NZ_JBHSPA010000009.1, read on the forward strand.
GCGACGACCACGCCCGGCCGGAACCCGAGCGCGCCGACGTGCGTCGTCACCGTGTCACCGGCGACCGCGAGCGCGTCGAGCCCGAACCGCTTCCGCAACGCGTGCCACAACGTCTCCGGCTCCCGGACCAGCCCCGGCAGCCCGGTCACCCCGACGGCCATCGCGGCGAACCACTCGGGAGTCGCCGCGCCGTCGCCGCCCGCATGCCCGTCGTGGGCCCAGGCGGCGTTCTCGATGACCGTGGCGATCCTGGTGGCGAGCCGGTCGAGATCCACCCGGCCCCCGGCGCGGGGCACCGCCGCCGAGTCCTCGCCGTGCGCGATCCTTCCTCCGCTCTCGACGCGTACCCTGATGCCTCCGCCGCCGACGTCCACGCCCGCGAAGCCGCTCATCCGGCGTGCCCGCCCAGCGCGGCGACGGCCGCGCGGACGCCTGGACGCTCGGCGAGCGCGGCGCGCGCCCGGTCGGGCGGGCAGCCCGTGAGCAGCCGCACGAGCGCTTCCTGGATCCGCCCGTCCGCCTCGGCCAGCGCGGCGCGGCAGGCCGCGGTGTCCTCCCCGGTCGCCTCCACGAGCAGCCGCACGGCCCGTGCCTCAAGCTTGGCGTTGGTGGCGACCAGCCCGACCATGAGGTTGCCGTACGTACGCCCCTCCTTGATCATGAGCGCCGTCGAGAACGCGTTCAGCAGCACCTTGGTCGCCGTGCCCGCCTTGAGCCGGGTGGACCCGGTGAGCGCCTCCGGGCCGGTGTCCGCGACGATGAGGATCTCGGCCAGCTCGCGCAGCGGCGCGGCGGGATCGCAGGTGATCAGCACGGTGAGCGCGCCCGCCGCACCGGCCGCGCGGAGCGCCCCGGCGACGTAGGGGGTGGACCCGGACGCCGTGATCCCGATCGCCACGCTGCTCTCACCGAGCGTCGCGGCGTCCGCGGCCCCGAGTTCCTCGGCGTCCTCCCGGTCGACGGAGGCGTCGGTGAGCGCGCCAGGCCCGCCCGCGAAGTGCGCCGTGAACAGGTCGCGCGCCACCCCGAACGTCGGCGTGATCTCGGTGGCGTCCAGCACCGCCAGCCGCCCCGACGCGCCGGCGCCGAAGTAGTGCACGCTCCCGCCGCGACCCAGCCGGAGATGCGCCTCCTCCACGGCCCGGGCGAGCGGCCCGGTGGCGGCGCGGGCGGCCTCGACCGCCCTGGCGTCCTCGGCCAGCAGCAGCCGGAGGACGTCCTCCGGCTCCAGCGTGTCGATGTCGGCGGTGCGCGGGTTGCGGCGTTCGGTCGGTGGTGCCACCTCGGGCATCGTGCTCCTCATCGATCGTGTTCCTGTGGCTGGGCGAGCGGGCCGGCCTGACCCGCGTAGGCGGTGAACAGCCGGCGTGACTCCGTGGCCAGATCGCCCAGGTCGCCCGGCGCCGGAGGCGCGCCTTCCCGCAGGAAGAGCTCGGCGCGTTCACGGAGCCGTTCGCGCAGTTCGGCCTCCGATTCGCCGGGCGCGGCGAGCGCGCGGTCGAGGCCGTCCGCCCACAGCGCCCAGCGGTCGCGGTAGTAGCCGCCGACGAGCCCGCTCCAGTGCCGGCCGGCGTAGTCGTCGAGCAGCGGGCTGTCCGAGGTGCCCCACACCGTGATGATGCGGCGGGCGTTGTCGGCCAGGACGTCGCGGTCGGCCGGGTCGCCGGCGTGCGACAGCGCCTTGGCCTCCCAGTGCTGGAAGGTGTACTCGGGCCGGCAGGCCAGCATCCGGTCCAGGTCATCGAAGACCCGCAGGAATCGGTCGATCTCGGGCGCGCTTGCCGCGCCCAGCAGGACCGATCGCTCCACGGCGTCGAGGTGGCAGCGGTCGGCGACCCTGGCCATGTAGGCCACGCCCACCTCGACGAGGTCGTGCCCCAGCGGACCGGCCGGCAGGTCGCGGTCGTGCTCGGCCACCTCGATCAGCCGTTCCCACGCCTCCGCCAGCACGGCCGGCTGGTACCAGAGGGCGCGGGCGGCGTCGGCGCGGAGCTCGGCCACTCCGCCGGGGATACGCGCGTAGGAGGGGCCGGCGGTGAGGACGCCCTTGAACTGGTCGGGAGCGATCCGCACGCCCCGCGCGTCGTAGACGGAGCCGAGGAGCCCGCGCCAGGCCGCCCGCAGCCCGGCCGCCTGCCGGCCCCGGGTGCCGTAGCGCTGGGACACGAAGGCGTCGAGCCAGGCGTCGAGGTCGGGCACCTCGTTCCAGATCTGGTCGGCGACGAGTTCGAAGAAGACGGGGTTGTTGCGGGTGGCCTCCATGGACAGGCCGAGACCGGCCGACGGCATCGGCCCCGCCAGGGCCGCCTCGATCCCGGCCGGCATGCCACGCAGGTCGGCGCCCGGGTCGGTGCGGCCGCCGAAGTTGAGCAGCGCGCACCAGAGCCATGGTTTGCCGGAGAACTCCTGGAAGCGGTCCCACAGCGGGTCGTGCTCCGCCCACAGGTCCGCCACGAGCATCCGGTCGTCCGGAATCGCATCGAGGAAGGCGTTGACGCGCTCCTCGGTCCAGAAGTCCCGCTGGTAGGAGAACGGCCAGGCCTGCATGAGCCAGACCGCGTCCGGGTCGGCGGCCTGGAGGCCGGCCAGCGTCGCCGCCGCCACGGCCCCGGGGAAGGCCGGGTCGGCGTCAATGGGGATCATCTCGATGAAGGGGTCGGCGGCGTACAGATGGTCGGTGCCGAAGAGCTTGATCTGCGCGCGGGCAATCTCGGCGCCGATCCGCTCGTACAGCGGGTCGGCCGGATCGAGGACCCAGCTCTCGAACCCCTGCCAGTAGCGGCGGCCGGCGCGCGCCGTGGACGCGATCTCAGGCGGGACGTGCCCGGTGAAGGCCGGGAGCACCGGGGTCATGCCGAAGGCGCGCTCGCGGTCGAGGACGCGCGCCCCGAGCTCGCGGTGGCTCTCGATCCAGGACGAGGAGAGCGGGCCGGCGAAGTTGTCCAGGCAGCCCATGAACTGGAACGGCAGATAGCCCGGGCCGCCCAGGAAGCCCCGGATCTGCTGGTCGTCGAGGCCGAGCAGGGAGTAGGCGGCGTGCAGCACGGCCTCGTGACCGGTGATGGCGAGCGGCATGGTGATGCCGTGCAGGGCCATCCAGTCGATCTCACGTTCCCAGTCGGCCCAGTCCCAGTAGGGCATCGTGTAGCTGTAGGTGCAGAAGTTGAAGTAGTAGCCCTCCCGGACCCGCGCCACGCTCTGGCGGAGCGGAGCGTCGGGCAAGGACGTCAGCCCCAGGGGCAGCACCGTGTCCCAGCCCACCGAGGTGCCGCAGTGTTCCCGGAGGTAGTGGTGCAGCGCCACCGAGGCGCTCACCCCGTCCGTCGCGGCGATGCTGAGCACGCCGCCCGCCGCCTCGCAGGCGTATTCGTGCCCATCGCCGTCGCGGGCGGCGAACCGTACCGACTCCGCCACGGGCCCCAGCACGCGATGGGCGAGGCCGCGTACAGTGTCCGCCCAGGGCGGGCCGTCACCGGACAACATCGCAGGTCACACCCCTCGACTAATTAGTTCCGTACGGTCCATAATTAATATGCTAGCGTACCCGCAACCGATCGCAGGGAGACAGAGCATGGAGCAGGTCGTGGCCGTCGGCACGCGGTTCATGCGCGAGGTCAACGCCGTCGCCGTCCTGCGCAAGTTGCGGGCCGAGGCCAGTATGAGCGTCTCCGCGCTGGCCAAGGCCGTGGGGCTCTCCCGCCAGGCGGTCACCCGCTCGCTCAACGCGCTCGTCGCCGAGGGCCTGGTCGAGTTCGGCCCCCTCGATCGCGACTCCACCCGGGCCGGGCGGCCGGCGCAGCTCGTGCGGTTCCGGGCGGAAGCCGGCCACGTGCTGGGCCTGTCGATCAGCCCGCAGGACGTGCGCGTGGCCGTGGCGGACCTGGCCGGTGCGGTCACGACGGCCGACACGGTGCAACTCGGCGCCTACGCCGGCGGCGAGCAGGTGGTGGAGACGCTCCTGTCCACGATGGAGCGGACGCTGCGCGCGACGGGGATCACGACCGGCGACCTCTGGTTCGCCTCGATCGGCACCCCCGGCATCGTCGACCCGGCGGCCGGGCTCATCAAGCTCATCCCGAGCATGCCCGGCCTGACCGGCGACCTCCTCCTACGCCGGCTGACGCAGGCGCTGGGCTGCCCGATCTACCTGGACAACGACGTCAAGCTGGCCACGCAGGCCGAGCGGTGGCGGAGCGCGGAACAGCGCGAGGACTCCCTGGTGATGATCCACTGGGGCGAGCGGGTCGGCGCCGGGATCGTGCTGAACGGCGAGCTCTACCGCGGCGCGTCCAACGACGCCGGCGACGTCGGATTCCTCGACCTGTTCACCGCCGGCCCTTCGGCACCCCGCCATCCGCAGGGCCTGGGCCCGTTCGAGGATCGGGTCGGCGGCGCGGAGATCGTACGCCAGGCCGCGGCGGCCGCGGGACGCGCCGGCGACGACGCGCTCCTGGCCCGGATCGAGGCCGTGGGAGAGCACGCGCTCGAAGCCGTGCTGGACGCCGTCGACGACGGCAGCCCGGCGGCGCTGGAGGCGATCGACGTGGTGGCCCGCCGCTTCGCCAAGGGCATCACCGTGATCAGGGCGATCCTGAACCCGCGGCTCGTGGTCATCGGCGGCCCCCTGGCCAGATGCGGCGAGAGGCTGCTGACAGCGCTCCGGCGGCATCTGGCCGACGAGCCGCTGGACCAGCCGGCGCTGGAGGTCTCGGCACTCCAGGAAGACGCCGTCGTCCACGGGGCACTGCTCCACTCGCTGGACGAGATCGAGCGGACCAGGTTCGGCCTGGTCAGAAACCAGTCGTCATGAGGGCCGTCGCGGAGACGACGCGCCGGCTGACGCCGCCCCCCGATTGAGGAGAAAGGTCATGCGTAGTATGACGAGACCAGCCCGGCGCGCAGCGGTCGCGGCGCTCAGCATCACGACGGCGTTCGCGCTGACGGCCTGCGCGGGCGCCAGCAGTTCGGGCGGAAGCACGGAGACAAAAGTCGCCGTGTCGACCACCATCCCCAATGACCCGGTGACGCTCACCCTCGCCTACACCAACGACCCGCCCACCAAGGCGCTCATCGACGGCTTCACCAGGAAACACCCGAACGTCACCGTCAAGCCCCAGATGACGCCGTTCAACGACTACATCAAGTCCATCAAACTGGCGATGTCGTCCGACTCGGCGCCGGACATCGCCCAGTGCAACCCGGGCGCGATGAACTCCCTGGTCCCGGCAGGTCTCATCCTCGACCTGAGCCCGTGGTCCAAGGCGTACGGCTGGACCACCAAGTTCCCGCCGGCCAGCCTCGAGGTCCTCAGCTCCGACAAGTCGGCCAAGCAGTTCGGCGCCGGCAACCTGTACGCCGTGCCCGGCGGCCTTTCGGTGCTCGGCGTCTTCTACAACAAGAAGATCGTGAAACAGGCGCCGAAGACGCTGGCCGACTTCGAGGCCGCGATGCAGAAGGCCAAGGACGCCGGCCAGACCCCGCTGAGCAACGGCGCGCTCCAGGTCGGCGGCTTCCACCTGTGGAACGCGCTGCTCAACGTGACCGGCGACGTCAACGACTACCGGTCGTGGGTGTACGGCAAGCCGGGCGCGACGATCGAGAACCCGGCCGCGCTGAAGGCCACCCAGACGCTGACCGACTGGGCGAAGAAGGGATACATCTCCAGCGGCGCGAGCGCCACGGCGGACCCCGACGCGCTGGCGAGCTTCGCCAAGGGCACCAGCGCGTTCCTGATCACCGGGAACTGGGCCGCCTCCACGCTGGAGACCGAGATGAAGGACGACGTGGGCTTCTTCCTCATGCCCACGGAGTCGGCGGACAAGCCGGCGAACGTCGCCTCGGGGGCGAGCGTGGCGTACGCGATCTCGTCGAAGTCGAAGAACCCGAACGTCGCCGCGGCGTTCCTCGACTACCTGAGCTCGCCGGAGGCGGCGAAGATCGAGTTCGACGGCGGGTTCATGCCGGTCGACACCAAGGCCGACCTGGGCGCCACCGGGCTGCGCGGCGACATCGCGGGCGTCTTCGCGCCGGTGGCGCAGAGCAACGGGATCGTCCCGTTCCCCGACTTCGCCTCCCCCGGCATGATCGACAAGCTGACCCCCGGCATCCAGGGCCTGATCAGCGACAAGATGGCACCCGACGCCTTCCTGAAGTCCCTGCAGGAGTCGTGGAACGCCCATCATGGCTCGTGAGTTGAGCCCGGCCGTGCGCTGGCCGGCGCGGCGGGCGGCTCC
>NZ_JBHSPA010000009.1:24506-77791 GCF_042656245.1 Nonomuraea insulae
CGGCGGGCCCGCGGCTGGCTCTACGTGCTGCCCGCGCTCGCGGTCTACCTCGGCTTCGCCATCTGGCCGGCGCTGAACACGCTCCGCCTGTCGCTCCTGACCTGGGACGGCATCCTGCCGCCGTCCTGGGCAGGCCTGTCCAACTACATCAAGATTTTTCGTGATGCGGCGCTGTACGAGGCCATCCTGCACAGCCTCGCCCTGATCGTCTTCTTCTCGGTCATCCCCATCGCCATCGGGCTGCTCATGACGGCGCTCCTGATGGGCAAGGTGCGCCGGGGCATGACGTTCTTCCGTATCGTCTTCTTCCTCCCCCAGGTGCTGCCCCTCGTCGCCGTCGGCATCACCTGGCGCTGGCTCTACGGCGAGTCCGGCGTCGTCAACCAGCTCCTCGACGTGGTGGGGCTGGGGTCGATCACCCGGGCCTGGCTGGGTGACTACAGCCTGGCGCTGATCGCGCTCGGCCTCATCGGGACGTGGGTGATGAGCGGGCTGTGCATGATGCTCTTCCTGGCCGGCGCGCAGAAGATCGACCCCTCCCTGTACGAGGCCGCCAGGCTGGACGGCGCGGGGGCGCTGCGGCAGTTCCGGCACGTCACCGTGCCCGGGGTGCGCAGGGAGATCACGGTCGCCGGCGTCATCACCACGATCGCCGCGCTGGCCAGCTTCGACCTCGTCTTCGTCACCACGAACGGCGGTCCCGCGGGTCAGACCAACGTGCCCGGCCTGCTCGTCTACCGGCTGGCCTTCAACGAGGGCGACATCGGCGGCGCCAGCGCGCTGGCGGTCGTGCTGACCGTCATCGTGGTCGCCGTCGTCAGCGCCGTCCGATACTTCACCAGGGATGAGAGTTGAGCATGCGCGGCGGTGTCAGTCTCCGGTACGGCGTCCTCGTCCTGCTGGCGGTCATGGTGCTGGTGCCCTTCGCCGGCATCGTGCTGGCCGCCCTGCATCCCTCGGGCACGCAGCTCGATGGGCTGAGCATCCCGGACCGTTGGTCGTGGGAGACGTTCGCGCTCGCCTGGGAGCGGGGCAACTTCACCAACCTCATGCGTTCGAGCGTGCTGATCGCGCTCTTCGTGGTGCCGCTCGCGGTGGTGATGGCCACGCTCGCCGGTTACGGGCTGGCGATCCTCAAGGTGTGGGGGCACCGGACGTTGTCGTTCGCGTTCGTGATGGGGCTCACGCTGCCGATCGAGGTCATCGTGGTGGCGCTCTACTTCAACCTGCGCGAGGTCGGCCTCACCAATTCCTACGTCGGCGTCATCCTGGCCGAGGCGGCGTTGTTCATGCCGTTCGGGGTGTACTGGATGCAGACGCACTTCTCGAACGTGCCCGATGAGCTCGTCGAGGCGGCGCGCATCGACGGCGCCAGGGATCTCGTGGTGCTGGCACGGGTGCTGCTGCCGATCTCGTGGCCCGCGGTCACCACGCTGTCCGTCCTGTATTTCATGTGGTCGTGGAACCAGTTCATGCTGGTGCTGGTCATGATGCAGGACCCGGACCGGCGCACGGCGCCGAGCGGGCTGGGGCTCTTCGTCGGCCAGTACACGACGGACATCCCGTTGCTGGCGGCGGCCTGCCTGATCGTCATCGCCCCGATCGTCGTCGTGTACCTCATCTTCCAGCGCAGCTTCGTCAGCGGCATCACCCAGGGCGCCATCAAGGGCTAGCGCGCAGCCTGCCATCGGTCCGGGCGGGTGATGCCGTCCATCAGCAGGTCGAGCAGCCGCTCGGCCTGCACGCGCTGGTGGACGGCCCCGGCCACCAGGGTGACACCCGCCAGGCTCATGAGGATGTCGGAGGCGGGCACGTCCTCCCGGATCACCCCCTGGCCGATCCCGGCGAGACGGAACTCCTCGATCGCGCCGGTCAGCTGCTCGCGCGTCTGCGAGCTCAGCTGCTCGTCCCTCTGCAGGAGGGTCTTGAGCGTGTCGGCCATGCCGTGCTTGGCGGCGAGGTAGTCCAGCACCTGGGACATCCACACCCGCAGGGCCCGGTCGGCGCGCAGTTCGCCGAGGAGGTCCGAGGTGCGGGCGGAGAGCCGGGCCGTCTCGTAGCGGTAGGTGGCGTCGACGAGTTGCTCACGGGTCGGGAAGCGCCGGTACAGGGTGGCGATCCCGACGCCCGCGTCCTTCGCGATCTGCTTCAGGGTCGCGGCGGCGCCGTCCCGGGCGAAGGCCAGAGCTGCCGCGGCGAGCAGTTTGTCCTCGTTGGCCCGTGCGTCGGCCCGGATCGGCCGGCCGGCGGGATCAGGCATGCGCTTCTTCCTCTCCGTTTGCTATGTGGAGCCGGGTCCGCTTAGAGTGACGACGAAGCGGACCCGGCTCCGCTTATTGGGGACGGTAGCAGATCGTTCCTCGCTATGACAGGAGGGCCACCACGCCATGCAGTACCGCACGCTGGGGAGTACAGGAGTCCACGTCAGCTCGCTCTGCCTGGGCGCGATGATGTTCGGGCAGTGGGGAAACCCCGATCACGACGACTCGATCGGCATCATCCGCACGGCGCTCGACGCGGGCGTCAACATCATCGACACGGCCGACGTGTACGCGGGCGGCGAGTCCGAGCTCATCGTCGGCAAGGCGATCGCCGGACGGCGCGACGACGTCGTCCTGGCGACCAAGGTGTCGAGCCCCATGGGCCCCGGCCTCAACGAGCGCGGCGCCTCGCGGCGCTGGATCATCCGGGCCTGCGAGGAGAGCCTGCGCCGCCTGGGCACCGACTACATCGACCTCTACCAGGTGCACCGGCCCGACGCCGCGACCGACCTCGACGAGACCTTGGCCGCGCTCTCCGATCTCGTCCACGCGGGCAAGATCCGCTACGCGGGGTCCTCGACGTTCGCCCCCTCGGCGATCGTGCAGGCGCAGTGGACCGCCGAGCGACGGCAGCGCGAGCGCTTCGTCTGCGAACAGCCGCCCTACTCACTCCTGGCCCGGGGCGTCGAGGCCGACGTGCTGCCCACCTGCGAGACGTACCGGATGGGGGTTCTCGCCTGGAGTCCGCTGTCCGGCGGCTGGTTGTCCGGGCGCTGGCGCCGCGACGCGGCCGAGCTGTCCAGTCACCGCACCCGGACGATGCCCTTCCGCACCACCTCCGCCCATTACGACCTGGACGTACCGGGCAACCAGGCCAAACTCGACGCCGCCACCGAACTCGCCCGCGTCGCCGACGAAGCGGGCCTGACACTCATCCAGCTGGCGCTGGCGTTCGTCACCACGCACCCCGCGGTCACCGCGGCGATCATCGGCCCGCGCACCGCCGAGCATCTGCGCGACCACCTGAGCGCCGCGGACATCGTCCTGGAACCCGCCGTCCTGGACCGCATCGACCGCATCGTGGCGCCCGGCACCGACCTCAACCCCGACGACGCCGGCTACAGCGCGGCCGTCCTCGCCGACCCGAAGCGCCGCCGCCGTTAGTCGCGATCTTCCTCACGGTGGTGTCGGACGGTTCCAGCGAGAGCCCATCGCCACCTGCCTGCAGGGCCCTCGTCAGAGCCATGCCTGGAGTTCGTCGCCGTGCGGGTCGTCCTCCAGGCTCCACTCGGCGTCGATGCGCATGGTGGCCCGGCGGCGGGTGTCGTAGCGCTCCCAGCCGGGGTCGCCGGTCGTGGCGAAGGCCACCCAGGCCGCGTGCGTCCGGGCGGCCAGGTCCGCCGGCGGCTCGTCCGGGCCGAGGAGTGACCGGGGGCCGCGCAGCCGGGGCAGGTGGGTGGCGTCGAAGACGAACGGCAGCTCCACGGCATGGGTGGCGCCCAGCTCGCCGCCCAGGGCGTTCGAGCGCCACGCGAACGAGTAGCGGTGGACGGCGACGCCCTGTTCGGCGTGCGCGTCGGCCAGACGCCGGCTGCCGGCGCCGAACAGGGCGTCGCCCATGATGGCCGAGCGCAGCTCCCCGAAGGACGCCTGCGGCCTGGCCTTGCGGTAGGTCTCGACGAGGCGGGCGGGTCGCGGGTGCGAGCGGGCCGCGGCGGCGTCCACGTCCGCCGCCGTCGAGGCGGACAGGCTCCCGAACGGCGCCAGGTAGAGGTTGCCCTCCTCCGTGTTGGTGCCCACCAGCAGGTCCACGCCCGCCCCGCGACCGGTGGCGACGCTCTCGGCCGGCTGCCGGTCGAGCACGACGCTGAACGGACAGAGCCCGATGAGCGGGTCGCTGTGGGTCCCGGTGCGCAGGTCGATGCCCGACAGTTCGGACGTGACCTCGACGAGCCGCCGGTCGGGGATGCCGGCGAAGGCGCCGGCATGAGGCTCTGCCCCCAGGGCGCGGGCCGCGGCGCGGGTCACGCGGGCGGCCTGCTCCGGCGTGAACGCGCCCAGGCCGCTGCCGCTCTGCACGATCGCGCGCCGGAACAATCCCCCGGCCTCGGGCGCGGCCAGCACGCCGCCCACGATCGTGGCGCCCGCGGACTGGCCGGACAGCGTGACGCGGGCGGGGTCGCCGCCGAACGCGGCGATGTTCTCGCGTACCCACCGCAGGGCGGCGATCACGTCGAGCAGGCCCCGGTTGGCGGGCGCCCCGGGCAGGTCGAGGAAGCCCGCGACGCCCAGCCGGTAGTTGAGCGTCACGAGGACGACCCCGTCGCGGGCGAACGCCGCGCCGTCGTAGATCTCCGATCGGGTGGACCCCGCCACGAATCCGCCGCCGTGCACGAACACCATCACGGGCAGGCGATCCCCGGAGGCGCCCGGCGTCCACACATTGACGGTCAGGAAGTCCTCGCCGGGGATCCAGCCCGGCCCGAAGTACGGGGTCATGTCCACGCTGCCGAGCCTCCGTTCGGCCTGCGGCGCGGTGGGCCCCGGCTCGGTGGCGTCGCGTACGCCGTCCCAGGGGGCGTGCGGTCGTGGGGCGGCGAATCGGGCGGCGCCGGTCGGTGGGGCGGCGTACGGGATGTTCAGGAAAACGGTCGTCCCGTCGCGGCGCAGGCCGCGCACGGCGCCCTGAGCGGTGACGGCGGTGTCGTCCGCGTACCGGTTCATCGGGCCTCCTCCGAGATCTCGGTATGCGGCGCGAACGGCGCCCAGCCCTTGATGGCGAACCTGTCCCCTTCGCGGACCACCTCGACGGCCCCCTGGCCGCCCAGGTGCGCGGGGACGACGAGCGCGCCCCGGTCGGCGGCCCAGCCGAGCACCTTGCGGCGGGTGGCTCGGGCCCCGGCCGGGTCCTCGCAGAAGCAGCTGTTCGTGTCCGGCTCCACGAACTGCACGGGGTTGTGCAGCATGTCGCCGACGAAGACCGCGCGGTCCGTGCCCGATTCGAGGACGACCACGGAGGAGCCGGGAGTGTGGCCGGGCGCGGGCTCCAGGCGCAGGTTGGCGTCGATCGTGTGCGAGTCCTCCCACAGCCTGGTCAGTCCCGCCTCGTGGACGGGGGCGACGCTGTCCTCGAACACGTTCTGGTTGCCCCGCCCGAGCAGCGGCTTGTGCTCGTTGGCCGGGTTCCAGAAGTCGAAGTCGGCCTTGGGGAGGAGGTAGGTGGCGTTGGGGAAGGTCGGCACCCAGGTGCGGCCGGCCAGGTAGGTGTTCCAGCCGACGTGGTCCACGTGGAGGTGGGTGTTCACCACGAGGTCCACGTCCTCGGGCCGTACGCCGGCGCGGGCCAGGTTGCCCAGGAAATCGGTGTCGAGGCGGCTCCAGACCGGCGAGTAGGGCCGCTCCTTGTGATTGCCGACCCCGGTGTCGATCAGGATGTTCCCGCCCTCGCTGCGTACCAGCCAGGTCTGGATCGCGGAGTTGACGATTCGGGTCTCGGGGTCCACGAAGTGTGGCTCAAGCCAGGAGGAGTGCTCCTCCCAGGTGCGTGGCGAGCTTTCTGGGAAGAACGCCTGGGGCGTCATCGCGACGGGCCCGAAGTACTCCCAGACCCGCGTGATCTCGACGTCACCCAGAGTGATCTTATCGGTGAGCATGAGTATCCCTTGATCAAATGAGGGGTGATGAGTGCGGCGGGAACCGCCGCCCGCTCATCATGCGCCGCCGTCCGGGGCCGGCGGTATGCGTCAGGTGACTGCATCCTTCGCGGGGCCGGCGCGCTGCTACCGTGGCAGAAAGGAGGGCACGGACCTGCGACGACGTTCTGGAGGGCCTGTGGACGAGCTGGCGCCCGCCTCGCGCGCCACCGCGCACCGCGACGCGATCGTCGGGCGGGGCGCCGAGATCGAGCGGCTCTCCGCACTGGTGATGGACGCCTCCGGTGGCGGCCGGGTCCTGATCCTGTCCGGAGCCGCGGGGATGGGCAAGAGCACGCTGCTGGCGTACGCGGCCCGCCGCGCCGAGGCGGCAGGCCGCCGGGTGTTGCGGGCGAACGGTCGCGAGTCCGAGAGATACCTGGCCTTCGCGGGCCTGCACCAGCTCCTGCGGCCGGTGCTGGACGAGGCGTCCGGCCTGCCGGACAGGCAGCGCCGGGCACTGCTGGGAGCCTTCGGGTTCGTGCCCGGCACACCTGATCCGCTGCTGACGGGTGTCGCGGTCCTGACCCTGTTGTCTCAGGTGGCCGAGCGGGCGCCGCTCGTGGTCGTGCTCGACGACGCCCAGTGGATCGACTCCGCCTCCGCCGACGCCCTCGCCTTCGCCGCCCGGCGGCTCGACGACGACCCGGTCACTGTGCTGGCCGCCATACGCGACGGCGATGCCGGTTTCGGCGAGGAATTCCCGACGCTCACGCTGGGCCCGCTCGGCGACGCGGCGTCCCGGCGGCTGCTCTCGCCCGGCCTGACGGGCAGGATCAGGGAACGTGTCCTCGACCAGGCCGGCGGGAACCCGCTGGCCCTGCTCGAACTGGCCGGACACACCGATCTCCACCGAGGAGAGCACGGCCCCCTGCCGGTCGGCGAGCGGCTCGAAGCCATCTACGCCGCCCAGGTGGCCCGGCTGCCCGAGGCCGGCCGGCGTGCCCTGCTGCTGCTGGCCGCCGCCGACGTGGAGGATCCGCCGGACGCCGTCCTGGCGCTGCTGCCCGACGCCGACGAGAAGGCCTGGCCCGCCCTCGAAGAGTCCGGGTTGATCCGCGGCACCGGCCGCCACCTGCGGTTCCGCCACCCGCTGATCCGCTCCGCGATCTACCATGCCGCGCCGTTCGACGCCCGCGTGAAGGCCCACCGCGCGCTGGCCGGCGCGCTGCGCGACGAACCTGACCGCCGCGCCTGGCATCTCGCCGCCGCGACCCCGCACCCGGACGCGGAGGTGTCAGCGGCCCTCGAACAGACGGCCGGCCGGGCACGCGGGCGGGGTGGCTACGCGGCGGCGGCCAAGGCGCTGGCCCGCGCGGCGGAGCTGCGTCCCGCCCGCGACGACAGCGCCCGGCTGCTGGCGGACGCGGCCGGATTGGCCGTCTTCACCGGGGACCTGTCCTGGGTGGAGGAGCTCGCCGGCCGGGCCCGCGCCCGTACCGACGACCCCGTCGTGCTCGCCACCGTCTCCCTGCACGTCGGCCGGCTCGCCGCGCTGACCAGGCAGCACGCCACCGCCTTCGCCGGGCTGGCCGCGCTCGCCGGCGACCTGGCGGCCACGCACCCCGCCATCGCGCTCGACGCGCTCGCCGCCGCCGCCGTGCTGCGCTTCTACTCGGGCGAGGAGTCCCAGCGGCGGGAGATCGACCGGATCCTTCAGCGCCTGCCGGCCGGAGCGCCTGCGGACTGGGCGCGCATCGTCTCGGACCCGTTCGGTGGCGGGCGCGAGCTCGCGCCCCCGCTGCCGGACCTGATCGCCGCGGCCACGGGCCACCCGGAACAGCAGGCCGCGCTCGCCATCGCGGCCTGGGTGCTGGACGAGACCGCGCTGGCCGTCCGCACGTTCGACGAGGCCGTACAGTCGTGGCGCACCGCGGGGCCGCTCCCCGACGGGCTGGGCGGCGTCGTCGCGCTGGCCTACTTCGAGTACGGCCGCTGGGACCAGGCCAGGGCGGTCTGCGCCGAGCTGTCCGCCCTGCCCGCCGCGACGGCACTCGACCATGCCGCCGCGTGCGCACACGCCATCGAGGCCATGGTCGTGGCCTCCCAGGGGGACGCGGCCGGCGCCCGCGCGCTCGCCGACGAGGCGCTGCGCCTCGTGGACCCGCTGGAGAGCCGATCGGTCGCCGTGTACGCGCGCCGCGCCCTGGCCGCCGCCGCCATGGCGGAAGGCGACTACGGGGCCGCCTACGAGCAGGCGCGCAAGGTCTTCGATGCCCACGGCGACCCCGCCCACTACCACGCTTCCTACCCGGCGCTGCCGGAGCTGGCCGAGTCCGCCGCGCGCAGCGGCCACCGCGCCGAGGCGGTCGAGATCGTCGAGCGCGCGGCCCGAACCCTCGACCGCGGCGGCTCGCCCCGCCTGCGGGGCCTGCTCCACCGCAGCCGAGCGCTGCTGGCCGAACCCGAGCGGGCCGAGCCCGGCTTCCTGGCCGCTCTGGCCGACCCCGCCCTGGAACGCCGGCCCTTCGAACACGCGCAGGCTCTGCTGGAGTACGCGGAATGGCTGCGCCGCCGACGCCGGATCGCTGAGGCGCGGCCGTTCCTCAGCACCGCGTACGACACCTTCCGCCGCCTGGGCGCGCGGCCGTGGACCGAACGCGCGCAGGCCGAACTGCGGGCCGCCGGCCTCGACGCCGGCACGCCGGATCCCGGCGCCTTCGCCGGACTCTCCCCGCAACAGCAGCAGATCGTCCGGCTCGCCGCCCGCGGCCTGACCAACCGCGAGATCGGCGAACGGCTCTTCCTGTCGCCGCGCACCGTCGGCTCCCACCTCTACCGCTCCTTCCCCAAGCTGGGCATCACCGCCCGCTCCCAACTGCGCGACGTGCTGGAGACGCCGGCCGGGAACGGGCCCCGGCCGGCGCGTCGTCAGCCATGAGCCGGTGGCCTCAGCCGAGGTGCCGGGCGAAGAACCGCAGCGCGTCGCCGGTCTCGAACGCGGGGACTCCCCCGTGGTCGCCGGGGTTGGCGTGCAGCGTCTTGTCGGTGGAACCCAGGGCGTCGAAGAGCGCCAGGGCCTGGTCCCTGGGCACCAGGGAATCGTCCCATTGGAGCAGGAACTGTACCGGCACGGTGACCCGGGCGGCGGGTGTGGCCAGCCCGTGCACGCCGAGCAGGCCCAGCACCGCGGCGCGGATCCGGGAGTCGGCGGCGAGCAGCGGCACACCGAGCCCGCAACCCATCGAGACACCCCAATAGCCGACCGGGCCGGCGCCCACCTGGTCGAGCTCCTGGACCGCGGTCAGAGCGGCCTGCCAGTCGGCGACGGCCCGCCCGGCCAGCAGATCGTGCATGGCCGCGACCTGCCCGGTGGGATTCTCACCGGCGGCCATGCGAGCCCGCATGTCCGCCGCGAACTGGATGAACTGTTCATCTTTCGGCCGGTCGCCGTGGTTGGGGGCGTCGATCGCGGCAACGGCGAAACGTCCTTCGGCGGCGAACCGGTGAGCGCGGGCCAGGACGCCGGGAGCCTTCTTGTGCTGGCCACCGCCGTGTCCCATCAGGATCAGCGGGCGGGGGCCGGTGGTGCCTTGCGGCGTGAACAGCACACCGGTGATCTCACCGAGGGTGAAGGACTGTTCGGTGACGCCGTCGGCCGACGTCTGATCGGTCAAGCTGAAGCGCATAGCGTTTCGAAGCCTTTCGGGGGTGCCTTGTGCGGGCGCTCCCTAGACCATGCACAGGAGGGAGCCCCGATCTGTCATGACAACGTTGATCGGTCTCACCTCCTTCAGTCCTACTGCTGCACGGCGCCGTCGAAGATATCACGGCAGCCGCCACTGAACAGCAGGACCTGTTCGAGGCCGTCTACGGGGACGCCCTGTTCCGCGTGCCGACGCAGCGGCTGGCCGAGGCCCACGCGTCCGCGGGCGGCACCACTTACCTGTGCGAGCTGACCTGGCCCGCGCCCGGCCTCGGCGGGATTCTGGGCGCCTGCCACAGCCTTGACGTGCCGCTGCTGTTCGGCTCCTACGACAGCCCCGGCGGGCGGGCGATGTTCGGGGAGGGGGAGCCGACGGCCGAGACCCTGGCCGTGGCCGATCGGTTCAGGACGGCATGGACGACCTTCGCCTCCACCGGCGCTCCCGGCTGGCCCGCCTACCGCTCCGGCGAGCGATGCACCCACACCTTCTCAGCCGCTCCTCCCACCACGGCGCCGTACGCGCACGAGTCGTCCAGACGCATCTGGGACGGGCACGAGCTGGCCCCGTTCGATCTGTTGGAGGCGTCGTAGGCGGCGGGGCCGCTACGGCGGCGGCGCCTGAGCAGGCCGCGCCCTCCCGCCCAGGCACAGGCGATGGTGACAGCTCTGCAGGACCAGGCCGGCAGACTCGCCTGACGTGGTCCCAGGCTGCGATACGGCGAGAGGTGACTGTCCCGTTCCGCCGAGGTGCGGTCATGGGCGGATCTTGACGCTGAGCTGGGCGAGGAAGGTCGGTCCAGGTCGCATCCGAATGATTACGGTGGGTGACATAGCGGAGGAAGGGCATTCATGCCCCCTCCATGCGCATCACCCAGGAGGAAGCATGCCTTCACACGTGTCCCCGCAGCCGCGGCATGGTGGAGTGTCCAGCCCGCCGTCCCGAGCCAGTCTCTACCTGGAGCCGTGGCAGGCCGCCGGCCTGGAGGCGGGGAAGTTCTTCCCGGCGCTGCACTCGGGCCTGAGCGACCCGTTCGCGCCCGACGACGTCGCCAACGCCGAGCCGCCGGCCGACGGCAGGATCGCGAGCGCCGGACAGGCTTTCGCCGCCGTGCTCGACGAGCCCCGGGCAGACTGGGACAAGCATCCGGTACGCGCGGGCGAAACGCTGGAGGTCGTCTGGCACTTCCACGCCCCGCACAAGACTCGCCGTTTCAGCTACTTCCTCACCACCGACGGGTGGAACCCGGAAAAGCCGCTGGCACGGGCCCAGTTCCCGGCCGAGCCGATCGCCACCTTCCAGAACAACGAGCAACCGTTCTGGGAGCACGATCTCCTGCCGGCCGACCCGACCGTCCACCATGTCCCGTTGCCCGAGGACCGCTCGGGTTACCACGTGCTCTTGGCGGTGTGGGAGGTCGCCGACACCCCCAACGCCTTCTACCAGGTCATCGACCTCGACCTCACCTAGAACGCTCTCTGGAACCTGGATGCGTGATCTCGGAAGTCCCCGCAGGAGGCGGGGCTTCCGAGATCACGTTTCAAGCGCCGACCGGCATCCGTCACCCAGTAGCCTCGCCGGGTGGAATCCGTCGCGCTCGACCCGCTGGATCGAGCTCTCGCGCACGCGTTGCAGATCGATGGCCGAGCACCGTTCAGCAGGATCGGTGAGGTGCTCGGCGTCTCGGAGAACACGATTGCCCGCCGCTACCGGCGATTGCGGTCGGCGGGGATTCTCCGCGTCGTCGGCGTGGTCGACGGGCTGCGGCTCGACCATGTCTCCTGGGCGATCCGCGTGCGGTGCGCTCCGGACGCGAGCCTTCCGCTCGCCACGGCTCTGGCGCGTCGTCCCGACACCGCCTGGGTGAGCCTGCTGTCCGGGGCCACGGAGATCGCCTGCGGCACGCTGACCCGGACGGCGGCGGAACACGACGCGCTCCTGCTGGAGAAGCTGCCGCGGACCCGGCAGGTGACCTCTGTCAGTGCGCATCGCACGCTGCACATGTTCACCGGCGGGCCCACCGGATGGGCCGGGCTGCGAGTGCTCTCCGATGAGCAGATCGAGCACCTGCGGCGAACGCCCGTCCCGCCTCCCGGGGGTGATGTCCCGATCGTCGTCGACGAGGAGGACCATGCCCTGGTGGAAGCGCTCTCCAAGGATGCGCGCCTTCCCTGTGCCGACCTGGCGGCGGTCACGGGCTGGTCGGAGTCGACGGTACGGCGGCGCCTGGCCCACCTGTGGCAGAGCGGGGCGCTCTACTCCGACGTCGATATCTCGCCTGGGCTACTCGGCTACCAGGCCGAGGCGTTCCTCTGGATGTCGGTGAAACCCTCCAAGCTCGCCGCCGTGGGGGAAGCTCTCGCCGATCATCCGGAGGTCACCGTGGCGGCTGCCACCACCGGCCCGGCCAACCTCTTCGCCGGGGTCGCCTGCCGGGACTCCCGCGACCTCTATCGATATCTGACCGACAGGATCGGGAAGTTGAAGGCTGTCCGGCACATCGAAACCGCACCGTTGATCCGGACGGTGAAGCGAGCCGGGGCCGTCCTGCGGTGACGGAAATCGCCTTGAACCATGCCATCTGTGGCGGAAAGTGAGCAGCTCCCTGAGTCCGGCTCGGCGTGGGCGGTGTTCCGCGCCGAGTGTGGTCACGACAGAAGGGAGCCACGATCATGCATGTACTCGTCATCGGTGCCGGACTCGGCGGCCTGTGCCTGGCCCAGCGGCTACGCCAGGACGGCATCAGCGTCTCGGTCCATGAGCGGGACGCGACACCGATCCTCCGCCACCAGGGGTATCGCCTCCACATCGACGCGGACGGCCGGCGCGCACTGCGCGACGCCCTGCCGCCCCAGCGGTGGCGGTCGTTCCTGGATACCTCGGGGCGGCCCGGCCCACGGTCGGTGTTCCTCGACGACCAGCTCAACCACCGATGGACGGTCGAATCCGATGAGGAGTCCGAGCCACTGGCGGTCGACCGGCTGACCCTGCGCCGCACCCTCCTGACCGGGCTGGAGGACGTGGTCGCCTTCGGCCGGCGATGCACCGGATACACGACCGGGCCCGACGGCAGGATCACCGCCCATTTCGCCGACGACAGCGCCGCGAGCGGTGATGTGCTGGTGGGTGCCGACGGGGTGAACTCCGTCGTGCGGCGCCAGTTCCTGCCGCACGCCCAGGTCGTGGACACCGGTCTGCGCCAGTTGTACGGCATCATCCCGCTGAACGACCAGACCCGCGAACTGTTCACCGCGGAGATGTTCAACGTGTTCACCGCCATCGTCGGCCCCAACCAGGCCTTCGTCGGAGTGGCGCCGGTGGAGACGCCGCACCTGGCGTACATGACCTGCAGCTTCGGCTCTCGCCTTGAGCACCTGCCCGGCACCGACGCCGACCTGCTCCAGATGTCCGGCGAGCGCCTGCGTGCCATGGTGCTGGACCTGATCGACGGCTGGCACCCCCGCGTCCGCCGGATCGTGGAGCATTGGGATCCGGCCGGCATCTTCCCCGCCGTCCTGCGCACCAGCGTGCCCGTCGATCCGTGGCCCACGAGCACCGTCACCCTGCTCGGCGACGCCATCCACGCGATGAGCCCGGCCGGCGGCGTCGGCGCCAACACCGCCCTGCGCGACGCCGCCACGCTGGCGAGAGCCCTGCGCGACGGCGGCCCGGTCGTGTCCGCCCTGCACGCGTACGAGACCGCGATGATCGATTACGGGTTCGCCGCCGTACGCCGCTCCGCCGGCAACGGCCACCGCTTCCTCGGCCAGGATCCCCTGCCGGAGGTCACCGACCTCAGATGACCTCAAGGTTGGCCATCATGCCCATGTCCTCGTGTTCGGCGTTGTGGCAGTGGAAGAGGTAACGGCCGCGATAGCCGTCGAAGCGGGTGATGATCTCCACCGATTCGCCGGGCCGGAGTGAGACGGTGTCCTTGAGGCCCGCGTCGTGCGGCAGCGGCGGCCGGCCGCTGCGGGAGAGCACCTGGAAGCCGACCAGGTGCAGGTGGACGGGATGATGGACGTCGGCGACCATCCGCCACACCTCGACGTCGCCCAGACCGGCGGTGACATCGGAGCGGGCGGGGTCGAACGGCAGCCCGCCGATCAGCCACCCGTGACCACCGTGCATCCGCCCGGTGCGGAAGGAGAAGTCGCGCACCCTGACGGCGTCCGACCTGCGCCAGGCCGGCAGATCGTGGGAGAGCGTGCGCGGGATGCGGCTGTCGTCGGTGGCCTTGCGTGCGACGCGGAAGGCCATCACGTCGCGGGTACGGCCCGAGCCGAGCCCGTTCACGATCCTCACGCGGCTGCCGATGGGGACGCCGGAGAAATCGATGATCACGTCGTAGCGTTCTGCGGGCGCGATCGGCAGGACCTTGTGGGTGACCGGTGTCGCGAGCAGGCCCTGATCGGCGCCGATCTGGACGAGATCGAGCCGGTGCCCGTCGTCGGTGACCGCTTCGAGCTCGTAGTGCCGGGCGTTCGAGGCGTTCAGGACACGCAGCCGGTAGCGGGCCGCGTCGGCCTCGTGCACGGGCCAGGGGGCGCCGTTGACCAGGATCACATCGCCGAGGACGCCGGCGAGGTACGGCTCGCTCACGCCCGGCCGCTCACGCAGGGTGGGGTCGAGGGCGGGATAGGCGAGGCCGCCGTCGGCGGCGAACGCCCGGTCGGCGATCATGAGGGGCAGCTCACGCGGCCCCGAGGGCAGGCCGAGGGCCTCCTCGGCATCGTCGCGGACGATCTGCAGCCCGGCCAGGCCGCGCCAGATCGCGGGCGCGGTGAAGTCCATCCGGTGGTCGTGGTACCACAGCAGCGTCGGCCGCTGGTCCAGCGGGAAGGTGTAGTCGCGCGTCAGCTCGGTCACCACCGCCCGCGGATCGTGCATGCCGTGCGCGGAGTCGTGCCCCATGTGCGTGGTGGCCTCCCGGCCCTCGGGCAGGACCAGGTCGGTGGGATACCCGTCGGACGCTGCCGGGGTCCGACCGCCGTGCAGGTGCACGACGGTCGGCACGGGCAGTTCGTTGCGGTGCGTCACGGTGACCGGCCGGCCGCGGCGCGACTCGATCGTCGGCCCGGGGAAGGTGCCCGCATAGGTCCACAGCGGCGTCCTGACTCCGGGCAGGATCTCCGCACTCGCCGCGCGCTGGGTGATCGCGTAACGGTCGGCCCCGCCCGCGGTGCTGACCGGCGTCAGCACGGAGGGAATCGGCAGCGGCACCTGGAAAGGCGGCGGTAGCGGCACGGCGCTGCGCAACTCGGCACCGGTGATCGACGGCCTGCGGGCCAGGGCGGCCGAGGCTGACAGCCCGGTGGCCGCCATCAGCCCGAGCGCCCCGCCGACGCCCAGCACCCGGCGCCGGGTCATGCCACGGGCATCATGCTCACGCATCGCGTTCCTCCTGGCGCGCACGCGGCCGCCGCGGCAAGGGTTGGCGCCAGACGGCGATGAACAGCACGACGAGGGCGACGACGGTCATCACCCCCAGCGGGATGTGCAGCCACAGCGCGCCGCCCAACCCGGCGAAGTACTGCACCGTCTCGGCCGCCACCACGCTCACCGTGGCCAGGAACGGCCAGACCTGACGCAACCGGACCCACACGACGATCGCCACGATCACCTGCAGGTAGCCGATGGAGGTGACCACGTCGGCGCCGACCGCGTGCCAGCGCAGGCTGTCGAAGTCACCGGTCAGATACACCCCGGCGAACACCGGCTGGCCGGCGATCGCCACCACGTGCGCGCTGACGACCGCCCGCAGCGTCCATTCCGTGGGTGTCCCTTTCGTGGGTGTCCCTTTCGTGGGTGTCATCCGATGCGCGGTGCGCATGAGGCCTCCTCACTCTGTTCTCGACGTGCAAACGGCCTCGACACTATGGCTCAGTCGTTATCTTGTCTAAGATCAATATTGCTATGGTGTTATGCATCGGGAGACATGATGGAGCTGAACACGCTCAGGCAGTTCCTGGTGGTGGCACGGCTCGAACACCTCAGCCGCGCGGCCGACGAGCTGCGCGTCGCCCAGCCCTCGCTGAGCCGGACCATCGCCCGGTTGGAGAGCGAGCTGGGCGCGCCGCTGTTCGACCGCGGCGGCCGGCTCCGGCTGAACGACACGGGCAAGCTCTTCCGCGATCACGTCGAACGCTCCCTCGGTGAACTCGACGCGGGACGGCGCGCCGTCGCCGAGGCCTCCAGCGGGGGTGTGGGCACCGTGAGACTGGCCTCGGAGACGTTCCTCACCCTCACCGGACCGCTGGCGGCCTACAAGCGAGCCCATCCCGACATCGAGATCGAGCTTCACTGGACGCCCGCCGAGGACATGGCCCGCCGCCTGCGGGCCCAGGACGTGGACCTGTGTGTCGCCTCACAGCCGATCCAGGCCGAGGGCTTGGAGTCGGTTCTGCTGCTCGACGACGCGGTGGGAGTGGCCATGCCGTTCGATCATCCGCTGGCCGGCCGCGCCTCGGTGAGCATCGACGAAATCGCCGATCAGCCCTTCATCACCGCCCGCAGGGGGCACTGGATACGCCGGCTTCTCGATCGGCTGTTCGCCGCCAGGGGCCTCACACCGAAGATCGTCTGCGAAAGCGACGAGCCCAGCGCCATCGCCGACCTGATCGGCGCGGGACTCGGCATCGGGCTCGTCCCCGGCATCGCACGGCGTTCCACCACCCGTGCCCCTCTCGTCTGGATCGCCGTCGACAGCCCCGACTGCCGCCGCGCGCTCACCCTGCTCTGGGGCGCCGACAACCACCTGTCGACCGCCGCCCGCCTGATGCGCACCACGATCACCGGCTGGAACTGGACCACCGGCGAACCGGGGGAGAAACGCGGATGACCGGAGGGCGAGGCCGGCGGGTCGCCTCACATTGCGCAGGGCTGTGTCGTCATACCGATGTAAGGCAGCACGCACGTGACCGCGTGGCTGTCCTGCCGTCATTGCCGGGACGCCGCTTTCACCGGCATCTGTGACCACACCCTTTCGATCCGAGGAGAGGCGACATGTCAACAACCCAGGAAACACGCAACAAGGAGACGTACCACCGCTTTCACGACGCCATCAACAGCGGCGATCTGGAGATCATCTCGAAGGCGGTCGACGAGTTCATTCACCCGGACGCGCGGTTCCACACGGCGCAGGTGACCGACGTGACCGCGGTGCAGGCGCAAAAGCGCATCTGGGAGATTCTCCTGCGCGCCTTCCCCGACATTCACGTAACGGTCGAGGACCTGATCGTCGAGGGAGACAAGATCGTCACTCGGCAGACGGTCACCGGGACCAACTCCGGCGAATATCGGGGCATGCCCCCGACCGGCAAATCCGTCACCTACCACGAGATCTTCATCGCCCGTTTCGCCGACGGTCAGATCACCGACCTCTGGGGCGTCGTCGACGTCTACTCACAACTGCAGCAACTCGGCCACCTCCCGGCGTAAGCCCCGTTCGCCGGATCGAGCCCGCTCCCCGAGTCGATCAACCGCGGAGCCGCGCGTTGAGCCGTGCGGCCTGACGCGTGAGGTGGTCGCGTTCGGGGAGGCTGGGCGCCGATCGGGCCGCTTCGGCGTAGAGCCGTGCCGCGGTCACCGGGTCACCGTCACGCTCGTGCAGGTACGCCACGACGGCGGTGTGGCGGGGCAGGGCGGGGTCGAGCCCTGCCAGGGCGGCCAGGCCGGCCCGCGGGCCGTCGGCCTCACCGACGGCGACGGCCCGGTTGAGGCGGGCCACCGGGCTGCCGGTGAGGCGCACCAGTTCGTCGTACCACTCGACGATCTGCACCCAGTCGGTCTCATCGGCCGTCTGGGCGTCGGCGTGCAGCGCGGCGATGGCGGCCTGGGCCTGGAACTCGCCCAGGCGGTCGCGGGCGAGGGCCGCCTGGAGCACGTCGACGCCCTCGGCGATCAGGCGGGTGTTCCACAGGCCGCGGTCCTGCTCGGCGAGAGGCACGAGCCTGCCGTCGGGGCCGGTCCGTGCCGGGCGCCGGGCGTGATGCAGCAGCATGAGCGCGAGCAGGCCCGCGACCTCCTCGTGGCCGGTCCTGGCCGCGAGCTGGCGAGTGAGCCGGATCGCCTCGGCGGCGAGGTCGACGTCGCCGGAGTAGCCCTCGTTGAAGACCAGGTAGAGCACGCGCAGCACGGTGGCGACGTCACCGGGCTGGTTGAACCGGACGCCCGCGACGGCCCGCTTGGCCCTGCTGATCCGCTGGGCCATGGTCGCCTCCGGCACGAGGTAGGCCCGCGCGATCTGACGCGTGGTCAGGCCGCCGACCGCGCGCAGCGTGAGCGCGACGGCCGAGGCCGGTGTCAGGGACGGATGCGCGCACAGGAAGTACAGCTGGAGCGTGTCGTCCACCGCCTCGCCCTGGCCGGGCACGGGCTCGTCCTCGACGCGTACCTCACGGTTCCGCCGGGAGGTGTCGGCGCGAGCGGCGTCGAGGAACTTGCGCCAGGCCACGGTGACCAGCCAGCCCTTGGCGTCCCGCGGCGGGTCGTCCTGCCACACGCGCACGGCCTCGACCAGGGCGTCCTGCACGGCATCCTCGGCCGCCGCGAAGTCGGCTCCGCGACGGACGAGGATGCCGATCACGGTGGGGGTGAGGGGCCGCAGCAGGTCCTCGTCCAGCACGCGTCACTCCGTGATGGTCGGGGACGCGGTCAGGAACGGGCGAACCTCCAGCCACTCGTGGATCGGCTTCCCGCTCGCGCCCGGGGCCGCGGACAACTCGCCGGCCAGCTCGATTGCCCGCTCGTAGGTCTCGACGTCGATCACCATCCAGCCGGCGATCAGGTCCTTGGTCTCCGCGAACGGGCCGTCGGTGACCGGCGGCCGCCCCTCTCCGTCGTAGCGGACGAACGTGCCCTCCGGGGAGAGCTCCAGGCCGTCGACGTACTCGCCGGTGCCCACGAGCCGATCGGCGAAGTCCCGCATGTACTGCACGTGGGCCGTGACCTCCTCCGGCGTCCACTGGTCCATGGGCACGTCGTTGACCGCTGCCGGCGCGCCCCGGTAGTGCTTGAGCAGCAGATATTTGGCCATCGTGTTCTCCTCATTGCGGTACGGCCCATTATGGCTGTGCTCACTTCGGGGACGAAGCCGCGAGCGGGTTCTCGACATTTTCCCGGTCGAGGTGTGGGCGAGCGCGCGGCGCTCAGGCGCCCCGGCGCTCCTCCCGCTGCCGGATCAGCTCCTCCACCGGGCTCGGCAGCGTCGTCTCGAAGTCGATCAGCTTCACCCACGTCGGCGTCACGACGATCCGGACCATACCGTCGTGATACAGCGAACGAATCTCCACCTCCCACTCCACCCGCTGCTCAGGCGTCATCTCATAAGTACTGGTCTGCTTGAGATACTCCTGCGGAATACCATCCACATAGTCCAGCTCAGCCAGACCACGAATGAACAAGATCTTCGGCGGATGCGACTCCGTGTCGATTGTCAACGCCACCGCCGGATTCTCACGCAGACTCGCCAGCTTCGGAGCGTTCTTCGGAGAACACACGACGATCTCCGAACCATTCCACGTGAAGATGATCGGGATATTGCGGGGGGTGCCGTCCTTCGCGACGTAGGCCAACCGGGTCAGGTCACGGGCCAGCAACTCCCGGCTGATCGGTCGGTTCAGAACCTCGGTGATCTCGTGCGGTTCCACGGTCATTCCTCTCATCGTCGATCGCTCGTGTCCCTGGGACGGAGCCGGCGCCACATTCTCGACATCCGGAAGCGTGCTGATTTCCCGGACCTGCTCTCACCGCTCCGCGCACCACTACCGAGGCCCTCCGACCCGGAGCCTGGGACAATTAGTTCCATGGATATAATTGTTATGTGCCAATAACCAATGGGAGCGTCTCCGCCCTCGAGGAGACCTCGCCGCCCGGACCGAACCGCCGACGGCGGATGCTCATCCTCGCGATCTGCTGCCTGAGCCTGTTCATCGTCGGCCTGGACAACACGATCGTGAACGTCGCCCTGCCCGCCATGCAGCGCGACCTGCACGCCTCCGTCTCCGGCCTGCAGTGGATCATCGTCGTCTACACGGTCGTGGTGGCCAGCCTGCTCATGCTCTCCGGCTCGACCGGAGACAGGTTCGGGCGGCGCCGCACCTTCCAGACGGGCCTGGTTCTGTTCACGCTGGGTTCCCTGATGTGCTCGCTCTCACCGAGCCTCGGCTGGCTGGTCGCCGCGCGGGCATTGCAGGCCGTCGGCGGCTCCATGCTCAACCCGGTCGCCATGTCGATCATCACGAACACGTTCACCGAGCCGAGGGAGCGGGCACGCGCCATCGGCGTGTGGGGCGGCGTGGTCGGGATCAGCATGGCGCTGGGGCCCGTGATCGGCGGGGCACTGGTCGGCTTGGGCACCTGGCAGACGATCTTCTGGATCAACATTCCCGTGGGGCTGGCCGCGCTCGTCCTGTGCGCGTTGTTCGTGCCCGAGTCGCGCGCCCCGCGTGCCCGCCCGATGGATCCCGTCGGGCAACTGCTGGTCATCGTGCTGCTCGCCGGGCTGACCTACGGTGTCATCGAGGCGCCGTCCGCCGGGTGGGGCTCGGTGCAGACCATCGCCTGCTGCGGGGCTGCCGCGCTGGCGCTGGCGCTGCTCATCCCGTACGAACTGAGACGGGCGGAACCGCTGATCAACCCGAGGTTCTTCCGCAGCATTCCCTTCGCGGGGGCGACGGTCATCGCGATCTGCGCGTTCGCCTCGCTCGGCGGGTTCCTGTTCCTCAACACCCTCTACCTGCAGGACGTCCTCGGCTTCTCCGCGCTGCACGCCGGGCTGCTGACCCTGCCGATGGCCGGGCTGACGGTGGTGGCCGCGCCGCTGTCCGGGCGGATCGTCGGCGGCGCCGGACCGCGCGTGCCACTGATCATCGCCGGCACCACCATGTCCGCGAGCGCGCTGATCCTGACCGGGCTCACCGCCGACACCCCGATGTGGCAGCTCATGGTCTCGTACGTGCTCTTCGGGCTCGGCTTCGGCATGGTCAACGCCCCTATCACGAACACCGCCGTCTCCGGCATGCCGCTCGCCCAGGCCGGGGTCGCCGCCGCCGTGACCTCCACCAGCCGCCAGATCGGCCAGGCACTCGGCGTCGCGGTGCTCGGGTCGCTCGTCGCCGCCGCCGTTCAGGGACCATGGCGTACGGGTTTCCCGCAGGCCAGCCACATCGGCTGGTGGATCGGCACGGCATCGGGCGCGGTCGTGCTGGTGCTCGGTATCCTCACCACAAGCCGCTGGGCCAGGCGCACCGCCGAGCACACGACGGAGCGGCTCATCCACAGGACGGCGGACACCGCATGATCGATGCGACGAAGGACAGCGAAACCGGCGAGGCCGTCCAGGACGCGGACGCGGTCGCCCGTTCCTGGGCGGCCATGTGCTTCCTCGTACTGAAGCAGGAAGACCGCCGCAAGGAGGTCGCCGACACGCTCGGCGTGAGCTTCTTCCGGGCCAAGGCGCTGCGCTGCCTGCTGGGCGGCCCGCTCACCATGCGCGAGCTGACCGCCCGCCTCACCACGGAGAAGCCGTACACCACGCTGGTCGTGGACGACCTGGAGCGGCGCGGTTACGTCGAGCGCAGTGTGCATCCCGACGATCGCCGCTCCAAGCTCGTGACCCTCACCCCGGACGGCGCCGCCGCCGCCGAGCAGGCCGAACGCATCCTGGCCCGGCCGCCGCGCTCCCTGCTGGCGCTGGAGCCGGCGGAGCTGGCCGCCCTCGACCGGATCATGGCCAAGCTTCAGTCACCCGCCGAGACTGCGGGGCCGGGCGGATCGGCCGGGTGAGACGGTCAGGCGAGCTCACCGCCTGAATCCTCGAAGCCCGGCTCGCCGGGCATCGGTCCCGGTGCCATCTCCACGGACTCGTTGGGATTGAGGAAGTCGTCGAGCGCTCCGAGCCCGCAGGAGATGTCGTTCTGGCAGGCCCAGAACCTGAGGATGAAGGAGGTGCCCCTGGCGTTGTGTTCCAGCAGCTTCCGCACCGGTGCGGGCGTTCTCATGATCTCGGTGGTCCTGGTCCAGCCGAAGGAGACCCAGGCCCCGCCGCTGGTCGCCACCCCGGGCAGGACGACGAAGACTCCGGTGGGCGACAGGTCGTCGGGATTGAGGCTGGCGCAGACCGTGGTCGACAGACTGTACGCGCCGCCGCCGGCGCACACGCCCCAACCGGAGATGTCCTTGACGTTGGTCGCGTTGGTGCTCATCACCGAGACCGCGGCGGCCCAGCCCGGGCTGGTGACGGCGATGTCGGAGAAGGACTGCACGGTGCCGATGTTCTCCTCCGTGGCCAGGAAGCAGCCGTCGTGCTCTCCGCCGATCTTGGGGAAGAAGGAGGGCCCGGAGACGCTGCCGCATATTCC
Organism: Nonomuraea insulae; assembly: GCF_042656245.1. NCBI lineage: Bacteria > Bacillati > Actinomycetota > Actinomycetes > Streptosporangiales > Streptosporangiaceae > Nonomuraea > Nonomuraea insulae. The sequence continues at coordinate 46,466 of NZ_JBHSPA010000009.1, forward strand.
CCGGCCCGACCATTCCCCGTTGAGCAGGTCGTGGGCCGCCTTGTTCATAGCGTCCACGGTCGCCTCCGGCAGGGTGCGGGTGCCCTGCTGGCTCGGCCCGCCCCCCTTGGGGACGATCTTGGCGGCCTTCTTGGCCTTCTTCTTGTCCTTGACCTTGTCCTTGGCCGACGGGGCGGTCACCGGGCCTTCCCCGCAGTCGGGGGTGTCGCAGGCGTCGAGCCCTGAGGGGTCGGCGAAGGCGGCGGGGTTGTTCAGGCCGTAGGCGTAGGGATTGAGCGACTGCGGCACCTCCTGCCGGAAGACCGGATCGGGTGAGATGAACCTGCCGATGACGGGGTCGTAGTAGCGGGCGTTGAGGAAGTTGAGCCCGGGTCGGTGGCCGACACGAGCCGGTCGGCGGCGTCGTAGCCGTAGGTCGTGGGCCGCCAGGACGAGCCGTCGAGCTCCTCGACGCGCACGGTGCGCCCATAGGCGTCGGCCGTGGACCTGATCACGCCGCCCGCCGCCGGCTGCGGGGTGTTCTTGACGGTGTCGTGGGTGTACTCGGTCACCGTGGAGGACCGGTAGGCACCGGAGGCGCGCTCGATGACCCAGATGGGGCGGCGCAGCTCGTCGTATCCGGTGACCGTGTCGTTGGCCCACCCGGCGGACGGGGCGGGCAGGATCGACTGTCCCGCCGTCCCGGCGACCGCCTCGGGCCGCGAGACCGCGGATGTCAGCCCGCGGTTGTCGTAGGTGGTGTCGGTGATCAGCGCCTTGCCCGCTTCCGGCGACAGTCGTTGCGCCTGCCTCTCCCGCAGGAAGCTGTCGTAGACGGTCCAGCTGTCGACGTAGCGGGTCGTGTCCTGCAGCATGCGGGAACGTACGATCGCCGGAGCCGCCTTGCCCGGATCGATGAGGTAGGTGAACTCGGCCGACGCCGGCGAGTCCTGGGCCTGCTCGGTGGGGTTGCGCGCGGAGATGAGGCGGCCGAGCGCGTCATGCTCGTAGGAGGTCCTCCTGCCCCGCGCGTCGATCTCCGCCCGGGCGGTCTGCCTGGGCCGGTTCCATTCGGTCGTCCTGGTGTGTCCCAGGTGGTTGGTGACCGTGGTCGTCACCGGATACCGCTCACCGGGGGTGTGCGTGGTGGTCAGCGTGTGGCCGTTGGGGTCGGTCACGGCCAGCGGCCGGCCGAGGGCGTCGTAGGTGTTCTTGGTGGTGGCCCAGGCCGGGCTGCTGTTGATCTTCGTACGGATGGTCGTCCTGTCCCCGATGAGAGGGGCGGCGCCGAAGCCCTGGCCGTCGTAGGCGACCTCCTGCCGCGACACCTCGGCCCCGGAGCAGGAGGCGTTGGCGTACCGGGTCACCGCGGCCTTGAGGTCGAGCATCCACCGGGCGGCGTTGAACGCCGGGCACTGGACGGGCTGCTGCAGGTCAACATGATCGCCGAGCCCGTGCCCGGCCGCTATCACCTGCACGATCTTCTCCGCTCCCACTCCGCCGCGCTCGTGGACGAGCAGGTGCGGGAGACGGAACGGCGGGCCGCCCAGAGGCGGCTGCTGGACCACTACACGCGCACCGCGGCGGCCGCGATGGACGTGATCGCGCCGCACGAGAAGATCCGCCGCCCCCGGCTGCCGCCGCCGGCGACGTCGCCGCCGTTCACCGAGGCCGACACCGCGGTCCGGTGGTTGCGGACCGAGCTGTCCACCCTGCTCAGGTGCGCGGAACTCGCGGCCAGGGGCGGCTGGCCGGACCACACCAGTCATCTGTCGGCGTTCCTGTGGCGCTACCTCGACGACCACGGCCATTACACCGACGCTCTGCACCTGCACACCCTGGCCCTGGAATCGACCCGCGGCCGTGATCCGGCGGGAGAGGCGCGGGCGCTGGGCCAGCTGGGCACCGTGCACTGGCGGCTGGGCCGCAACGAGGAGGCGATCGACTACCTGAGCCGCTCCGTCGACCTCAGCCGTCAGGTCGGCGATCTGCCCGGCGAAGCCGGAATCTTGATCTACCTGGGCGCCGGGTACTGGCGGCTGGCCCGCTACGCCGAGGCGATCAGCTGCCTGGAGTCCGCCCTCCAGGTCACCCATCGGATAAGCGACTGGGTCAGCGAGGCGTACGCCCACACCGCGCTGAGCGCCATCCACCTGCGGCAGGGTCTCTGCGCCCGCGCCGTCGAGGAGAGCAGGCAGGCACTGAACCTGCAGCGGCAGGTGGGCAACCGGGTCGGTGAGGGAATCGCGCTGAACAACCTCGCGGTCGCGTACTGGCGCTGGGGTTACTACCAGCAGGCGCTCGAACCGCTCACCCAGGCGCTCACCGTCAGCAGGAACGTCGGCGACCGCGCCACCGAAGGTCACTCCCTGGACGGCCTCGGCTACGTGCACGGCCAGCTCGGCTCACCCGAGCGCGGCGCGGAACATCTGGAGCAGGCCATCGCCATCCATCGCGAGATCGGCAACCGTGCGGGCGAGGCGGCGGCCATCGCCCACCTCGGACTGGTCCAGGGCCGGATGGGTCACCACGAACGCGCGCTGGAGAACCTCCATCACGCGCTCGAGCTCAGCCGCGGCACCGGTGAGCGTGTCCTGGAGGCCGAGACGCTCAACTGGATCGGTGAGATCGTCCAGGTGTCCGGGCAGGCCGAGCAGGCTCTGACCCACTATCGGGACGCGCTCGCGCTGGCGACCGACCTCGGCAACCGGATGGAGCAGGCCCGGGCACACCGCAACCTCGCCCACGCCCACGACGACCTGGGAGACGGCGAGCGCTCCGCCGAGCACGCCAGGACCGCCCTGGCGCTGTTCTCCGCGCTGGACGCTCCCGAGGCGGAATCCCGGCGGGTACCGCGAAGCTCGCCAGGAAACTCCTGACGCCCGCCGCCGGCTTGGAGGTCAGGGCTCAGCGGGCGCACATGGCGGCGTCGAAGGCGTCGATCAGGTGCTGACGCTTCACGGGCGTGTCGGCGATGCCGGTGCCGCGCAGCACGCCGGGCAGGTAACGCTCCACGGGGGCGTCCAGGTCGATCTTCCGGCCGGCCAGGCTCAGGACGGTGGCGGCCATGATCGGCTTGCTCATGCCGGCGATCCGGAACCGGCCCTCGGGCCCGATCATCGGCTGCCGGTCCCACGCTCCGCGGTGCCGGAGGCGTCCACACCCGGCTTCTGTCGGAGACGATACTCGCCGTCCGCCTCGCGGGCTGGGCCGAGGCACGCGGCTCGATCCCCGAGGCCGCCGGGATCGCCGCCCGCAGGGGATCGAGCGGGCTCATCCGCGCGGCCCGCCGCCTGCACGACCACCTCGGCCGGCCCTGACCGGCCTCCTGCGGCGTGGAGTTGCGCACCGGTGGGCCGCTGGCAGGCCGTGCGCACCGGTAGGCCGTTGGCAGGCCGGTGCTAGGCATTCGCTCGGCGGAGACGTTCGGCAGCCTGCGCCCGGAGCGCGTCGCCGGACACCGGGTCGTCGCCGTGCAGGGCTTCCCATCGGGCGTTGTGCGCTGCCGCCCACATGCTGGCCGCCCACGCGATCTCCTGCTCGGCGGCCGTGAACAGGCGCCCTCGAAAGTCCTGATAGGCCATCAGGAACACCTCGGAGCTCTCGATCGGTGCCAGCGTGGGCGGGCCGGCGCTGGCGAACGCCCCACTCGCCGCTCCCGCCAGCGCCGCCTCCGGTTGCCAGGCCAGGCTGTCCCAGTCGTGCACCGCCCACACCTCCTGGCCGTGCCAGCGGAGGTTCTGTGCCTCGAAGTCGGCGTGGCCCAGCACGCACGGCAGGCCGGCGGCCAGCATCCGCCTGCGGACCCGTCCGGCCGTGTCGACGACGTACGCGGGCACGAGGCTCTGGTCCCGCTCGTCGAGGAACTCGATCGCCGGCCACAGCCCGCGATCCGTGTGGTCCCAACGCGCCCAGCGCGGATTCGGCAGCGGCGGCGCGACGGTCACGTCGGCCAGTCCGGCCATCAGCCGGGCGAACACCTCCGCGTAGCGCACGGCCACGTCGGGCGAGTCCCCGTGCAACACCTCGCCGCCGGGCCGCATGGCATCGGCGTGCACGGCGAGCGAACCGCTCGCGACCGCCCGCGTGAGCGGCCGGGCGCACGGAAATCCGCGCTCGGCCAACCGGGCCTGCGCCGCGACGCACGACATGGCCCGGCCGTCATCGTCGCGCGCCTTGACCACGACGTCCGTGCCACCGGCCAACCGGAGACCGAACACCATCGACATCTGCCGCAGCTGGAACAGCACGCCGGCGGGTTCGCCACCCAGATGGTCGAGGCACCAGGCCGGCAACCAGTCCGGCAGATCGTTCAACGGCACAGTGAGAACTCTGCCATGTGCGCGGGAAGCGACCTGCGCCTGGCCGCGCCTCTACGTGAGAAGCACCTGGTCGAGGACGTGATCTCCGATGGCCGCCATGCTGGGGTTGTCGGCCGAGTGCACGGCCAGAGCGGTGCCCACGGCAAGGGCCCAGCCTCGCGCGCGCTCCCAGGTCACCTCGTCGGCGTCCACGTGTGATCGGAAGACCTCGCGCGCGTTCTCGTCGAACACCAGCCACGCGGCGGCCAGGTCGGTGGCGGGGTCACCGCTGGTGAGGTCGCCGAAGTCCAGGACGGCCGCCAGCCCCGCGCTGTTCAGCAGGAGGTTTCCCGGATGCGGGTCGCCGTGGAGCCAGAGCGGGGGGCCTTGCCAGGTCGGGAGGGCGACCAGTTTCTCCCAGAGGGGACCGAGCGCGGCTGATCGGGGAATGGACTCCAGGCGTTGCCGCACCACTTCGTCGCGGTCGGCGAGCGGAACGCCGCGGACAGGGTTCCGCGGCGCGTCGGGCGGTGCGGGCCTGTGCAGGCCCGTCATGAAGCGGGCCAGCGGGACGGCGATGCCGGAGCGGCCGGACGGCGGCACGTCGGCGACCGTGCGGCCGTCGAACCAGGGCGCGATCGTCCACGGCCACGGGTAGCCCTCGCCGGGCACGCCGGCCCTGACGGGTACGGGCAGCGCGACCTCGACGTACTCGGCCAGTACCGGCAGCCAGCGTTGCTCGTTGACGATGAGGTCGACGGCGACCTGGCGGCGCGGCAGCCGTACGGACAGGTCCGTCCCCAGGCGGTAGATGACGTTGTCCCACCCGTTGGCGACGAGGGTCAGCGGGCCCGCCAGGTCCGGGTGCTGCGTGCGGATCAGACGGTCGACAAGGTCGTCGTCGATGTCGGCTTCCGCCGCCGGGGTGTCCATGCGGCAACGATAGTGCGGGATGACCTTGGCCGAATCAGGCACGGATATGCGGTCTCACGTCGAGAACCCGCCGGACCTGCTCCACCGCAGCGTGGAGGACCCACGCCGGAAGGTGATCTCCTTGCCGCCGTCGCCCGCCGAGACCCGCTCCCAGCCGTCGAAGCTTCTCGTCAGGTGGTGTTTCCAGGTGCGCAGGTTCCCCACGGCCACGGCGGCGATCGACTCCGTCGGCGGCTCGCCGTCGGAGCAGTAGATGCCGAAGTCCGCCACGGCCGTGACGGTCGCGCCGAAGGCCCGCAGGTGGACGCCCTGGCACGCCTCGGTCTTCGTGCCGTAGATCAGGCTCGGCCGCGTCCACCCGTTGCCCTGGGGGTCGGAGTGCTGCTCGTAGAGCCCCTTGCCGCGCCGATAGTGCATGGCCACCCGCCGCCCGTCGTCCAGCTCGACCGTGTCGTTGTACGGGTCTCCGGTGCCGTTCCAGCGAATGTCGCTCTTGCGCAGTTCGTACGAGTAGCCCTTCGCGGGTTTCGCCGGGGTGGCGCTCGGTTCGGACGCCGACGGGACGGGGCTCGCCCGCGCGATCGTCGGGTCCTGCCCGCCGCACGCCGCCACCGTCACCAACATCCCGATCATGAGCAGCGTTCCTCCGACCTCTCTCAACGCGATCCCACCGAACCCCACTCGGCCCAGGCGGGATGCGGACGTGCGGTGCGTGTGATCAGATCGGGCATACCGCGACCCTACCGATCTGGCGCGGGCCGGGTCGCCCTGAACGAAGCAGCTGGGCGTCCGCCCGCCGGGGCGTACAGGAACCGGATCAGGGATAGCGCGGGAACAGGTCCGTCGTCGGCCAGGTGGTCACCTTGCCGATCTCGGCGTTCATGCGCGGGCTGAGCACGTCGAAGTCCGGCGACCCGCTCTCCTCGTTCCGGTTGAACAGGGCGGCGTAGGTGAAGCCGTTCTGGAGCCGGGCGGTGTAGGTGTAGGTGCCCGGCAACCCGCCGCTGTGCCAGGTGTTGAGGTGCCCGGTCACCTGGCGGACCCACAGACCGGCCCCGTACCACGAGCCGTTCTCCGTCACGCCGATCTCCGGCTTGGCCACCATCCTGCCGATGGAGGTCGCGTTCAGCACCGTGCCGGGGGCGTCGAAGACGCGCGCGAAGCGCACCAGGTCCACCGCCGAGGCCAGCCAGCCGCCGCCGGGGCCGCGGTTCTCCATGCTGAAGCCACCGTACGGCGACGGCACCATCGTGCCGGACGTGTCCGTGACGATCTTGCTCGTCTGCGCCGACTCGTAGACGACCTCGCCGGGCGCGGCCTGCGCCTTGAGGGTACGGCCGAGCCGCAGGCGGCTGATGCCGGCGGGCGCCAGGATCTTCTGCTTGACGTACGACTCGTAGGCCATGCCCGACGCCTTTTCGATGATCAGGCCGAGGAGCATGTAGCCGTAGTTGCTGTAGGCGTACCTGCTGCCGGGGGCGAAGTCGAGGGGGCGGCCGCAGGCGTACTGGATGATGTGGTCGCGCGTGATCGGCAGGGAGAGGCCGAGCGACTTGGAGATGGTGTGGTCCATGTTCAGGTAGTCGCCCGAGATGTCGCGGTCCCACCCGCCCGTGTGCTGCAGGAGCCGCCACACGTTCACGTTCGCCAGGCGGGCGTCGGCCGTGGTCGGCAGTCCGAGCAGCGTGGCGACGGACGCTCCCAGGCTCAGCTTGCCGTCCTGCGCCAGCCTCATGATCGCCGCGGCGGTGATGTGCTTGCTGAGGCTCGCGATGCGGAACAAGGAGGTGGGCGTGAACGTCGGCACGGCGGGGTCGTCACTGTAGCGGTAGGCCCTGGCCAGCACGAGCTTGCCGTTCTTGGTGATAGCGAGCTGCGCGCAGGAGATCCCGCGCTCCACGATGTAGGTCTTCAGCACGTTGTCGAAGCCGGCCAGCGCGGCCGGCGCCACTCCCGCGGCCTGGACCGTCGCGGCTGACGCCGGCCGCGAGGTTCCCAGCGCGAACGCGGGCACGGTGGCGGCGCCCGCCGCCAGGAAGCGCCGCCTGTTCAGGCCGTTCGATACGGACCGGTGCGGCTCGTTCATCGTCATGACCAGATATTTAGTGGATCACCGGCCCCGATGGGGCGGTTTCACCGGTATTGCGCCTTTGACGCCTATTCTGATGACGCCGATCCGCGGCGGCCGGATCATGCCCGCTCGGTGGCTACCGCGTTGGGCAGAAGCAAGGCCCCGAGCGCCAGCCCGATCAACCCGGCGACGATCGGCGCGCCGGTCCACAACTCGGGCACGGCGGGCAGGCCGCCCCCTGCGGCCGAGGCGACCCCGAGGTACAGCGACCAGGTGGCGAAGGCCGACAGCCCGGCGAAGGCCCAGTAGGCGGCGCGCCGCTCCCCCGACGGCCGCAGCCGGCGGATCAGCAGGTCGCTCACCAACCCGGCGGCCACGAACGACAACAGCATCGGCACGTTACGGAACCCCGTCAGGGCTCCTGGCATGAGCACCATGATCGTGTACATGAGGGTCACCGAGCCGAACGGCAACAGCCAGCGGCGCACCAGGAACAGCACAGGGCTGAGCATGACGACGTTGGTGACGGCCATCGCGACGGCCACCTGCTGGGCGCCCGGGCCCACCGCCACGGGACCGGCGCCCCGCGGGCCGCTGCCGCCCGCGTTCCCCAGCATGGAGAACGCCCGGACGATGCCCTCGGGCCGGTACTGCACGGCGTCACCGTACGACAGGAACAGCGACACCAGCGTGGTGGCGAACGCGAGCCCGATCAGCGCGGGCAGCAGGCGGCCGAGCGACGGCCGGGCTCCGACGCCGGGGGCGTTCCACGCCGAGCGCAGCGGTGTCGTGATGATGAGCATCATCGTCACGATGAGGCCGAGGTGTGACGGGCTGAAGAAGATGTTGATGGTCGTCTCGATGCCGAGGACGGTGTGCCACATCATGTCGGCCAGTCCGAAGGCGGCGAACGCGGGAATCGCCACCAGCCCGGCGAGATAACCGGTGGGGACTGCCGCCGGCCCCTGCCGTCCGGCGCGTACGTTGCGCCACACCTGCCAGATGATCCAGCCGGAGACCACGGCGAAGCCGGAGTAGAACACCGCGTGCCACGGCGTGAAGAACGTCTCCAGCTCCGCCAGGTTGCCGTGCGCCCAGGCGTCGATCATGAGTCCGGCCCCGAACCAGACTCCGAGCAGCGCCATCACCAGGTCGGTCCTGGGGGACACCCATCCGCGGGGCTCCCCCGTACCCACCATGAATCGCCGGACGCCGGCGGCGGCGAATGCCACTTCGTGTTTCCTTTCCATGAGATCGCAGGCGAGGACCGGTCAGGCCGTTTCGGCGCTGAGGGTCGGTGCCACCGGCCGGCGGGCCGCCCAGCGTGCGGGCAGGGCCGTCAGTGCCGCCGTCGCCAGGAGAGTCGCGAGTGCGACCGCGAAGACCGACCCCATGGGCGGCATGATCGCGTTTCTGGCGCTGAAGCCCAGGAACAGGACGATGCCCAGGGGAACGCCGGCGATGGCGCCGAACAGGCTGGGCAGGAGCTGGGCCATGGACAGTCCGGCTGTCACCTGGCCGGGGGTGGCGCCGAGTGTGCGCGCGATGGCCATGTTCGCCCTGGCCTCGATCGCCGTGGTCCAGGTGAAGGTGATGGTGTTCACGACGGCGAGTGCGATCACCAGGATGGCGACCGCGAGCATCAGCCGGCGGTCGTGCTCGCCCCGCAGGTTGGGCAGGGCGGAGGAGCCGTCCAGGCCGTAGCCCCTCTCCGGCTGAGCGTAGAGGGCCAGCAGGGCGACGATCGCGACCACTGTCGTGGCGCAGGAGAACGCCTGCAGCACGCCGCGGCCCGGCCTGCGGGCCGTCAGCCGCAGCCCGAGCAGGAACGGCGTGGGCAGCAGCGCGGACAGCGCGCTGAGCCAGGGGCGGTGACGGGGCTGGTACGCGGTGGCGGACAGCGCCGTGACAGTCGCGGTGCGCAGGGCCCGCAGCGTGGGACGCAGCGTGGACAGCACCGCCACCGCCACGGCGAGTGCGGTCGCCGCCACGACGGTGGCGCCGGTCGGCCCGGCGACGTCGCCGATCCGGCTGGCGGTGGGGCTGGCGATGGCGGGCACGGTCAGGCGGGCGATCACCAGCCCCAGCGCGTCGCCGGCCAGCGCCAGCGCCAGGTACTCGGTGAGCAGGACGGCGGCGATCAGACCCGGGGCGGCGCCGACGGCCTTGAGCAGCCCGGCCCGGCGCGTCTGCGCGGCGGCGCGTCCCGCGGCCAGCGCGGTCACTCCGGTGATGGCCAGGAGGCTGAGCAGCCAGCTACCGACGACCAGGATCGGCTGGCTGTCCTTGAGGATGACCTTGTCCTGTTCGGCTTTGAACTGCCAGGAGTGGAAGTTGATCCCGGCGGTGGAGTCGCGGTGGGCGTGGCGGAAGGCCTCGGTGGCGGCGGCGTCGCGCAGCTTGAGGTCCAGGGCCAAGGTCACCGGGAGATCGTGCGACGACGCCAGTGCCCGGGCATCCGATCGGGTCATCCAGGCCAGGCCGCTGTAGTCGCTGGGGCCGCCGCCCGGGCCGATCTGCGCCGCCCAGGGGTAGATGGAGGTGGCCGCGGTGACGGCGATCCCGACGACGGGGTACGACCGGCCGGCGATGGTGACGTGGTCGCCGATGCCGACGCCGAGCGCGGTGGCGAAGCCGCGTTCGAGGACGGTGCCGCCGGAGCGGACCCACTGCCCCGAGGTCACCAGCGGCCGGTCGATCGCGCCGGGTTTCTCGGCGAAGCCGTGCACCACCACTGGGGACGACGTGGAATCGCGCGTCGCGAGGTCGGCGTAGACGATGCGATAGGGGCCATGGTGGGCGATCACCTCGGGATCCTTCGCCAGCGAGGCCAGGGCCGAGGTCACGGCGGGACCCGTGTCGCCGGAGAGCGCCACCACGTCCGGCCCGGCGGTGGCCGCGCGGGTCTGCTCGTACAGCGCGTCGCTCACGTCGCGCAGGGACAGGCCGAGAGCCATCGTGGCGGTGGCCACGGTCACCGCGAGCAGGAGCATTAAGGCCTGGGCCTGGTGCCGGCGGATGTCGGCCAGCACGAGGCGCACGACGAGCACGATGCGGCCCATGACGTTCAGCCCTCCAGCCCGATGAGATCGCCGAGCCGCCCGGTGCCGGTGCCGGCCAGCCGGGTGTCGTCGACGAACATCCCGTCGCGCATCGAGACCAGCCGGTCCGCGGAGGCCGCGACCCGCTCGTCATGCGTGACGACCACGAGGGTCTGCCCGGCCGCACGCAGCTCCTCGAAGATCCTCAGTACGTCGAGCGTCGCCGCGCTGTCGAGGTTGCCGGTCGGCTCGTCGGCCAGGACCACCAGCGGATCGTTGGCCAGCGCGCGGGCGATGGCGACCCGCTGCCGTTGCCCGCCGGACAGTTCCGAAGGCAGGTGCCGGGCGCGGCCGGAGAGCCCGACCCGTTCCAGCAGGAAGCTCGCGCGCCGCCTGGCCTGGCGCCGCGAGCGGCCGGCCAGCAGCGCGGGCAGTTCCACGTTCTCCGCCGCCGACAACTCCTCCATCAGATGGAAGGCCTGGAAGACGAACCCAAGCGACCGGCGCCGCAGCCGCGCCAGGGCCCGCTCGCTCCAACCGTCGATGCGCTGCCCGGCCAGCCACACCTCCCCGCCGGACGGGCGCTCCAGCCCACCCAGCAGGTGCAGCAGGGTCGACTTGCCGCAGCCGCTCGGCCCCATCACCGCCAGCGTCTGCCCCTCGGGCACCTCCAGGTCGACCTCGTCCACCGCGCGGACCCGGCTCTGCCCCAGGCCGTGCTCCTTCACCAGGCCGCGGACCAGAACCACGGCACTCGACACGTTCATGCGTCCTCAGCTTCGTCATCGACCTTGGACCAGGCCCGCTCGCAGGCTTCCAGCCAGCGCAGGTCCGCCTGCAGCCGCAGCACGACCCCCTCCAGCAGCACGACGGCGGCCGAACCCGCCGGCTCGGCCATGGCCGCGTGCTGCGCCTCACGCAGGCGGCGCAGCAACTCACGGCGCTGCGCCGCCACCAGTTCCACCGGGTCGGCGAGCCGGGCCGCCGCCGCCGCGACGAGCTTGAGATGGAACTCCGCCAGATCCGGCTTCGGCCAGCCCACCTCGGCCAGCCAGGCGGCCACCCGTTCCTGCCCGGCCGGGGTCAGCGCATAGACCTTGCGCTCCGGCCGCTCAGGAAGGCCGTCCGCCCACTCGCAGGCCACGAGCCCCGCCTTTTCCAGCCGGGCCAGGGTCACGTAGATCTGACCGCGGTTCATCGACTCGCCCAGCGGGCCGAGGCTCTGCCGCAGCCGAGCGTGCAAGTGGTAGCCGTGCGCCGGTTCTTTGGCGAGCATCGCCAGCACTGCGTCCTGCACTCCACACCCCCTAACGGTTAGCCAATAGATAGCGGTTAGCCAAGGGAGGTGTCAAACGCGGGTGGTCCGGCCGCGGATCATGTTCAGCAGCGCCGTGTGGGTCTGGGTGTCGACGGCGGCGATCAGGCCGCCCGCTCCCGTATGCACCGGCTCGCCGTGGATTCCGGTGACCACGCATCCGGCCGCCTGGCACAGGGCGATCCCGGCGGCGAAGTGCACGCTGTCCGCCAGGTGCCCGTCGGTGACGTAGGCGGCCCGGCGGCCGGCCGCGACCCAGGCCAGCGCCAGTGTGGTGGAGACGACTCGCGGCCGGAACCGCTCAGTGAAGGCCGGGTGGGCGAGGAGGTTCACCGCACGGAAGGCCGGGGCGTTGGGGAAGGGCGGGTCGAGGTTGACGTCCACCAGGCGCGTTCGCGACGAGGGCGCCAGCGGCGTGTCCACCCCGTCGAGGCGGGCGCAGGCGTGGTCGCCGTCGGTCCAGAACACCTCGCCGGTGAACGGGTCGGCCGAGGCCGCCGCGGTGATGCCGGCGCCCGTGCTCAGGGCGACGTTCACCGCGACCAGCAGATTCCCCGCGGCGTAGTTCAACGTGCCGCACAGCGGGTCGACCAGCCACCGCCGCCGCGCGTCATCGGCGCCGAGGCGGCCGCTTTCCTCGCCGGTCACGGCGTCGCCGGGCCGGGCGGCGCGGAGGATCTCCAGGATCGTCTTCTCCGCCCGCAGGTCGGCCGTGGTGGCGAAGTCTCCGGCCGCCTTCTCCACCCGGTCCAGAGCCGAGCCGTACATGTCGCGTACGACTCCTGCTCCTGCCTGCGCCGCTTTGACGGCTAGTTCCGTGTCGGCTTCCGCCTTGTCGATCAGCATGTGCGCAGAATAGCCACAGCGTCCACGCACCACGGTGAAGGGCTTGCGCGCCGGGACCGGGCCTGGACCCGCCGGAGGAGCCCGCCCTTCGCCAGGTTCATGCGCGCGTTCGTGCTTCAGACGGCGATGGGCAGGCCAAAGCGTCCATCCAGGAGGTGTGGCGTCATGTCCCGGTTCGGGGGTGAGCGGAGCCGGTCAGGCCGGTCGCGGTCAGGGTGAGGTGCTGGACCAGTGCCGCCGCCGCGGCGTCGGGGTCGCGGGCCAGCGCCGCCTCCTCCAGTCGGCGGTGTTCGTCGGCGCCGTCCCGGCCGGGAGTGCGATGCGCCGACCAGCGGCGGGTCAGTTCGCTGGCCGTCCACAACCGGTCGAAGGTCTCCAGGAGAACGGGGTTGCCGCAGCCCTCCAGCAGAGTCCGGTGGAAGATCCGATGGGCCTCGGACCAGGCCTCGCTGTAGTACTTGTCGTCTTCCGGCGTGAACGCCGGGGTGCGGGCCAGGCGGTGGTGGGCGGCTCGTACGCGGGCCTCCCAGTCGACGTCGCCGCGTTCGACGGACATGCGCAGGATGACCGGCTCGATCGTACGCCGGGCCTCGAAGATCTCCTGCCAGCGCCGATCGGAGAAGGCGGGAACGGCGAAGCCACGATTGTGCAGCCGGTCGGCGAGGCCGTCGCCGACCACCCGCACCAGCGCCTCGCGCACGACGGCCAGGCTCACGCCGTGCTCCCTGGCCAGGTCCTGTGGCTTCAGTGCCGCACCGGGGGCGTAGTCCCCACGCATGATCGCATCGCGCAGGCGTGCGTAGACCTGCTCGGAGAGCATCTGTTTCCCCGGCGAGGTGGAGGCTGTCATGGACACCATCATAGACGATTTGGCAAATAATCGATTATTAGTGTTATGGTCGATGAAGTCAGACGGTCGGGTCACATGACCGGCTCCACCGCCGAGCAACAGCGACGGCTTCGCAGACAAGGAATGACGCGATGAGCACCAACGACCCCTTCGCCCGCCTTCCCGAGGCGGCCACCTTCACCGTCACCAGCGCCACCGTGGCCGACGGCGAGGCCTGGTCCGCCGAGCAGTTCTCCAGCGGCGTTCCCGGCGGCAAGGACGTCTCCCCGCACCTGTCCTGGAGCGGCGCCCCGGAGGGCACCAGGAGCTACGCCGTGACGGTGTACGACCCGGACGCCCCGACCGGCTCCGGCTTCTGGCACTGGGCCGTGGCCGACATCCCCGCCACCGTCACCGAACTGCCCGAGGGCGCGGGCGACGACACCGGCTCGGGCCTGCCAGAAGGCGCCTTCCAGGTGCCCAACGACGCCCGCGTCGCCCGCTTCATCGGCGCCGCCCCGCCCGCCGGGCACGGCGTGCACCGCTACTTCGTCGTGGTGCACGCCCTCGACGTCGAGTCCATCGGCGTCCCCGCCGAAACCACCCCGGCCTTCCTCGGCTTCACCATGGCCGGGCACATCCTCGGCCGCGCGGTCCTCATCGCCACCGCCGAGATACCCGCCTGACGGCTCCAGCCCCGCGCCGCGCTGTGGCGGCGGGCGCCCGCCGCCTCGCCTCGCCCATCACACCGGCCGGGACGTACGGTCGCCCGCGCTGACCTCAGCCGATCCCCGGCAGGCGGCTTCGGCGGCGCCGAACAGTTCGAGGACCATCGGCTTCAACGAGACCTGGACCTCCCCCGCCGCCTCACCGGCGAGGAGCCGGCGCTGCACCTCCGCGTCGAGCACCCGGTCAACGGCCGAGGCGAACCCCGCCATGAGCTGAGGGCGCAGCCCCTCGCTCAGCGGCGGCGCGCCTTCGGCCAACGTGGCGGCGAGCAGATCCTCGCGCTCCTGGCGCAGCTGCAGTTCCCTGCCGCGCAACGCGGGGCTGGCGTCCAGGGTTCGCTGGTACTCGACGCTCTGCACCAGCAGCCCAGCACCGTGGTAGTCGCCGAGCAGCCGCAGATAGCCGCCGGCCAGGGCCTGCGCGATCGATTCGCCTTCGAGGCGGCTCCTGACGGCCGCGCTGGGGAAGGCCACGTAACCGTCGCGCTCCTGGAAGAAGAGGTCTTCCTTCGTAGGAAAGTGGTTGAAGACCGTCTGAACAGCCACGTCAGCCTCATGAGCGACGTCGGCGATCGTGACCGAGTCGAATCCATGCTCCAGGAAGAGCCGCATCGCCGCATCACCGATGGCCTGCCGCGTCTGCTGCTTCTTGCGGTCCCGCCGATTCGTCATCTCGCTCATGGGACAAGCGTACGGGCTTGAAGCTGGTCACTACACGTTTGGTGCGCTTCTATCGATGTAGTGACTATAGTCATGTAGTGACTCAACCTTGAGAGGCGCACATGACACGACACTGGTCCCTCCCCCGAGTTCTCATCGCCCTGATGGCGATCGAGACCGCGTTCGGGGCCCTCCTGTTCGACCTGGTCCTCCACGACACCGCTCACGAGCACATGTACAACCCGGCCTGGCCTCCCCATGCCAAGTTCCACGACGCGCAGTACATCGTCACCTCGCTCGCCCTCGGACTGTTCGCCCTGGTCCTGCTGGCCCGCCGTCGCGGCGATACGCACTCCCGCCTGTTGTGGGCCTCGGGCGTCCTGGCCGTGCCGTGGGCGAGCATGTTCCCCGCGTTGCTGTTCCCCGGCACCGCCACCTACGATCCGGAATTCAGGGACGAGACACAGTTCGTCCTCGGCCTGCACGGTCAGATGTTCATGGCCGTGGTCACCCTCGTGATCCTCGCCATCGCCACGTTCCTCGCCTCGGCGCGCCGGCGACGGGGGAGCTCATGAGGCTGTTCATCTTCGGCGCGAGCGGCGGCACAGGCGCCCAGCTGCTCGCGCAGGCCCTCGGCTCCGGCCATCGGGTCACCGTCCTCGCCCGCTCCCCCGAATCGATCCCCCGCCATGCCCACCTGACGGTCCTGCGAGGCGACGTGCTGGAACCCGGCGTCTGGCGGCAGGCGCTCGCGGAGCACGACGCGGTGCTGTCCTGCCTGGGCAGCGCCGACCGGCGCCCCACGACCATCTACTCGCAAGGCATGACCGGCATCGTCGAGGCCATGGTGGAAGCGGGGGTTCGCCGGCTGAGCTGCATCACCTCGGCCAGCCTCGACCTGTCCCCAGCCGCGCCGCCGGGCCGGCGCCTGCTGATCGGCCGGGTGGTCCGGCCGCTGTACCGCCACATGTACGCCGACATGAGAAGAATGGAGCACATCGTCACCGCCAGCGGCCTGGACTGGACCATCATCCGGCCGCCGAGGCTCACCAACGCGCCACTCACGGGGAAGTACCAGGCGGTCGCCGATCAGCACCTGCCCCGCACTCGTTCACTGTCGCGAGCCGATCTCGCGCATTACATGCTCAACCATCTCGACGACCGGGCGACCTGGCAGGCCACGATCGAGATCTCCCGCCTCTGATCGCCGGCCCCATGCCGGGCGCCGCCCCGGCGGGACCATCGGGCCCAGGCCAGAAGGAGTACATCGGCGCAGCCCGATGCTCACTGCCTGTAACGTACCGCGCGTGAGTGAATACATAGAGTCACCTTCTGTCGGGGAGAGGTCCCGGCGCCGGTGGGTCGTGCTGCTGCTCTGCTGGGCCTCGCTCACCATGACCTCCGTCGACCGCTCCACCTGGGGTCCCGCGTCGCTGCAGGCCGGTGCGGCGCTGGGGGTGTCGCTGGCGGGGCTGGGGGCGTTCGCGACCGCGTACTACGTCGGGTACGTGCTCTCCAACATCGGCGGCGGGCTGCTCGGCGACCGGCTCGGAAGCCGGGTCGTGTTGTCGGGGTCGCTGTTCACGGCCGGCGGGTTCATGGTGGTGTTCGGGTTCGTGCCGTCTGCCGGGGCGGGGATCGCGGTGCAGGCGCTGATCGGGCTGTGCGCGGGGGCCGATTTCGCGGCCGGGGTCAAGCTCGTCGCCTCCTGGTTCGCCGAGCGGGAACGAGGGCTGGCGATGGGCTTGTTCACGATGGCCTCCTCCCTCGGCACGATGATCGCCAACGCGGTCGTGCCCCGGCTGATCCAGAGCTACGACTGGCGGGCTTCGTACCACCTGTTCGGGGTCGTGTCGATGGGGCTCGCCCTGCTGTGCCTGGCGCTGCTGCGCGAGCGGCGAGGCCCGTCGGTGCGCCCGCCGCCGCTGCGCGGCCTCGTACGCGACCGCAACCTGCTGCTGCTCGGCCTGGCCGGATTCGGCGGGCTGTGGGGCACGTACGGATTCGTCACCTGGTCCAACACCCTCATGGTGACGGGGCACGGGATCGACGCGGTGTCGGCGGGGACGGTGGTCGTGGTGTTCGCGGCGGCGGGCGCGGTCGGCAAGCCGGTCATCGGCCTGGCCACGGACCTGGCCGGGCGGGGCCGCAAACGGCCGGCGGTCGCGGTGCTGGTGGTCTTCGCGGGCTGCCTGCTGGTGTTCGGCGGCATGAGGTCGGAGACGGCGTTCCTGGTGATGGCCGCGTTCGCGGGTCTGGGGGCCTACCTGTACGCGCCGCTGCTGGTCGCCATGGTGCCCGGGCTGTCGGGGTTGGCGCTGGCGGGCTCGGCGGCGGGCGCGATGAACGCGGTGGCCCAGTTGGGCAGCGTCACCGTGCCGGTCGTGGTCGGGGCGGTCTACCAGGCGACCGGCTCCTTCCCCGCCGCCTTCGCCACCCTGGCCGTGGGCCCCCTCGCTGGCGCCGCCGCGTTGTCGTTCGTCCGCGAGGCCGGAACCTCCGCCCGCCGCCGCTCCCCGCAGAACGCCGGCGCGTGACCCACCCCTGGAAGCCGCGGGTTCGATCCGATGCCGAAGGGGTCTTCGGCCGCATTCACGGGCGGCGCGGAATCTAGGCTCATGGCCACCCCCTGTCCTGATGGAGGCCTCCGTGTTCTGGCCCGATCAACTGTTCGCCAAGCTGCGGGCCAGGCAGGCGCGGGCCTGCCTCTGGGTGCGGATGCTGCTCCTGCTCCTACACCCTGGATCTCCGGGTCGCGGGGAGGGCGTCACGGACGATCACCACACGCGCGCCCGCGACGCGATGCGGCGGGACGGCGTGCTCTGGCGGGCCTATGCCATCGCGGCGCGGTACCTGGTCCGGCTCGCGGTGCCCGCCATGGCGGTATTCCTGCCGATCGCCCTGCTCGCGGCGTCGGCGCTGGTCTGGCTCGCGGACGGGTCGGTGGCGGTGGTCAACGGCGACTTCGAGCTGATCGGCGTGCCTGATGCGTCCTTGCTGGCGTGGTCGGCGGCGGTGCTGGTCGTCTCGGTGGCCGGGCACGCGGTGGCGCTGTCCGCGACGGTGGTGCTCGTCACCGGGCGGCTGGTCGGCAAGGGCGTCTCTCCCTCCGGCGCGATGCGGGCCGCGGCCCGGCGCTGGCCCGCGATGGCGGTGCTGATCCTGGTCGGCGCGGTGGCGTTCGCGGCGGCCCTGGCGGCTGGGCTCGGCATTCTCATGTGGACCGGGGCGCAGGTCACGGCTTACATCGTGATGGCGGTCCTGGCTCTGTCCGCGATGCCGTGCCTGCTGGCCGTGGCGCCCGTGGTCCTGGAGGGCCAGTCTGCGAGGAGCGCCCTCGCCCGCGCCTACCGGCTGACGGCCGGCGCCTCCTGGGCAACGCCGCTCACGCTGGCCTTCGGCGTCGTGCTCCTCCCCGCTCTGGCGGTGCGGGTGGTGAACTGGGCGGTGTCCGGGCTGCCCATCGTGCCGGCCGTGGCCGGCTACGTGGCGGCGCTGGCCGTCGTTCCGTTCCAGGCGGCCGTGATCGCCCGCCTGTTCCTGCGCCGCCTGGTCGTCAAGGGGACGATCGCCGAGTTCAAGGAGATCGTCGACGGTCTGCCGGCGAGCACGCCAAGCCCGGCCGGGCGCGTGCCGGTGCTCGCGGCGCTGCTCCTGCCCGGCCTGCTGTACGGCGGCGCGGTGCTGATCAACCCGCTCGGCTGGCTGAAGGTCTCCCAGACGACCGTCACGGCGAACTGGCCACGTGACCAGGACTCCGAGGTGTCGGAGGAGAATGGGCGTCCTGCGCCGGACCTCGACACATCGGACCTGCGAGCCCTGTACAAGGGGCCGGGCGGGCGCATGGTCATGCTCATGGACGACTCCTCCGAGGCGAAGCTGCTGACCTGCGTGGACAGCAGCTGCACGCGGACCCGGTTCACCTGGGCGGAGCCGGTCGGCGCCGTCGGCGGGTACACGGCGGCCGGCGCCCGGCTCGCGGACGGCCGTCTGGTCGTGTCGACGTGGGGCCAGGAGGGCACCGACGAAGACGGGTGGGTCCTGGACCTGGAGAAATGGCGTGCCCGGCTCGGACTGCTGATATGCGACGCGACGGGGTGCGTACCGGGCCCCGGCGGCAGGCCGATCACGGAGGTGACGCGGTCCAGCCAGGACAGGACGGTCGCCCTGGCGGCACGGCCCGGCGGCGGTCTGCTGGTCGCCCAGCTCCACGAACTCCCCCTGAGTGAGCGTGACTACGACAGGGAAGGGCTCTCGATCACCACCTGCGGTGATCCGGCCTGCACCCGTCCACGCACGAGGGAGGTCGCCAAGCTTCCCGCCGACAAATCCGTGATCGACACGCGCGGCATCGTCGCGGGCGTGGGTCCCGACGACCGCCCCATTGTGCTGCACTTCGACCGCGACTCCGGTTCGATCTCCGTCGTCTCCTGCGACGACCCCGCCTGCGCTCGGGCACGCGTGGGGCGGCCCGTCCTGGAGGGTTCGCCCGACCATCTCGGCGGCGACCGGCGAGATCGCGCCGCCATGGTGCTCAGGGCCGACGGCCGGCCCCTGATCGCCTATCAGGACGTGAGCGACGGCGCGATCAAGCTGCTGGACTGCCAGACCCGCGAGTGCCCGAAGGCCGGCACCGCCACTCTGTCCGAGCCCGGTCGCAACACGGCGCCGACGATGGTGCTGGACCGGGACGGCCGGGCACTGGTGGCCTACCAGGACCTCGACCGCGAACGGATCGTCATCGCCGCCTGCGCGGGAACGCGTTGCACGCGCACTCCGGTCACGACGATCCGGCGCGGCGGTAGTGACGGCCTGGCCATGGCGCTGGACGGCCAGGGCCGGCCCATGATCGCCTGGATGGACGACGCCGGCTCGGACGGCTGGGACCTGGTCGTGACCACGCCGCTCAATCTGCCCTGACCCGCTACAGCGCGGGGCGTGTCGCACACCAGGCGATCTCGCCGCTGGGCAGATACACCACGGAGATGTCGTCGTGGCGTTTGGCCCGGGGCCAGCGCTTACCGTCAGGATCGCTGGTCTCCGCCGCTCGAACCTCATCGAACAGCCGCCATGGCGTCTCTGATCCGAGAATGTCCAGCAGGTCAGCGAAGGTGCCGAGCCCGAACTCGACGAACCGGGCGGCGCCGTCGCTCAACAGCGCCAAGCAGCGCACCTCTCCAAGGGGGAAGCTGCCGGTCAGCGCCTCTCGCGCGGCTTCCTCGTCAACCGATGCGATGGGGTAGCCGAGAGGGTGGTTACGCATCCGCCGCTGGTGCTCCACGAACGCGATGCGTGCCGCCTGATGTTCGGGTGTGCCGGTGGCGAGGGCGGCCATCCGTTGCCAGAGGTCGTCGCCCACCGCCTCGACGCGCCGGTCCGTCACCGTGACGACCTCGCCCTTGACGTCGGCGACCAGCGCCGAATCGCCGAGCACCAGATACTCGACCTGGTCAGCTTGAAGCCGGACCATGACGGCCGTGCTGGACGGTGTGCCGGGGTGGTCGAGATCGCAGGTGTGGTCGCGATGCGACCGGGCGACCCAGGAGATGGACCGGAGCAGAGCGATGTCCAGCCCGATGACGGGGTTGCGCATGTGACCCATGGCCGCGTCGCCCAGCTGGGCGACGTACCAAGGGGTGCCGTGGCGGCAGCCGGTCGGCAGTTCGGACGGCCCGCCGGCGCCGTCGAGCAGGACGGCCTGCGTCAGGGTGCCGACAGCGGCGGCCACATAGTCCTCGTTCGGCTTGCCGGCGCCGCTGGGCCTGCTGTGGAGGAACAAGCGCTCTCCTTCGTGGGGAACGGAGTCGCTTCAGTTCTCCAACCGACCGCGAGGCACGTCAAGTGCGGCGTGATGGGTGGTCAGTCCACCAGGCCGGCGCGGTAGGCGGCGATGGCCACCTGCACCCGGTTGGTGACGGCGAGCTTGTCGAACAGGTGGGAGATATGGCTTTTGACCGTTGCTTGGCTCATGTTCAAGCCGGCCGCGATCTCGGTGTTGGAGCGGCCGAGCCCCACCTCGATGAGCACCTCGCGTTCGCGGCCTGTGAGGGTCTCCAA
This sequence comes from Nonomuraea insulae, assembly GCF_042656245.1. Lineage (NCBI taxonomy): Bacteria > Bacillati > Actinomycetota > Actinomycetes > Streptosporangiales > Streptosporangiaceae > Nonomuraea > Nonomuraea insulae. Next base: position 67,226 of record NZ_JBHSPA010000009.1, read on the forward strand.
CCGGGCCAGCGCGTCACGGCGACGCCGGATCGGCAGGGTGGTGGTGACGCGGTGGATCAGCCGTCGGGTCACCTGCGGGGACAACATCGAGCCGCCCCCGTGCGCCAGCCGTACGGCCTGGATCAGGTCGTGCGGAGAGGTGTCCTTGAGCAGGAATCCGCAGGCCCCGGCCTCCAGGGCGGTGAAGACGTGCTCGTCGCTGTCGAACGAGGTCAAGATCACGACTGCGGGGGCCCGGGCGAGCCGGTGGATGACCTCGGTGGCGGCCAGGCCGTCGGACCGCGGCATCCTGATGTCCATCAGGACGACGTCCGGCCCGAGACGGCGAACGGCGTCGATCGCCTGATCCCCGTCCGCGGCCTCCCCCACGACCTCCACGTCGGGTGCCGATTCGAGGATGAACCGCAGTCCAGCGCGGATCAGCGACTCATCATCCACCAGCAGCGTCCTGATCATGTGCTTCCCTCGCGGACGCGTCCCACGGCAACCGGCCCTCGAGACACCAGCCTTCCGCATCGTCCGGCGCGCCGCGCACCGTTCCGCCGATCAGCAGGAAACGTTCGGCCAGACCCACGAGACCGGCCCCGGCACCGGACGGGTGCGCGCCGGACCGTGACGATCGGCCATTGGCGACCGTGATCGTGACACCGTCCTGCGGACTCCCCGCCACCGAGACGGTGACGGGTGCTCCGCGGGCGTGCTTGTACGCGTTGGTCAGCCCCTCCTGTACGAGCCGGTAGGCGGCCCGCGCCGGCACCGCCGGCAACGTGTCGATGTCACCGTGCAGCGTGACGGCGTTGCCGGCCCACGCCCAGGACTCCACCAGCCGCCGCAGATCGGGGAAGCGGTCATCGTGTCCGGCCCGCAGCACGCCCACGATCTTCCGCAGCTCTTCGAGGGCCTCCTGCGCGGTGAGGCGGATCAGTGCCGCCTCCCGCTCGACCCGCGCGGGCTCGGCCCCGGCGTTCACCTCCAGCCCGCCGGCGTGCAACGAGATGAGGGTGACCTTGTGCGCGAGCACGTCGTGCATCTCCCGCGCGATCCTGCCGCGCTCGGCGGCCTTCGCCTGTTCCGCACGCAGGCGTTGTTCGGTCTCGGCTCGCTCCGCGCGTTCCCGCAACGATCTGTTGAGCTCGCGGCGAGCGGCGATGTACCCGCCCGCCACCAGCACGGCGCCGGTGGCGGCCGTCGCGGAGAGCAGAGTGTCCGTCCCGAAGCCGCCGCCGTCGAGCCACTGCTGTGCCATGAACCCCGCCACGCCGATCACCGCCAGCGCCGCGAACCGCCGGCCCGGCCGCGCCCCCGCGCCGGAGAACAGGCCGATCAGCAGCGGCCCGGGATTGCCCGACAGCGCGAACGCGCCCGCCCCGAGGGCGGCGACCCCGATCGGCCACCGGTCGCGGAACCACACGGCCACCGTGGCGACCAGCCCGGCGGCGGCGATGACCGTTCGCGGCGTCTGCGCCCACGGCGCCTTGACCGCCGCGACGGTCAGGAGAAGACAGATCGCCACACAGACCGCGCTGACGGCGTGCGGGCCGGGTGAGGCGATCCGCCGCAGCACGCTCCGGTACGGCACCATCGCCCCAGCGTAGCCAGGGCGGCCTCGTGTCACCTCCGCCGAACGTCGAGGCCGGCTCTCGTGAAATCTCCGACTTTAGTGTGATGCGCCGATGGCCGCGATGCCGATGCGGCCGCGCCCTGGCCGGTCGCACCGTTGATGGTCTCGACTACGACAGGAGTCACGCCGTGTGGCCACTCACCCTTCCCCGACTGCTGCTGGTCGCCGCGCTGTCGCTGGCCGTCGTCTGGGCGCCGGCCCCGGCGTCGGCGGCGCCCGTCCCGGATACCCGGGAGCTGGCGGATTTCTTCGACGCCGCGATGGCCACGGGGCTGGAGGCCGATCATGTGCCCGGCGCGGTCGTCTCGGTGGTGGGCGGCGGCAAGACCCTCTTCAGCAAGGGGTACGGCCTGGCCGACCGCGAGAACCGGACGCCGTTCGACCCCGGCGGCTCATTGGTGCGGATCGCCTCGATCACCAAGCTGTTCACCTGGACCGCGGTGATGCAGCAGGTGCAGGAGGGGAGGCTGGACCTGCACGCGGACGTGAACCGCTACCTCACCGCGTTCCGCGTGCCCGCGACCTACCCCCAGCCGATCACGCTGGAGCATCTGATGAACCACACCGCCGGGTTCGAGGACCGCACCATCGGCCTGGGCGCGCGGCGCAAGGCCGACGTACCGCCTCTGGGCACCTATCTGGCCGAGAACATGCCGGCGCGGGTGCGCCCGCCCGGAGAGGTGTCGTCCTACTCGAACTACGGCGCGGCGCTGGCCGGGTACATCGTGTCGCGGGTGAGCGGGCGGCCCTACGACCAGTACGTACAGGAGCACATCCTGGACCCGCTCGGCATGCGGCACACCACGGCGGCCGAGCCGGTCCCCGCCTCCTTGGCCGCGGGCCTGGCCCGCGGCTATGACTACGAACAGGGGACGTACCAGCGCAAGCCCTTCGTCTTCGACAACCTCGCGCCCGACGGATCGATCAGCGCCACCGCGAACGACATGGCCCGCTTCATGCTGGCCCATCTGGAGGGCGGGCCCATCCTCGGCGAGTCCACCGCCCGTCTCATGCACCAGCGGTCCTTCGCCGCCGACCCCCGTATCGACGGGTACGCCCACGGGTTCAAGGAGCAGACCGTCAACGGGCATCGTGTGATCATGCACGACGGCAGCTGGGCAGGTTTCCAGAGCGCGTTGCTGCTGGTGCCCGACGCCGATGTCGGCCTGTTCGTCTCCACCAACAGCATCGGCGGCGTCGAGGCCGTCACCCGCCTCCTGCCCGCCTTCTTCGACCGCTTCCTGCCCGGCGACCGCGCCGCGCCCTCCGCCAGGTCCGGCAGGACGGTCACGCCCGTGGCGGGATTCTACAAGCCGGCCCGCCTCGTCGAGTCGACCATCGAGAAGGTGCTCACCCTCACCAACTCCTCTCGGCTGCGGGTCAACGGCGACGGCAGACTCGCCTTCCAGGGCAGGACGTGGAGCCCCCTGGCGCCAGGGCTCTACCAGCAGGACGGCGGCCGGGAACGACTGGCGTTCGTCACGAACGGCGCCGGGGACGTCTACGCGGCCACCGACGGTCCCGCCTACGAACTCCTCCCCTGGTGGGACACCCCTCCGCCCAACCTCATCCTCGTCGCGCTGTCCGCCGGCACCGCCCTGACCGCCGTGCTCGGCCTGCCGTCGGCCGCCGCGCTCAGACGCCTGCGAAGACGACCCTCCCGAGCCCCCCGGCCCCCCCGGGCCCCCCGAGCCTGGCGCGCCGGCCGCATCCTCGCCGGCCTGGCCGGCGCCGTCGGCCTGGCGTTCGTCGTGCTGTTCGCGCTGACCCTGGCCGGCCCCACGAGCATCCTGTACGGCGTGCCGGCCTCCCTCCGGGCCCTCCTGCTCCTTCCCCCGCTGTTCCTGGGCCTCACCATCGCCGCGATCACCACCACCGTGATCGGCTGGAGACAGCGGCACATCGGCGTTCTGGCCCGCGGCCACCAGGTGATGCTCCTGGCCGGAATGCTGGCCCTCCTCTGGTTCTGCCGGCACTGGAACCTGCTCGGCTGGCAGTTCGGCTGACCGGCCGGGCCGGACGCCAAGCGTCAGGCGCCGTGCCTCAGGTGATGTCGCGGCGGAGCGTGATGAGCCTGGCGATCAGCACGATGACCGCCACGTACCCGGCGAACAGCAACGCCCCGCCCCAGACGGGCAGCAGGGTCCCGGTTTCCAGTCGCAGACCGCCCAGCGCCCTGGCCGCCCCCGTGGGAAGCCAGGGATAGACGCCGGGCGCCAGCCAGCTCAGGAGGTAGTCGCCGTACATGAAGATCAGGGCGGCCAGCACGATGACGGCCACCTGGTTCCTGATCAGCACGGCCAGCGCCACCCCGAGGACCGCGTACCCGGCCGTGCTGAGCGCCCCTCCCCCAAGGACCGGCAGCACCTCCGGGCTCATCACCGGCAGTCCCTTGACGGCCAGCAGCGACGCTCCCGCCGCGAGCGTGGCCAGCGCCGACAGGACGGCCACCGCCAGGCCGATGAGGCCGTAGGCCACCAGCTTCGCCGTCACCACCGCCCCTCTGCGTGGTGTGACGAGGAAGGACCAGGCGATGGTCTGGTGCCGGAACTCGGCGGACATGCCCAGGATGCCGAGGATCAGGGTGAAGATGTACGCCTGCTGGGCCATGTTGTAGACGCTCTCCGGCGGCAGCGGCCCGGAGGACGGCGCCAGCGCGACGATGAGCACCGCCCACAACACGCAGAAGACGGGTGCGATCGCGGCGAGGATCCAGGTGGCACGGTTCGCGCCGGCCTTGAACAGCTCCGCGCGGATGAGGCGGGTCATCCGGCCGGCTGCGGGCGGGGCTGGGCGGGTCATCCGGCCACCTCCAGGTAGAGCTCCTCCAGGCTGGACCCGGCCGTGAGCGGGCCGCTCCACCGCAGACGGCCGGCCGCGAGGATCATCACGTGGTCGGCGATCTGCTCGACCTCGGCCAGGACGTGACTGGAGACCAGCACGCTGTTGCCGTCCACCGCGTACGCCCGCAGGAACCCGCGCAACCACCGGATGCCGGTCGGATCGAGCCCGTTGGCCGGCTCGTCCAAGATGAGCAGCCCGGGCTCGCCCAGCAGCGCGGTGGCCAGGGCGAGCCGCTGCCGCATGCCGAGGGAGAACCCGCGCACCTTCCTGCGGGCGGCCTCGCGGAGGTCGACGAGATCGAGCACCTGCCCGACCCGCGCGACGTCGAGCCCGGCCGCGATGGCGACGGCCCTCAGGTGCGCCTCGGCGCTGAGGCCGGGGTGGAAGGCGGTGGCCTCCAGAACGGCGCCGACCTGCCGCAGCGGCCGGTCGAGATCGCGGTACGGCCGGCCGCCGACGGTCACGCTTCCCGAGTCGGGGGTGACCAGGCCGAGGATCATGCGCAGGGTGGTCGTCTTGCCCGCCCCGTTGGGCCCGAGGAAGGCGGTGATGGCACCGGGAGGAGTCTCGAAGGACAGGTCGTCGACGGCGGCGACCTTCCCGAACGACTTGCTCACGTGCTCCACGCTGATGGTGGTCATGGGTCCGAGCCTCCAGGAACGGCCCGCCGGCCGCATGGGAGCACGGGTGGATCCCGGCTCCACCCGTGGGCTGATGACCGTGGTCACCCGGGCGGATAACGTGATCTCGTGGTCTTCCCCCGCCGCCCGGTGATCCGCGTCCTCATCGCGCTGCTTCTGGCCTACCTCGCCTACGGCCCGGTCTTCCTCGTGCTCACCCGCTCGACCGTGCCCGCCGCCCTGCTCGTGCTGCCGCTGGCGGCGGGCACTCTGGGCGCCTGCCTGTGGGCGCTGGCCGGGCACTCCGCGCGGCGCAACGCCTGGCTGCTGCTGATCACCGTGCTCGGCGGCCTGGCCATGCACCTGGTCGAGCCGTTCACCGGGGTCAGCTTCTGCTTCGTGGCGGTCTTCGCCGCCCCCTTCCGTATGAGACCGCGCCTCGCGTTGGCGTTGACCACGCTGGTCATCGTGGGCATGCCGCTCGTGTCGCACGTGATCGGGCTCGACATGGGCACGGCGTGGGGGCTGACGGCCGGGATCGCCTACTCCGCGGTGTTCGCGTTCCTGCTCTCGCACCAGGCCGCCACCAGGCGGCAGGCCACCGAGGTGGCCGAGGCGCGGGCGCGTGAGGCGGTGCTGGACGAACGGGCCCGGCTGGCCCGCGAGGTGCACGACATCCTCGCCCACTCGCAGTCGGCGCAGATCGTGCACCTCGAGGGGGTGCGCATGCTGCTGAAACAGGGCGGCGACCGGGCCATCGCGCTCGACCGGGTCGAGCGGGCCGTGGGACTGGCCCGTTCGAGCCTGGAGGAGACCCGCAGGGCGCTCGACATGCTGCGCGGCGACGACCTGCCGCTGCGCGAGCGGCTCGAACGTCTGGCGGCGGAGTTCCGTGCCGCCACGGGGAAGGAGTGCGCGTTGTCGATCGACGAGGGCGCCCTGGCGCCGGGCGCGGAGGCACGGCTGGCCATCGCCCGCACCGCCCAGGAGGCGCTGACCAACGTGCGCAAGCACGCGCCGGGGGCGTCGGCCGCGGTGGCGCTGCGCCTGGTGGATCAGTGGAGCGAGCTGGAGGTGCGCGACCACGGCGGGCAGCCGGGCCCACCCGCCACGGGCGGCGGCTACGGCCTCGTCGGCATGCGCGAACGGGCCGCGCTCATCGGCGGCAGGCTCAGGACCTGCGCCCAGGAGGACGGGTTCACCGTGGTGTTGCGGGTGCCGAGATGAGCGTGCGGGTTCTGGTCGTCGACGACCAGACGGTGGTGCGCGAGGGGCTGGTGCTGCTGCTCGGGCTCGTATCCGGGGTCCGGGTCGTCGGCACGGCCGGCGATGGCCTGGAGGCGGTGCGCATGGCGGCCGAGCTGCTGCCCGACGTGGTGCTGATGGACCTGCGGATGCCGCTTCTCGACGGCATCGAGGCGACCAGGCGCATCCGCGCCGCGCAGCCCGGCACCGAGGTCGTCGTGCTGTCGACCTACTCCGACGACGAGCTGGTGTTCGCCGCCCTGCGCGCGGGCGCCCGGAGCTATCTCACCAAGGACACCGACGCCGAGTCTCTCGCCCAGGCCGTGTCCTGGGTGCCACCGGGGCCGGCGCCGCTCTCGCCGCAGGTGCAGCGCAGGGGGGTGGCGCCGGGGCAGGCGCCGTTCTCCCCGCAGGTGCAGCGCAGGCCCGCCACCGCGCGGCCGGACGGGCCGGCGCGCGCCCTTCCCGACGGGCTGACCCAGCGTGAGGGCGCGGTGCTCGAGCTGATCGCCGAGGGCTGCTCCAACGCCGAGATCGCGGCCCGCCTGTCCATCTCGGAGGCCACCGTGAAGAGCCACATCAACAACCTGTTCGCCAAGATCGGGGTGCGCGACCGGGCCCAGGCGGTCACCTACGCCTTCAGGAACGGCCTGGCGCCACGCGCCTGAGCGCGACCCCCGCGGGCCGGGCTCCAAGCGCGGCGAGGACGAACGCGGCCGCCTGGTCAGCGTACGAACGCAGAGTCCGGGCCGTTCGTCGGATACTTCCCCCGTTCCCGGTAGCCGCCCAGGAGTTCCCTGTACCGGACCGCGACGAAGACGATCTAGGCTGGGGACGACTACGGAAGGGGCCGGACCGATGGCAGGCAGAACCATGGTCATTACCGGGGCCAGCGACGGCATCGGCCGGGCCGCGGCGCGCGCCCTGAGCCGGAGCGGCGAGAACGTCGTCGTGGTCGGACGCTCGGCCGACAAGACCGAGGCGCTGGCCCGCGAGCTGGAAGCCGACCACCACGTGGCCGACTTCGCCCGCCTGGAGGAGGTGCGGGCGCTGGCCGCGGCGCTGCTCGACCGCTATCCGGTCATCGACGTCCTGGTCAACAACGCGGGCGTCATCATGGGGTCGCGGACGATGACGGCCGACGGGCACGAGACGACGTTCCAGGTCAACCACCTCGCGCCGTTCCTGCTCACCACGCTGCTGTCCGAGCGGCTGGTGGCGAGCCGCGCCACCGTCATCATGACCTCCAGCGTGCTCAACCTGCGGGCCCGCCTCGACCTCGACGACCTCGACCTCATACGGAACTACGCGGGCATACGGGCGTACGCCAACGCCAAGCTGGCCAACATCCTGCACACCCGCGAGATGCAGCGGCGCCACGGTGACGCGGGCGTCAACGCGGTCTCCTTCCACCCCGGCGCCGTCGCCACCAACTTCTCCAGCGGTACGGACAGCATGGCCCGCCTGGTCTACCACACGCCGCTGAAACGGTTCATGCACACGCCTGAGCAGGGCGCCGACACCCTGATCTGGCTGGCCACCTCGGTGCCGGGCGCCGACTGGGTCCCCGGCGGTCACTACGAGAAGCGGCGCACCGCGCCCGTCCACCAGCTCTCCGACGACACGGACGTCGCGCGGCGACTGTGGGAGCGCAGCGAGGAAATGCTCGCCACCGGCTGACTCCTGCCGAGGCGCTGCCTGCTCGACGGCAGCAAACCACGCCGAAAGGGACGACATCATGACCCGCGTCTACTTAACCGCAGCCGGAGACCGCTACCACAGCTCCCCTGACTGCTTGGGACTCCAGTCCGGGCAGCAGGGCGGCGAAGCTCAAGGCTACGAACTCCGGCCGGTCGTCCAAATGAATCTGAGCGATGCCGAAGCGGCAGGCAAGACCGCGTGCGGCACCTGTGGAGGAACGACGTCTGAAGGGGCGGCCACGTGAAGTCGGCTCCGCCGCACCGGCTGGTGCACGGGTGAACGAGCCGGTGAACACGCACCAGTGCGCCCGCCCCGGAACGACCCACACAGAGCCGTGGCGGTGCCTCGACTGCGGTCTGCTGTGGGAACCCCTGTCGGCCACACCCATCATGGCCGGCAAGACTCCGAACTGGAGAATCTGGGCGCATCGGCTCATCCTCGCAGCGAGGATCGCGTGCGCTGTCGCCATGCTGGGCGTCTTCTGGTCGATCGGGCTGCGCACAGCGGCCGTTGGGCTGTGTCTGGGTGCGCTCCTGTTCGCCGGCTGCTGGTGGGCCTGGGGCAAACTGCGACGCTGGGTTCACCGCTGAAGGCTTCCGGATTACGTACGCCCGCAGAGGTTGTCACCCCGGTCGGGAGCGAGAGAGAAGGCGTCGCAGACGATACGGTCGATCTGCGACGCCGCCGCCAGGTCGGCGCCGAAGCGGTTGTCCGGTACTGGACATCGTCGGCGGGTGCCCTGCGCCGGTGTCCCGGGTAGGGAAGCGTTCCCCCATCGAGGAGGAATCGCATGCTCACCTGGGTGAAGCGGCTCGCCGTCGTCTCGGTCCTGGCAGTCGCCGGAGCGTCACTGCCCGCGTCGTCCGCGCAGGCCCTGATCTCCTACACCTGCACCGGTGGCTCACGCACCTACTTCGGCGACATCGTCGGCTACGTCATCCTGGCCACCGGCTGCACCTCGGGAGGGCCCCCGGGGATCACCATCCCGGGAGGCACGTTCACCTGCGGCGTCTACGGCGGAACCCCCGAGCTCGGCATCATCAGCGGCAGAGGCTGCTGACGGTTCCCAGCCGTCTCGGCGAACCGATGCTCCTGCGCGAGGAACACGGCTTCCGACGGGCCGGCCTCTCCCCCTGCGAGCGCACGGCCAGAGTCGGACGGGCCAGCCTCTCTCCCGGCGAGCGCACGGCGAGAGAGCGCCACCGTCAGATTCGCGTCCCTTCCACCCACGACCGGTAGGCGTCCAGGACGAGGCCGTGGAAGTGGTGTACGCCGTGTTCGGACAGCCCCGAGCCGGACGGGTCGAAAACGATGCGGCCCTGGTCGAAGGCCGGGGTGCCCAGGCCGCGCTGGACGCTCTCCACCAGCGCGATGTCCTGCTGCTGCAGCACCTCGTCGATGTATCGCACCGACTGCGCCTCGGCGTCCTCGAGCTCGGCCGTCTCGAAGTAGAAGTCCCAGGTCTCCAGGGTCCGGGCGGGACCGGCGGGAACGACCTGGAAGACCATGAAGTTGCCGCGACCCGGGTATCGCAGCAGGCAGGTGTTGGGCCACAACCACCACACGGCGTGCTGCGTGACCGACGCGCCCGAGACGTCGTACGCGGCGTTCTCGTGCTTGCCAGCCTCGGCGAAGTGGCTCGACCAGATGCCGTGGGTCTTCACCTCGTAGGTGTCCATGTCGACGAGATCGACGAACTCCTTGTGCGCGATGTGGCAGTGGTAGCACTCCAGGAAGTTGTCGATGACGTTCTTCCAGTTGGTCGCGACGTCGTACGTCAACCGCTTGGCGTGGGTCAGTCGCGCGATGTCCGGGGCCCACGTGGCGATGTCGGCCGCCAGGTCCCCGGCCTGCCTGCTCAGGGGGACGGCGTCCGGGTCCAGGTTCACATAGACGAACCCGCCGAACTCCTCGACCGGAACCTGGTCGAGGCAGATCTCGCTCTTGTCGAAGGTGTCCATCCTGTCGGTGCGGCGAGCCGCCTTCAGCCGCCCGTCGAGGCCGTAGGTCCACGCGTGGTAGGGGCAGATGATGGTGCGCGTGGTGCCGGAGCCCATGAGCAGCTCATGGGCGCGGTGCTTGCAGACGTTGTAGAACGCGCGCAGCGCTCCGTCACGATCGCGGACGATCGCGATCGGCATGCCGGCCACGGTGGCGGACACGTAGCTGCCCGGCGACCGGAGCTTGTCCACGTGGCAGATCCACTGCCAGGTGCGGGCGAAGATCGCCTGGGCGTCGGCCTCGAACCACCGTGAGTCCGTGTAGGCCTCCGACCGCAGCGACATCGATCGTTCAGGGTCCTTGTGAAACCCGGTGCCGACGCGTCGCACGTCGTCCGCTGTGACTGATGTCATGGTGGGAGCGTACGACCCGGGTGGAGGGCCGCAACAAGGGAAATCCGCCGCATCGTCCAGGGTCCTGACCGCGACAGCAGCCCGCGCCGCACGGATCCTGACCGCGACAGCAGCCCGCGCCGCACGGATCCTGACCGCGACAGCAGCCCGCGCCGCACGGATCCAGTCCGCGACAGCGGCG
>NZ_JBHSPA010000009.1:77808-81588 GCF_042656245.1 Nonomuraea insulae
CGTGCGGCGCCGCGTGCCACTGCGTCAGTAACGTTCGGCGACTCCGGTGTTGATCTCGACGAGCGCCAGCGTGGCGTCGGTGTAGGTGATGACGTTGCCGTCACCGAGGATCTTCTGTCCGTGCCGGGCGGCGTCCCCGACCGTGTGCAGGCCGAGCCGCTCGATGGTGAGGGTCCGTACGGCTGTCGCGGCGTTGATCCGGCGGCTGCCCACGTTGAGATACGTGGTCAGCAACTCGGCCCGCAGCGTACGCGGCTGCAGCGCCGGGAGGGTGAACACGGACCCGACCTCCCGCTGCGACAGCTGACCGTCGGGCGCGGTGCCGTCGATCCCGTCGAAGCGCTGGTCGGTGGCCTGGACACGGGCCAGCGACTCGGGCGTCCACAGGCTCGGCGTCAGGGTCCAGATGGCGGTCGGGCGCGGGTTCCTGCTCGGCGCGACCTCGGTAACGGTCGAGCTGGACGACGCCGTGACGGGGGTGTAGACGCATCCCTTGGCGTTGCCGTACGAGACCTTGGCCTGTCCTGTCAGGACCGTGCCGCCGACGGCGAGCAGGCTGGAACGGGTCGTGAAGCGCACGGTCGTGGTCGCGCCCGCGTCCATGGAGCCCAGTTTCCAGGTCGGCGTGCCGCCGGTGACCGAGCTCGGCCTGGGGCCGGAGCCCTGGTCGAGGGCGGTGCTGTAGTAGACCCCGGCAGGCGGCGTGTAGGCGAGAGTGGCGTCGGTGGCGCTCGCGCCGCCGGTGTTGGTCACCTTCAGCGTGGTCGTCACCGCTTCGGCCGCGCCGGCGGTCGGCGTGGCGCTCGCGTCGAGCGTGAGCTGCGGCGCCTTGATCGCGGTCGTGGCCTTGCCGGTGTTGTTGTCGGTGTTCTCCTCCGCGCCTCCGGCGACGTTCCTGCCCTCGACGGTGGCCGTGTTGGTGAGCGTCGCGCCGTTGGCCGTGTCGCACGGGACGGTGTAGGTGTACGGCTCGTCGCGCGACCCGGCCGCCGCCAGGTCGGGCAGGTCACGCGTCACCTTCGAGCCGTCGGGGAGCGTGTCGGTGAGCTTGACCGCCTTGGCGCCCCCCCTGCCGACGTTGTCGACCTTCACGGTGTAGGCGAGGGTGTCGCCGGGCTGCGCCGACTCCTTGTCGACGGTCTTGGTCGTGGCCAGGTCGGGGGCGTAGAAGTCGAGGAAGTCGGCCTCCATCTGGGCCACGGTCAGGAAGTCGATCTCCGGTCCCGAGTCCTGGCCGCCGCCGGGGCTCGAAATGTCGAACTTCAGGCGCCCCCAGTCGTCGTGGTCGGCGAGGATCACGTCGCGGCCGGTGTCGTCCGTGCCGGGCGTCGGCATGGAGTCGCACTGGTTGTCGCCGCCCTGGATGATCGCATCGGTGAACTGGACGTCGTCGTCCAGCCTGGGCGAGTCGATCTTCCCATTCGTGCCCGCGAGCACGCAGACGTCGTCCTCGGAGTTGATGTCGGCCTTGATCGTGGGCGGGTCGGTGACCTTGTTGTCGTTCCAGTCCAGCGCGTCGTCGACGGCCCCGAACAGCTCCTGCGACGGGTCGTTGGCCACCAGGTTCCAGCGGGCGTAGTCGTCGCCGGGGCCGACGCCCTTGCTCTCGTCGAGGTGGTCGCGGTCGAGGTTCGGCATCAGGCCGCGTGAGTAGTCCAGGCGGCGCGGCGCGGGGTCGGGACCGGTCGGGATGCCGCCCGGCTCGTAGGCGTAGTTCATGATGCTCAGGTAGTTGGGCTTGAAGTTGGTACGGGTGTTCCCGCCGTGGGACAGCCCCAGGGCGTGCCCCAGCTCGTGCATCACCGTGCCCGCCTGGTCGCGCGCCGTGCCGGACTCGACGATGTCGGGTCCCGTGCCCGCCTTCATCACCTGGATGTCGTCGGAGCCGGGCTTCTTCTTGCTGTTGCAGACGTGGTCGGGGCCGACGCCGATCTGGGTCGGGGTCGGGAAGTCGTCGCCCAGCTTGGTGGACTCCAGCGTCTTGTTACGGCCGGGCAGGATGCACCAGGTACGCCATTCGCCCAGCGTGACGATGAAGTCGCGGTTGCCGCGCACCGGCTCGCAGCAGCGGCCGGAGACCGAACTGCCGGCCGTCAGGTCGTGGGCGAAGATCGTGTAATGCGCGTAGGGCATGAGCTCCTTGGGGAAGTTGAGCGCCCTGGTGTTGCGGAAGGCGCTGCTGTCGTCCGACATCGCGGCCTGCTCCGCGATGGCCTTGCCGACGATGGGGATGAAATCCACGCCGTCGTCGAGAGGGGTGCCCGGGTAGGGGCAGGGCTGCGTCGCCTTGGCCGGGCTGTCCTCGAAGGCCCGCTTGAGGTCCTGGAGTCCGGCGTCCTTGGGCCGGTGGGTGTGACCGTCAGCTGCGCCGTCCATGTAGTCGATCTGCAGGATGACGGTCTTACGGCACGGGTTGGCGCCCAGCGCCTTCAGGTCGAAGAGCAGCGAGCCGTCCGCTTTCCTGATGCCGAGGCGTTCGACCACGTCGGGGATGCCGTCGCCGTCGGTGTCGGGCAGGCCGCCGCTGGTCCGCTCGATCGTGAAGCCGATGCCCGCCCGCTTGCCGTCACCCGAATTGGGGAAGTTGGGGTCGCCGTCACCCTCGACGTAGCCCTGTCCGGGGGTGAGCAGGTCGCCGGGGCCGGTCCAGGTGTCGGTGCCGATGTCGTACTCCAGTTCCAGGTCGACGTCCTGGTTCTGCGGGCTGATGTCCAGCTTGTCGTCACCGCCGCTCAACCCGCCGTCCTCGTCCCACAGCCGGATGAGGATCGGGATCTTGGTGGTGTCGTCGGGCACCTGCACGTCCTGCGTGAAGATCCACGGGTCGGGGAGGACGCTGGGATTGAAGTCGTCGTCCTCCACCGACCCCCTGCGCTGCAGGCCTCCGTCGCCGATGCGGATCTCGGGGAAGTAGTTCCCGTCGCCGGTGGAGTCGGGGCTCTCGATCTGATGGATCCTGTTGATCGTCAGGCGGAGAGAGACGCCCGCACTGGCCTGCGCCGGAGTGTGCACGACCACCAGGCTCAGTGCGATGAGTAACAATACGGTCAGTGAACGCATGCGCTCAGGATGAAGTCGCCCTTCCCGGCGCGCATGAGTAGCCCCTACCCATGATCGGTCCCGAACGTCAGACTTCGAGCACGAGCTTGCCGGTGCTGCGACCGGACTCGATGCGGCGGTGTGCCTGCGCGGCCTGCTCCAGCTTCAGCGGCTCGACCTGCACCCGGAGCTCCCCGCTCGCGGCCGCGGCCACGGCCCGGCGCAGCGCCCGGCCCGCCTGCGCGGGGAAGGCGGCGCAGAAGGCGGCCAGGTTGAACCCGGAGACCGTCTTGTTGGTGAACCACAGTTCGTTGGCCCCGATCCCGACGTCCTCGGCGCCGGAGGCGTTGCCCATCACCACCATCCGGCCCATCGGCGCGAGCAGGTCCAGGCTGCTCCGTCGTGCCGTGCCGCCGACCATGTCCACCACGATGTCGAACCGGCCGGCCTCGGCCACCTGCCCGCGCAGGACGACCTCGTCGTAGCCGAACGCCTTGGCTGTCTCGATCTTGGCGGGGCTGCCCACGGCGCCCACCACGCGGCCCGCGCCCAGCAACCGGGCGGCCTGGCCGAGCTGGCTGCCGACGCCTCCTGCGGCGGCGTGCACGAGCACGTGCTCCCCCGGTTCGATGCGGGCCACCCGGTCGAGCACGAGAAACGCGGTGGTGCTGTTGGAGGGCAGCGCCGCCGCGAGGTCCAGCCCCAGGTCGTAGCCGTCCAGCGGGGCCACCAGGTCGGCGG
>NZ_JBHSPA010000009.1:81596-147002 GCF_042656245.1 Nonomuraea insulae
GCGTAGCCGCCGCTGTCGACGATGGTCAGCGCGGCGACCGGCTGGCCCACGCGCAGCCCCTCGACGCCGGGGCCGAGCGCCCGGACGCGGCCGGACACCTCGATGCCGGGCACGAAGGGCAGCGGTACGTCCACCACGCCCTGCCGGTAGAGGATCTCGGCGAAGTTGGCCCCGGCGTAGGCCACGTCGAGGGAGACCTGCCCAGGCCCGGGCTCGGGGATCTCGACCTCATCGAGGTGGAGGACGTCAGCGCCGCCGAATTCGCGAATCGTGATTGCCTTCATGCCGTCCATCGTGCCGGGACGGCTCCCGCCGAGGCAGTGTCGGCTCATCCTGGGTGTACCACCACCAGGCTTTCCACCTTCTCCTTGGTGTCGGTGTCGGGATGCGGCGTGTGCAGCACCACATTGAGGTCCGCACGGTCGGGCAGCCGGAACAGGGAGTACTCGAAGGTGAGGTCCCCGGCTTCCGGGTGGGTGATCGCCTTGATCCCCTGGGAGCGGGAACGCACATCCGGCCGCGCCCACAACCCGGCGAACTCCGCGCTGACCGTGCACAACTCATCGGCGATCCGCCCGAAGACCGGGTCGTCGTGGTATCGGGCCGCGCTCGCCCGGAAGTCGGCCACCATGTCCGGGGCGAACTCGTCCCACGCGGTGAACCTGCCGCGGTAGATCGGGTGGGTGAAGAACGCCACCATGCAGTTCCGGACGTCGTCGTCGAATCCGAACACCCACCGGGCCGCGTCGTTCATCGCCACCAGGTTGTAGTGCCGATCCAGCACGTGCGCCGGGTTGGGCATCCATGCGTCCAGCACTGTGCGTAGTTGCCCGCTCACCGGCGCCCCTGGCTGTCCCGCGGGGTCCGGCGGGTTCAGCCCGGCGAGAACGTACAGGTGGGCCTGCTCCGCCTCGTCGAGCTTCAACGCGCGGGCGACCGCGTCCAGCACGGCGTCGGAGACCTTGATGTCGCGCCCCTGCTCCAGCCAGGTGTACCAGGACACCCCCACCCCGGCGAGCACGGCCACCTCTTCCCGGCGCAGACCGGGGGTGCGGCGGCGCCCCGCGGCGGGCATGCCGACGTCCGCTGGGGTGAGAGCCTCCCGCTTGGCGCGCAGGAACTCTTTGAGCTGGTCACGGCGACCCTGGCTGACAGTCACAGAACACACCATAAGCGACCTGTTCGCGGGCCCTACACGTGCCATCGCGCGTCATGCCGCTCATGCGCCTCGGTCGTTCCGTCGGTGAAGAACCGCGCGTAGTACTCCGATTCGACATGGTGTGTCTGGAGCCAGATGCCGGGCACGTGGATGGCGTCGGTGTGCGCGGGGAAGCGGCCGTGCGTCTCGTGGATGTACACGCAGACGTCTCGCACGCAGTCGATCACCTGCTGGTCGTAGCCGCCGGCCTCGGTCAGGTAGCGCTGCCCGTAGTCGCCCTTGTAGATGCGGGCGAAGGTCTGCGTGTCGGTGTAGACGCCGCCGGGCCCGAACTTCGCCCGCAGGACGCTCTCGACGGCCGCCTCCATCGAGGGGTGGTTGGGCGGGCAGGCGGCCTTGATGAGGTGCTCGCCGCCGGCCCGGAGGCCGACCGGGTGGGAGCGCAGGGCGGCGTACTTCGGCAGCGGTACGTGCCAGCGCAGGATGTCGGCGAGGTGGAAGCGCGGGGTGACGAAGTCGAAGCCGAGCATCCTGCCGTACGCCCGGGAGAACTTGGGGTCGCCCAGCATGATCTGCGGGTGCACCGTGGCGTGGATCCAGGCGCCGAGCCCCATGGCGTCCGCGGTGAGCATCATGTTCTGCAGGAGCAGGTCGGCCTCGACCTGGGTGCGCATCGGCCCCAGCGCTCCGAGCGGCAGCTTGAGGTCCGCGTTCAGGAACCCGTTCTTCACCCACTTCCGCACGCCGGCCGGGCGGTAGAAGTTGCGGTCGTCCACCAGGGCCGGCCTGGCGCCGTCCGGCTGCGTGAGCAGGTACATCAACCCGTTGACGTACTGGTGGGACAGGTCGACCACGGGCAGGAAGATCGTGGTGCCGGGCAGGTTGGACAGGAAGCGGTTGGAGTCGAGGTAGGCCGGGAAGTCCCGCATCTCCTTGGCGACGTCGAGACGGTGGGGAAGAACTCTCACCTTGGCCTGGCGAGCCCGGTCGATCAAGGTGGCGGCGTCGAAGGGCAGGCCGGGGGCGGGCGGCTGCTTCCTCAGGTAGTACGTGCCGGTGTCGTTGATCATGAAGAAGTGGGTGCCCTGCGCGTTGTCGGGGCTGCCCGCGGTCCGGCCGGCCATGGTGAGGTTGGGCTTGGCCATGATGGGTTCGCCGTCGCGCGGGTCCTCGAACGGCCGGTCGGGCATGGTGAGGCCGGAGCAGCCGGTGAGCGCGATGAGCACCGCCTCCTCCAGCTCCGTCAGCGGCAGCGGGCGGTGCGGTGAGCGGTAACTCATCGAGCCGGCCGGAACGGACGCGCCGCGGCTGACCCGGTGGGTGCGCCGCTGCCAGATGGTCTCCAGCAGCGGCCGGGAGAGCAGGTCGGCCAGCCCGTCCGCCGGTGTCTCCGACAAGGTCGGCCTCCCTTTCACACGCGCCCGGTGCCCGCCACCGGCGGCACACCGGTGCGCCATGGCGCGAACGCGCCGGCCGTTCTCGGCAGGAAGGCCGCCAGTTCGGGGCAGTGCCGCAGGATGACGCTGCTCATACCGTTGCGCTCGATCCAGTCCAGCCCCAGCGGGGTGTAGACCTCCGGTCTGAAATCGACGGTGAGGAAGCGGTCGCTCTGCAGCCGCCGGCTGGCCATGAGGATGAAGATGCGGAACGCCGTGTCGCTGAAGGCGAAGCGCTCGGGCGGGTTCTCCGCGAAGAGCCCGACCATCGTGTCGATGTCGTCGACCGTACGGTAGACGTCCTTGAGCCTGGCCAGCGTGTGGGGGTCGGAGGTGAGGTCCTCGAAGCGCCGCAGGCGCGGCTTGTGCAGCCCGGCGCGGAAGTCGTTGTAGCGGGGAACGCCGCGGCGGCGCGTGCGGACGAGGTCGACCACGGACAGGTCGATGATCTCCCCGTCCCGCTCGAACGCCTGCAGCGCGCGCGGATAGTTGAACAGGGTGATCGCCCCCGCGTTGGCGATGCCCAGCGAGTAGAGCGAGTCGACCAGACCGGTCTCCCGCATGAGCGGCTCGGTGGCGGCGCCTTGGACGTCGTTGAACCCCAGAGCGGACAGCGCCCGGCCGGACCTGTGGTCGGCCATCTCGTAGTCGTCCGGGATCAGCGGGTGCATCCGGTAGACGGTGACGAACTCCTCGGTGAGCGCGTACGGCGCGCTGTGGTGGTCGGGCAGCGTGCCGGGGATGCCGGTGAGCGCGTGCGCGTCGACCAGCCACAGCCCGAGCTGGGTCAGCCAGTTCTTCGGCGGCCCCGACCAGTTGGCCTTCAGCCCGATGTCGATCAGCTCGGTCGCGAGGATCGCGGGAGTCCACTCCACTGTGTGGATCTTGGCGATGAGGGCCGAGATCACGAGTCTCGCCGTGTGGTAGACGGTGTCCTCGGACATGCGGGGGTAGGCGCCGCGCAGGGCCTCGCACACCGTGTTGTGCTCGCGGGCGAAGAGGGTGTGCAGGACGCTGAGACCGAGCCACCAGTTGTCCCGGAAGCCGGTGATCGGGATGCCGTTCGGGCCCAGTGGCAGGTGGCCGTTCTCGAGGCGCAGCGACGCACCGCCGTCCGGCTCGCGCAGGGACTTCGCGACGCTCTCGTCCCCGCCGTAGACCTCCGAGCCGTCCCACCAGTGGGAGGCCGCGTTGGCGAACAGTGTCGGCGGCCCCGTGCCGCCGGCCGGGCGCAGGCCCTCGTTCTCGGCGAAGCGCATCACGCTCTCGGGTGCGCTCCCCGGGTTGTTGATCCAGGTCATGCCGGGTGGCAGCGGCACCTCGACGTTCTTCGTCCCGGTCGGGTAGCGCTTGTGGTCGACCCAGTCGTGCACCTGGAACTGGGTCCAGGTGGCGGCGAGGACGTTCAGCGACCGTGCCGGGATGAAGGTGTCGCGGTGGAGCAGCTCCCTGCTGACGATCAGCGGATTGGGGACGTCGAAGAGGTCGGGCCGGTGGACGGGCCGGAAATTGCGGCCGAAGGCCGAGCCGAGCGCTCCCATCGCCGGCGCGGACAGGTCGTTGTAGGTGCCGTCGTAGGTGCGCCTCATCCGCACGCGCTCATCAATGGGCGGGCGTACCGGGTGGGGTCGCGGCGCGGCCTCGCGGATCTCGGTGTCGATGAGGTTGTCGCGGCGCAGCACCTGCCGGATGGCTTCGACGTTGAGGAGCCCGAGCAGGGTCGGCAGCCGGTGCCAGGGGACGAACCGGTTGAGGACGCCGAACATCCCGCGCAGCAGCGCGCTCACGACGATGTTGCGCTTCGGCGTCGGGGTGTAGAAGCGGTGGCCGTGGCGGTGGGCGCTGGAGGCCTCGTAGGCGGCCTTGCGCGCGCGGTTCAGGTTGCCGAGCGGGCGGAACTCCCCGGTGGTGTTCCACGGGTCGAAGGCGAGCTGGTCGATCCGGAGCGCGACGGCGCGGGCCGGCGCGGTGCCCGGATCCTGGCGCGGGATGGTCAGCGTCGCCACCTGTACGACGGGCGCGTCCTGCTCACGCCAGTCGGCCGCGCCGTTCTCGATGGGTGTGCGCCTGTCGTCCACGTAGCGCTGCACGCACAGGTCGAAGACGACGTCGGCACTGCCCAGCCGGGCGAGGAGCTCGTAGCGGAGGTGGTCGGGGTCGGTCTTCGACGGAGAGGGCGCCGGCGGCGCGTCCGCGGCCGGGCGGAGCAGGTAGCGAACCGGCCCGGCCGGTCCCCACAGGATGGCGCCCCGGCTCCAGTACGTTTCGAGGGCGAGGCTTCGCACCTCGCGTCCGCTCGCCGCCTTGACGTTTCGCCGCATGCGCGCGGCGGTGGCCCAGCCGACCTTCAGCGGCAGCTTGACGTATAGCGCGATCCCCTTGCGCACGGCTGTGTCCGCAGCCGCCATGACCTGGGCGAACCTGACGAACTCGCGCGCGTTCCTGGCGTGGGACACCGGATGGCTGGTCATGAGCAGGTCGTGCGCCTGCTCCGGGCTCGCCTGGACGCGCAGTGCCGCGCCCCGCAGATCGCGGGCGAAGTCCGGCTGGCGGGCGCCGCTGGCGTTGGACAGCCGGACGGTGACCGGGTATTCGGCGCCGGGCTGGGCGAAACCGGCCCGCAGGTCCTCGGGAAGGTCTGAAGAGAAACTCAGCCGGGCGTTCTCGACAGCGAGAATGGCCTTGGCGTGAAAGGTCCGGTCGATGTCGGCGGCGCCGCCGCGTTTCCTGATTTTCCATTGGACCCGCATGAGGTCGCGGGCGAGCTTCTCGAAGATCGCCTGCTCGGCCTCTGGAGTGCCTCCGACATAGCGCTCGTACTGCTGGGCTTCGTCCATGTGCGATCCCCCCGATGCCGCCCTCAATCGGTCGCGAGGGCGGCGCAGGAACGTTTATCTCGCTATTCCCCGGCTCGGTTAAATAATGCGTTCTTCTTTCGCGGGGACGTTAAAGTCTGAGCGCATTGCCGAATGGAAATGGCGCTTTATGCACTTATACCGGGGTTACTCCAGAGGTCCCACCGTGGCCTCCACGGCTTCGATGATCGCGCCGGAACGTACGAGGTCGAGGGCGGTGGCCATCTCGGTGTCGAACCGGCGGTCGCCGTCCAGCGCCGGTGGGATGGCGGCACGGATCACGTCGAGGGCGGCCGCGGTGCCCCGGCCCAGGGGGTGCGCGGCGGCGAGGGGGGCCGTCAGCGCCAACGCCTGCGCGGCCATCAGCAACTCGACGGCGACGATCTGCTCGGTGTTGGCCACGATGGTGCGGGCCTTTCTCGCGCACCAGGTGGAGTTGGAGACATGGTCCTCGGCGTTCCCCTTTCCGGGAATGGAGTCGATCGAACCGGGGGTCGCCAGGGTGCGGTTCTCCATCACGAGCGCCGACATCGAGCACTGCACGGCGGCGTATCCGGTGTTGACGCCCTGGGGGCCGGCGTTGAGGTTGCGCGGCAGGCCGTAGCTCATCGTGGGGTCGATGAGGCGGGCCAGGCGCCGTTCGCTGATGGATCCGAGGTCCGTCACGGCGATCGCGACGAGGTCCATGATCTGGGCCAGCGACTGCCCGTGGAAGTTGCCGCCGGAGAACCATGTGGTCGTCACCGTCGCTGAAGATCAACGGGTTGTCGGTGGCCGAGTTGATCGGCGGGAGTCGCCGGCCATCTTGAGCACGTTGCGGGCCGTGCTCCGCTGGCCGGGATGCGGCCTGGCCCGGTGGACCGCGGGATGGAAGGCGGCCAGTTCGCCGCGCATCGCCTCCAGGCTCATGGCCAGGGCGACGTCGGCGGCCTGGACGACGCGCCGCGCGTCGTGCGCGGCGAGCACTCCGAGGGCCAGCGACACGGTGGAGCCGTTGAGCAGCGCCGAGGCGTCCTTGGCGACCAGCGCGAAGTCGACGGGCAGCCCCGCGGCGGCGATCGCCTCTCGCGCGGGCTGACGGGCGCCCCGGTAGTCGATCCTCGCCTCGGGAAATCCGCCGAGCGCCGCCGCCAGGTACGCCAGCGGGGCGAGGTCTCCGGAGGCGCCCACCGACCCCTTGCGCGGGATCACCGGGTGCAGTCTCTCGTTGAGAAAGGCCAGCAGGCGATCGACCACACCGACCGCGGGCCCGGAGTAACCGGCGGCGAAGGCGTTGGCGCGCAACATCATCGTCGCGCGGACGACGTCCTGCTCGAAGGGTTCGCCAACGCCGCTCGCGTGCGCCCTGATCAGGCGGCTCTGGTACTCCTCCATGTCGGCGACCAGGACCCGCTGGTCCTTGAAGGAGCCGACGCCGGTGTTGAACCCGTACATCAGCGGCGCCTCATCGTGCATCCACCGCGACTCGATATACGCCCTGGTGCGGCCCAGCCGTTCACGGGCGGCCGCCGCCAGCACGGCATCCTCGGAACTCGCACGCGCCACCTGGACCACCTGGGCCGCGGTGAGGCCCTCGCCGTCGATCTCTACTGTCATGCGGCCCAGAATGCCCGGTACAGGAAGTTCTCGGGGGCGGTAGGCCCGCGTCCGCCCCACGGAGGTCCGTGACCGGGCGGACGCGGGCCGGCGGGGTCAGCACACGATGAAGATGCTCTTCCAGCCCACCGGGCTACGCTGCTCGGCGTTCCTGTCGGAGGCCAAGGTGAAGTGGGCCACGCCCTGGCCGTTGGGCTGGTTGTACATGCGCCCGCTCTGGCCGTCGCCGTACCACTTGTAGGAGCCGTGGTAGGGGATGTTGGACACGCCGCACGCGCTGATGACGACGCTTCTGCCGGAGAAGCCCTGGCCCTCGTAGGCGACGTACTGCGATGCGTAGGCGGCGCCCGCGGTGCCCGCGATGATGGCGGCGGTGAACGCGGAGGTGAGGATGAATCTCTTCACGATGGTCCTTCCAAGAGCTCGCCCGACGGTTACGATGGGTAATTGTATGGCAACGCTCCGCGTACGTCCAGGCAATGGGGCCACTTTGAACGCGTTCAGGCGGCCGCGCTAGGCTCGTCCCACACACCTTGGGGGGACGCCTGATGAAGATCGTGATACCCGGGGGAACCGGGCAGGTGGGCACCATCCTCGACCGCGCGCTGACCGCCGCGGGCCATGACGTAGCCATCCTGACCAGACGGCCGGCGCGCGACCGCGAGATCCACTGGGACGCCGAGACCCTGGGCCCATGGGCGAAGGAGATCGATGGCAGCGACATCGTGATCAACCTGGCCGGACGCAGCGTCAACTGCCGCTACACGCCCGCCAACCTGCGGGCCATGATGGATTCGCGGGTGCGCTCCACCCAGGTGGTGGGAGAGGCGATCGCAGCCGCCGCACGACCTCCACGGGTCTGGTTGCAGATGAGCACCGCCACGATCTACTCCCACCGCTTCGACGCGCCCAACGACGAGGCGACCGGCCTGATCGGCGGCACCGAGCCCGGCGTGCCCGGCTACTGGGCCAACAGCATCGAGATCGCGAAAGCCTGGGAGCGGGCGCAGGAGCAGGCGGAAACCCCTGACACGCGCAAGGTCGGCATGCGCACCGCCATGGTGATGAGCCCCGATCGCGGCGGCGTCTTCGACGTCCTGCTGCGGCTGGCGCGGCTCGGCCTCGGCGGCCCGATCGCCGGCGGCACGCAGTACATGTCCTGGATCCACGGCGGCGACTTCGTGCGCGCCGTGGAGTTCCTGATCGGCAGGGACGACCTCGCCGGGCCGGTGAACCTCGCCGCTCCCGCCCCCCTGCCGCAGCGCGCGTTCATGCGCGTGCTGCGCGCCGCGCGGGGGGTTCCGGTGGGCCTGCCCGCGACGAGGTGGATGGTCGGGCTCGGGGCGTTCGCGCTGCGCTCGGACACCGAACTGCTGTTGAAAAGCCGCCGCGTCGTCCCCGGCCGCCTGCTCGAAGCGGGCTTCGCCTTCGACTATCCGCAGTGGCCGGAGGCCGCCGCCGAGCTCGTGCGACGGGTCTGACTCCACCCCGCGAACCTTCGTGACGTACGCCGGCGGCCGATCGCCGCGGAACCGATGGCGATCTTCCCTTCTAGTAGGGTGCGATGACCATGAGCGAATATGTCTTCGGGGTCTCGCTGAACCCGACCCATGACCTCTCCCTCGCACACGACATGACCGACGCGGCCGAGCATGGTGGGCTCGATCTCATCGGCATCCAGGACCATCCGTACGTGGGGGATTTCCTGGACTCGTTCGCGCTCATCGGGCATCTGCTGACCCGCACCACACGCCTGCGTTTCTTCCCCAACGTCGCCAACCTGCCGCTGCGGCCGCCCGCCATGCTGGCGCGGACGGCGGGGACGCTGAACGTGCTCTCCGGCGGCCGTTTCGAGCTCGGCATCGGCGCCGGCGGCTACTGGGACGCCATCATCAAGATGGGCGT
This sequence comes from Nonomuraea insulae, assembly GCF_042656245.1. Taxonomy (NCBI): domain Bacteria; kingdom Bacillati; phylum Actinomycetota; class Actinomycetes; order Streptosporangiales; family Streptosporangiaceae; genus Nonomuraea; species Nonomuraea insulae. Next base: position 90,548 of record NZ_JBHSPA010000009.1, read on the forward strand.
GCCCCGGCGCTCGGCCGCCGAGGCGCTGGCGGCGCTCGAGGAGGCGATCACGGTCATGCGGGGGATGTGGTCACCGGGGCAGAACGTCCGCTTCGACGGCGACTACTACCGGGTGGACGGGGTGCAGGGAGCCGAGGCCGGTACACCGCCGATCAACGTGTGGATCGGCGCGCAGGGACCGCGCAGCCTGGCGCTCACGGGCCGGGTGGCGAACGGCTGGGCGGCGCCGATTCCGTCCTACCTGCCGTACGAGCGGTGGGCCGGGTCGAACCAGATCATCGACAAGGCCGCCGAGGATGCCGGCCGCGACCCCGGGTCGGTCGTGCGGCTGGCCCAGGTGGTCGGCACGGTCGAGGCCGGCGGGAGCGGCCCGGGCACTGCCAGGATGACCACCGGCGCCGACCCCCTGCGCGCCGGCGCGGACGGCTGGGCCGCCGAGCTGACCAGGCTCGCCACGGAGCAGCCGTTCACCGGCTTCGTCTTCTGGCCTGAGCGCCAGAGCGTGGATCAGGTCCGGCGCTTCACCGAGGAGGTCGTCCCGCTGGTGAAGGCCAATCTCGCGTAGCGAGGGCTCATGCCGGCGACAACCCTCCGTAACGGCGCCCCGGAGGAGCGCCGTTACGGCTGAAGCCGGTCAGCGGAAGTCGGAGATGCGCAGCACCGCCAGCATGTCCGTCGCCCGGGAGCCGGTCGAGAAGGACGCCTCAGCGCCGACCCAGCCGCGGAAGGCCCCCGTGTCGTCGATGATCTGCATGAGCGGTTTGACGTGGGAGTTGCCGGTGTAGCAGAACTCACCGCGCTCCATCGCCAGGCAGGTGCACCAGTGCCAGAGCGTGTCGCGGCGGTCGGTCTTGGAGATCATCGTCAGGTAGTACTGGATCGAGCTGACGTTGGGGCGAGTTCCGCCGCCGTACTTGGGGCAGCCGCCGGACTTCTGGCACGCGCCGCGCGAGGACGGCTGCAGGTAGGTCAGGCACGAGGTGGTGGCGGCGCAGGCGCGGAAGGAGGAGAGGCCGAACGGCTGGTTGGCGGATTTGACGATCTTGCCGCTCGCCCAGCTCGTCAGGTCCTGCCTGAGCGAGCCGGGGAACGCCTTCACCGAACTCATCGCGCGCCGGGTGCCGATCGCGGCGTTGCTGCCGTAGCCGTACCCGTTCGTGGCCAGCGTGCTCTGCTTGAGGTCGAGACGGGCCAGCTTGCCGTCGGGCGAGGGCCGCACGTACCACTGCTCCGTCCACGTCTGGGCGATCTTCCACCGGATGCTGAGCACGTCGCCCGCGATGGTGTACGTCCCGGTGCGGCTCTCGTCGGGGGCGCCGGTGAAGCCCCCCGCGGTGAGCACCTCGCAGGCGCGGGGCCGCGAGGCGACACCGCCCGCCTTGGTGGTGCAGCTCGGGTCGGGGACGGTGCCGGTGCGCTGCCTGGCCTGGGGGTGACGCTGCCACCACAGGTACATGGAGGCTTTCACCGTGCCGTCCGCGGCGAAGCGGTAGCTGCCCAGGCGTAGCCAGTTCTGCTGGGAGGAGGCCTTGAGATGGCCCTGTGAGATCACATAGGTGGCTTTGCCGCCGGGCAGCGACGCGGCCGAAGCCACGGCGGTGGCCGGCTGGACGGGCAGGATGGAGATGGCGAGCAGGAAGGAGAGAATTGCCACTGCGGTGCGCAAAAGAGACTCCGGGAGACTTACAGGCTTGACTGATCGTCAATGGGCCACCGTAATCCCTCCGGACCGGGCATGTCTCCGAAACCCTGCCCACGAAAACTCGAACCAGGTGACCGCCGTGATCACGGAGAGACTGACGGCGGTACTGGAGGCGGCGATCGCCGCGGCGGTCCGCGTCACCGCGGTGTTCACGGCCGCGGCCCCCCAGCTGCCCTTCTCGAGCTCCTTCGCGCGCCGGTGGACCTCGGCCGACCAGGCGAGGGCCGGAGTTCCGCCTCGTGCCGGGTGTCCGCGGCCGGCAACGTGGTCATGCGGAACACGCCCAGCACCCGCTTGCTCTCGCGGCGGATGAGGCCGCGCTCGACCAGCCGGTCGATCAGAGGGCCGGTCCGGCCCCGCAGGCGACGTCGTGCCGCGGGCGCTGACCGGTGACCAGGAACGTCGTCACGCGATCGTTGGCGCACCGGTTGTCCAGGAACAGGTACGCCAGGTGCCCGCCCTGGTCGGCGGTCACCATCCGGGCCCGGTCACCGAGGGCCTCGCGCAGCTTCCTGGCGCCGGCCAGCGGCGTCGCCGGGTCGCGGAGGTTCTGCAGGATGAGCACGTTCGAAGGCCCACGGTCGGTGATCTTCACCGGCGGCTCGACCGGCTCGGACGGCCAGAACGCGCACGGCGTGATGTTGGCCCCGGCCGCGCCGAACATCGGGTAGCGGCTCCGGTCGATCGCGACGTTGCGCTGGTAGGTCCGTACCGACTCCGGCCAGTCGGAGTCGTTGCAGATCACGTGCAGCTGGCTAGCCAGGTAGTTCTCCAGGTTGGGCGGACTCGCCGGCGGCTCCGGCATGGGGCTGCCGGTGTCGAGCGCGTGCCAGAACTCGGCCAGCCACGGCATCCCCTTGTCGTAGTAGAGCTGGGCGAAGGTGATCTCGCGGAACAACTTGCCGGTGATGCCCTCCGGACTCGGCGCCGCGTCCAGTCGCCTGGCGAGGTCGAAGTACTTCGCCTTCACCTGTTCCGGTGTCCGGCCCAGGCCGTGCTGGGGATGTGCGATGGCGAACTTCGCGAAGTCCGGGAACCGGTCCTCGACGCCCCGGCCCAACATCCGTGAGAACGAGGCGTCCCAGCCGCCGGGGCCCGTCGCGCTGTCGAGCACGATCCGGTCGCTGCGGTGCGGGAACAGCGTAGTGTACACGGAACCGAGGTAGGTGCCGTAGGAGATGCCGAAGTAGGACACCTTCGACTCGCCCAGCGCCTTCCGGATCCGGTCCATGTCGCGTGCGGTGTTCGCCGTGGTGATGTGCGGCAAGATCGACGCCGTCGCCGACGAGCCGCACTGCTCGGCGATGCCGGACACGACCTTGGCCTGCGCCGCGACGTCGGCCGCGGTCAGCGCGTACTTCGGGATGTTGCTCGCCATCTGCTCCGGCTTCAGGTCACAGGTCACCGGGGTGCTGTGGCCGGTGCCACGCGGGTCGATCCCGATCACGTCATAGGTGTCCAGCACACTCCGCGGCAGCTTCATGTCCCGCAGGATGCCGGGGTAGGTCAGCCCTGTCCCGCCGGGACCGCCGGTGTTGGTCAGCAGCACGCCGCGGCGCCTGCCGGGGTCGGTGGAGGCCAGGCGCGAGACGGCGATCTCGATCTTTCGCCCGCCGGGGTCGCGGTAGTCCAGCGGTACGTCGAGCGTCGCGCACTCCAGACCGGCGCCGGTGACATCCGCCGGGCACTTCCCCCAGTTCAGGGTGTCTGTCGCCGTCGCCCCCGCCGGGGTCGGCGACGCGACCACGGCGGCGGCGAGAACGGTCATGACGGATTTCCTCATCCGTGCTCCTCCTCGGGATACGGCGGTCATCATCGGCGCGGCTCCCAGCGGAAGATCCGGGCGGCCAGCGCGACGGCGACCACGACCCAGCTGAGTGTGGGCGCCAGGAGGATCAGGGAGTCGGTGATGGGGACGCCGCCGTTCCAGGCGTTGACGACCAGTTCGGTGGCCGAGCCACCGGGAAGCAGCCGTTTGAGCAGGGTGAGCTCCTCGGTGCCGGAGATTCCCACCCAGCTGGCCACGGCGATGGTGCCGATGCTGATGGGCAGCGTGGTCACCTGGGCGTGCTCGGGGGAGTTCGTCAGTCCCGCCGTGGCCAGTCCGAGGCCGAGCATCATGACCACCGTCGAGAGGACGGCCGCCGCCAGGAGGACGACGTTGTCCGGCCCGTCCGTGACGGCGGCCAGCACGGTCATGATCACGGCCACCTGGACCAGCGAGATGGCGGTGATCGGGAGGAGCAGCCCGGAGAGAATGCCGGTGTCGCTCGTCGCGGTGGAACGCAGCCGCTTGAGAAAGAGGTTCTGCCGGCGTGAGGCCAGAGTGGTCACCGCGGCGGTGTAGAGCCCGAACGCACCGACGGTGAACGTCACCACCCCCGCGATGTATCCGAGGCTGCCCAGGGCCGCGAAGACTTCGTGCTGGTAGATGAAGAACGCGCTGACCGCCGCGGGCATGACGAGACTGGTGACCAGAACCAGCCGGTTCCTGAAGATCTGGATCAGCTCGCTGAGAGCGATCGAGAGCATGGCGAAGGTCCTTTCCTGGAAGGTCTAGTCAGTGCCGAGGGCGCGGAAGACGTCGTCGAGCCGGGTGGGTCCGGCTTCGAGCCTGCGCAGCTCCACCGCGTGGTCCTGCGCCCAGCGGAGCAGGGTGTGCAGGTCCTTCTGCAGGCCGAAGGTCTCGATGAGGAAGGTTCCCTCGCTCTCGCGCCTGGCCTCCAGCGGTAGCGCGGGTGCGGGGGCCGCGAGGGAGAAGCGGATGACGGACGGCAGGGTCTGCGTCAGCTCGGAGACCGTCCCCTCCCGGTAGAAGGCGCCCTTGTGCATGAGACCGATGCGGTCGGCGCGCTGCTGCGCCTCTTCCAGGTAGTGCGTGGTGAGAACGACGGTGGAGCCGTCCTCGCGCAGCTTGTCCACGGTGTCCCACAGATCGTCCCGGGACTGGATGTCCAGGCCGGTGGTGGGCTCGTCCAGGAAGATCAGCTCAGGCGCTCCGTACACGGCGGTGGCGAAGTCCAGACGCCGTTTCTCCCCGCCGGAGAGCTGGGACACCTTGGTGCCGGCCTTGCGCGTGAGGTTCACGACGCCGAGGACGCGTTCGACCGTGTCCGCGCGCTGGGTGAGCTGTCCGATCAGCCGGACCGATTCCTTCACCGTCAGGTCCGGGGAGAACCCGCTGTCCTGCAGCATGATGCCCATCCGAGGGCGCACGGCGCGCCGGTCGCGTGGGCTCTGGCCGAAGACCCGCACGGTGCCCGAGGTGGCCGTACGGTGGCCTTCGACGGTCTCCAGGGTCGAGGTCTTGCCTGCCCCGTTCGTACCGAGCAGCGCGTAGAGCTCTCCGCGCTCCACTCGGAAGGACAGGTCCTTCACGGCATGGAAGTCGCCGTAGGTGACGTTCAGACGTTCAACGTCGATGACTGGTGTCGAGGACATGCCGTTGATCACACCAGCCGCCGCGCTCACCGGGCAGTGCGGCCACGTCATGACCTCGCCATGACATTTCGGGAGTGAAGGCATGACGCGGTGTCACTGGTGCCGCCACGGAACCGGGAAGAATACTGGGGCGAACTCTGCTGTTCGATCGGGCACGGTGATGACCGGGGGCTCGCCACCCCTCAAGGAACGGGGAAGGACGACTGATGACCACCGTGGTGCTCGCCGACGACGAGGCGCTCCTCCGCAAAGCGCTGGCGGCGTTGCTCCCGCTCGAGGGCGAGATCACCGTGCTCGCCGAGGCGGAGGACGGTGAGACGGCCGTCCAGGCCACGCTGCGGCACCTGCCCGATGTGCTCGTCATCGACCTGGAGATGCCCGGTGTGGACGGACTCGGCGCCGTCGCGGAGATCCGTCGTGCGCGGCCGGAGCAGGTGGTCCTCATGCTGACCCGCCATGCCAGGCCGGGGGTGCTGCGCAAGGCGCTGAAGCTCGGAGTCCGGGGCTTCGTCAGCAAGTCCGCGGAGCCGGCGCACATCGTCTCGGTCATCAAGACGCTGCACGGGGGCAAGCGGTGGATCGACCCGGATGTCTCCGCGCTCGCCGTCGTCGACGACTGCCCGCTCACCGACCGCGAGATCGATGTGCTGCGGGTGACCGGCGAAGGCTATTCGGTCGCCGACATCGCCACCCGGCTCCACCTGGCAGAGGGCACGGTGCGCAACTACCTGTCCAACGCGATGCAGAAGACCCAGACCAGGACCCGGCACGAAGCGGCACGGTACGCGCGCGAACACGACTGGCTGTGAGCCACCGGAGCCGTCGGCGGTCAGGTGGGGATCGGCGTCTCGTCGAGGGACGGAGCGGCCCTTGCGCGCTTGAGCGCCGACAGTGCCGGGATCGTCGCCAGGAGCACGGCGGTCAGTGCGGCGATGCCGAGGAACGCCTTCTGCACTCCGATGTCGTCAGCGAGCAGGCCGAAATACGCCGGGCCTGCGAGGTAACCGAGATAGGCGACCGTGGAGATGGTGGACGTGGCTCGTCCCCGTGACTCGTCGGGGACGGGTCGAAGCCCGTAGGACAGCAGGGTGGGAAAGAGCGCCGAGGTGCCCACGGCGGCGGCGATGATGCCCATCAGCGCGAGCGGCAGCGTGGACGCGTACGCGGTCAGGACGCCTCCGGTCGTGGCGATCACGCCGGCCACGACCAGCGTCGCGATCGGGCGGCGCAGCGTGGTCGTGGCGGCGCTGAGGCGGGCCAGCGCGGACGTCGTGGCGAACACGGCCGGCGCCACGGCGGCCAGCGCCGGCGAGGCGGTGAACGCGTCGGTCAGCAGGACGGCGGCCCAGGTCTGGAAGGCGTTCTCCGAGGCGAACGCCAGCGCGCCGATCGCACCGATGACGAGCAGGGCGATCCGCCAGGACACTCGACCGGAGTGCGCCGGCGCATCCTCTGGCGCGACGGCGTCGTGAGCGGCGTCGTGAGCGGCGTCGTGAGCGGCGTCGTGAGCGGCGTCGTGAGCGGGGGCCGAGCGCGTCGCGGCGACGGCGGCCAGGCCGAGAGCCACGACGACCACGGCGGCCGCGGTGAAGGCCACCGGCAGGCTGTCCGTCATCGCGGAGAGCGCGCCGGCGCCCAGGCTCGAGACCGCGACCATGGCGGAGAACATCGCGTGCGAACGGGTCACGACAGGGCGTCCCGTCCGCTTCTCGACCGTCGCCGACAGCGTGTTGATCGCCACATCAGCCGCTCCCGAACTGGCTCCCACCGCGAGGATGCCGGCGCACAACCCGGCATAGCTCACCGAGGCGAAGGAAAGCACGACGCCCATGACGCCCAGCAGCGCGAGCAGCACTCCGGCGACGCGTAACCCGAGCGTGTCGACGAGCCGCCCGGTCAGCAGCATGGCGGGCAGAGCCCCGGCGGCCACGAGGAGCAGTGCGATGCCGAACTGTGCGTCGCTCACACCGGCTTGGGCGCGCAGCAGGGGCAGGGTGGCACCCCACACCCCCCAGAAGGCGCCGAATCCGGCGAAGGCGAGGAACGGCGCCGCACGGAACATCCGGCCGGGGCGTGTGATCGTGGTCGACATATGTGTAACGCTACACAACTAGGATGGGTCCCGTGCCGACCAACCGCAGACGCGTGACGCTGAAGGATGTGGCGGCTCGCGCGGGGGTGTCCCCCATGACCGCCTCCTACGCCTTCACCCGGCCTGCCCGGGTCGCGGCCGACACGCGCGATCGTGTGCACCGCGCGGCGAGCGAGCTGGGGTATCGCCCCGACGCCGTGGGCCGCGCGCTGAAATCCGGGCGTACGCACCAGATCGGGGTGGTCTTCAGCGAGCACCTGGCCTACGCCTTCGACGATCCCCAGGCGGCACAGTTCCTGGCCGGGGTCGCGGAGGTCTGCGTCGAGGAAGGCCAGGGCCTCACGTTCATCCCGACGCGGGGCGACGCCGCCGACGCCGGTCGGGTGCTGTCCGCAGCGGTCGACGGCTTCGTGTTGTGGACCACCGCGCAGGACGATCCGGTGCTGGCGGCGGTCGCCGGCGACCCCCGCCCCGCCGTCATCCAGGGCGGTCCGCCACGCCAGGGCATCGTATGCGTCACGCAGGACGACTACCGGGCCGCCCTCGCGGTCGCCTCCCAGGGACTCCGCGAAGGCCGGACGCCCGTAGTGATCTCATTCCCCCTCGATCGCGACCGCGAGCGCATGGTGACGATCGGCGCCGAGCTGCCGTCCCATGCACCGTTTCCCGTCACCGACGCCCGCCTGCGCGGCTACCGCGCCGCCATCGAACAGGCCGGGCTCAGCTGGCGGAGCACACCGATCGCCGTCGTGGCCCGCAACACCCAACGAGACGGCGTCGAGGCGGCGCGAGACCTCGCTCCCCAGCTCACGCCCGATGCGCTCATCATCGCGATGAGCGACGAACTCGCCCTGGGAGCCCGCCAGGCTCTCCTGGAGACTCATCCGGAGGCCGCCTACCTCGGCTGGGACGCCTCACCGGCCGGCCGGCAGCTCGGCATCACGTCGGTCACGAACCCGCTACGAGACCAGGGCCGCCGCTGCGCGCGGGCCGCACTCGACCCCGGCCGACCCGGCGACCAGGAGATCCCGTGGAGCATCGTCTCCGGGGGCGGAGCCTGCACCTGACAGATGTACCCTCACCAGAGCGCTGGTTGCTCGTTCCGGCGGGCCGCAATCTGGTCGGCATGACGACAGAGACTCTTCACAGAGCTGCGCGGCTGGGGCTTCGCGGCTGGCTGATCCTCATCACCTTGTGCGGCGCGACCTTCATGACCGGCCTGGACTACTCGATCATCACGGTGGCGCTGCCGGAGATCGGCCGGGACCTGGGCTTCTCCAGCGCGTCGGCCCTCCAGTGGGTGGCCACCGCGTGCCTGCTGCCGACGGCCGCCCTGATGCCGCTGTTCGGACGGGCGTCCGACATGGTCGGCAGGCGCCGGTTGTTCATCGCGGGGGTGGCGACGTTCACCGTGTTCTCGCTGCTGGCCGGGCTGGCGCCGAGCCCGGGGCTGCTGCTGGCGGCGCGTGCCGGGCAGGGCGTCGCGGCGGCCATGATCGGCCCGACCGCGCTCGCGCTGATGACCGGCGCGTTCCCCGAGGGACCGCAGCGCACCAGGGCGCTGGGGGTCAACGGCGCCCTGCTCTCGCTGGGGTTCGTCATCGGGACGATCGGCGGCGGGTTGATCACCAGCGGGCTGAACTGGCGCTGGACCATGCTCATCCTGTTCGGCATCGGTGCGCTGGTCATGCTCGGCGCCGTGACGATGGTTCGCGAGACGGCCGTACGGAGCCGCGCCAGGCTCGACGTCCCCGGTGCGCTTCTGGCGAGCGGCGGGCTCTTCGCCCTGGTCTACGGCATCTCCACGGGTGAGCGGGCAGGCTGGGGCAGCGTACCGACTCTTGCGACGCTGCTGGCCGCGGTGCTTCTGCTCGGCGCGTTCCTGGCCGTCGAGGCGCGGCACGCGGCCCCTCTCGTCCCGCTGCGCCTCTTGCGTCGTACGACCGTCAAATGGGGCATGACGGTGGGACTGGTCACCTTCGGGATGTGCGGCGGGGCGACCCTGCTGCTCAGCCTTCACATGCAGAATGTCCTGGGGTATTCACCGCTGCAGACCGGGCTCGGCTTCCTCGGCGAGGGCGTCGCGGCCCTGATCGCCGGGACCCTGGCGGCCCGGCTGATCGGCACGCGGGGTACGGTGCCGACCATCGTGATCGGCCTGACCGTGCAGGCGATCGGCACGGCCGCGATGGTGTTCCTGCCCGCCGAGGGCGGCCTGGTCCTCCTGCTGGCGAGCTCGGCCACGATGGGCTTCGGGCACGTGCTCACGGTCGTGGCCGCCATCACGACGATCACCTCCGGCCTGAACGAGGCCGACCAGGGCGTCGCGGGGAGCCTGGCCCAGATGCCCACGTTCGTCGGCGCCATCGGCGTGGCCGGGCTCACCGCGATCGTCGCCGCCCGCACCGAGGCGCTCGCCCCCGCCACCACCGAGGCGCTGGCCACCCTCGGCGGGTTGCACACCGCCTTCCTGGTGGCCGGCGCGGTCGCGCTGCTCGGCGCCGTCGCCGGCGGCGTCCTTCTCCGCCGGGCAGGCACCGGTCAGGCCGAGGAGCCTTCCCTGGCCGCCTGACCTGCGGCGACAGTGACCAGGCCGGCCAGGCGCCGCAACCGTTCCCGCGACGGCGAGCCCGCCTCGGCCTGGAACACCGTCACGCCCTGACCCTCGTCGTCGGGCGTCCGCAGGAGCTCGGCGGTGAGCGTCATGACGCCCACGTCAGGATGCCGATAGTCGCGCGAGATGGACGCGCAGTTGCTCACCGGATGTTCGGTCCACATGGCGTGAAACTCCGGGCTGAGCGTCAGCAGTTCCTCGATCAGAGCGCTCAGCCCCTCGTCCCCGGGAAACCGGCTCAGCGACCCCTCCAGGTAGGCGATGTCGTCACGGGCCTTCTGCTCCCAGTCGGCATAGAGGGCGCGGGAGAAGTCCAGCTCAAGGAAGTCGATGCGGACGAAGTTCGGCTTCTTCCCGCCCTCGAAAGGCCAGTGCGGAGCCAGCAGGGCGTGCGCCAGGCGGTTCCACGCCAGGATGTCGCCCCGCCTGCCCACCGCGATGGCGGGCGCCTCGGTGAACGAGTCCACCATCAGCTTGATGCCGGGACGCAGCCGCTCAGGCCGTACCTTCTCACTGGCCCGCGTGACCCGGGCCAGCCGGTGCAGGTGAGCCACCTCGTCGTCGTCCAGCCGCAGGACGCGGGCGACGGAGTCCAGGACCTCGTCGGAGACGTTCGGGCTCTGCCCCTGCTCCAGCCGGGTGTAATAACCGACGCTGACCCCCGCGAGCGGCGCCAGCTCCTCCCTGCGCAACCCGGCCACCCGCCGATGCTTGACTCCCGAGCTCAGCCCCACCTCCTCGGGACGAACCCGGGCCCGTCGGGATCGGAGGAACTCGCCGAGAGCAGAACTGGGATACATGCCATCAAGACTGCCAGGTCAACCGTGATGGCAGCACCCCTGGATTCGCTCAGCCCGTCCTGTATGTTAAGTTCAAACTGAACGTACGAAACGCAGCGAATGGAATCGACATGACGGATCTGGGCTTCACCTACCCTCCAGGCGTGACAGTCGAGCACGTGACGTTTCCCGCCGGAGGCGCCGAGAGCGGCATCACCGACTGCGCGGCCGACCTCTACCTGCCCGAGGGCGCATCGCGTACCGAGCGGAGGCCGGGCATCATCCTGTTCTGGAGCGGGACGGTGTCCAAGGAGGCCAACACCGGTGCCGCCTGGTACCTGGCCCGTGCCGGCTACGCCTGCCTGGCCATGGACTTCCGCACCTCCGGGGCCAGCGCGGGCACGCCCCGGGGTCAGCTCTACCCCGACAACTTCGTGCAGGACGTCCGCTGCGCGCTGTTCTACCTGAGCTCCCGCCCCGAGGTGGACCCCGAGCGGATCGGGCTCCATGGCGTCAGCCTGGGCGGAGGCGTGGCCCTGCAGGTCGCCGCCTTCGACCGGCGGGTGAGATGCGTCTCCGTCCTCTACCCGAGCGCGCTCATGGGCTGGGCGCAGCTACCGCAGGACATGATCCAGAACGACATCGCGCAACGCGTCGCAACCGGGAGGGGAGCTACCCGGCAGTTCGTCGGCGTCGACACCTGGACCGAGCCCGCCCGCGGCTACGCACGCCAGGCGACGGAGCTGTACCCGACGTTCGACAACACCATCCTGGTGGAGTCCTTCGAGAAGATGACCCTCTGGAATCCCGCCCGGTTCGCGGACAAGATCTCGCCCACGCCCGTGCAGTTCCTCGGAGTCAGCGGCGACGACGCCTACCACGACCTCACGCAGATGCGGCAGGTGATGGAGGACTCCGTCCGCGAGCCGAAGCGGATGGTGGTGCTTCCCTACGACAGCATGGGTCTCTACATCGAGCCCGGCCTTGGCGAGGGAATGCGGGCCACCATCGAGTGGTTCGATCACCATCTCCTGGGCAGGCCGCTGACCCGGCGCTTCGACGCCGGCGGGCGCCCCGCGGGTGAGCCGCGTGACCCGGCGACGACGCCGCTCGCCCCGGACGCGCAGGCCGCCGGGCTCTGCCCGGGGTTCGCCAACTGGCAGCCGAGCTGGGATCCGGCGACGGAGCGGTAGGCCTCTCCAACCCCGTTGCCAAGATCTGCTTCGCGGCGCATGATGCGTTCGGGGATCTTGTCGCGGAGCTCGGGTCGCCCGCTGCTCCACGTTCGGGAAGGACGAATTCATGATCCGTCGCGTACTGGCCGTCGTGGTCCTGGCCACCGCCACGCTGGCCACCGTACCGGCCGGCGCGCAGGCCGCCCCTCTCTGCCGGGCCGGCTACCTGTGCAACAGCCAGTACTTCTCCGACGCCGCGCGCACCAACCTGGTCGGGGTCAAGACGGAATTCTGCAATGGCGAGGTCTCGACCTGGGGCAGGGTCACCGGCTACCTCACTTGGTCCACCAGCCCCTGCACCTGATCGGGCCCGCCTACGGCTGTTGGCTGCCGCGATCGGCGGACCCCGAAAACGGTTCGACGGCTTTGCGGAGTCCTGACACAGTGGCGCACCATGGCGAACTTCGAGCTTCTGACCGGCGTGGACGTGCAGCTCATGCAGGGTCTGGCGCAGCGGGTCACCGCCACCCGCCCGGACCTGGTGAACAGCGACGCGTCCTTCGGCGAGCTGGCCTGGAACTGGGGCAAGGGGCACGCGAGCGACGGCGCGAGCTGGCAGCGGCGGCTGTGGTTCTCCGGCGGGGAGCTGGTGGCGTGGAGCTGGGCCCATCTTCCGCGCCAGGTGAGGCGGAACGACGGGTCGGTGAAGGACGTCACCGACGCCTATCTGGCGTATCAGGTCCATCCCGGCCACGCCGGGCTCGTCGACGAGGTGATCGACTGGTACGACGGCACGGCGGCGGACCTCGAGCGCACAGTGGTGCCGAGCGCCGCCGACGAGTTCGCCCTGAAGCGATGGACGGCGCACGGCTATGAGACCGACCCGGCCTCGCTCGGCGACACCGGGTCCTGGACCCAGCTCAACCAGCGCGACCTCACCGACGTCGAACAGCCGGTGCTGCCGGACGGATTCCGGTTCCGCACCGCCGACGAGGCCGGGCCGGAGGCCGTGGTGCGGGCCCATCTGGACGCCTGGGCTCCCTCGGCGTACTCGGCCGAGGCCTACCAGGGTGTCCGGCAGACGGCGGCGTACCGCGGCGACCTGCACCTCCTGGTGGAGGCGCCGGACGGGACGATGGCATCCTCGACGATCATGTGGCTCGACGAAGCGAACAGGACCGCCGAGTTCGAGCCGGTCGGAACGCATCCGGACTACCGGCGTCAGGGGCTGGGAAGGGCGATGCTGCTGCACGGGATGCGGCTGGCGCGGGCGGCCGGGGCCACCCATATGACGGTGGCCTGCCTGGGCGCGCCCGGGCATCCTCGGGCGCGCGGGCTGTACTACAGCGTCGGGTTCCGGGAGTTCACGCGGGACGCGCCGCTCATCAAGACCGCGACCGCGTAGCCGACCCCCAGGACTGGCGGCCGTTGAGGCTCACGGCTACCTGACCGGCTCTCTGGCGGGCCGCGCGTCCGGCCAGGCGGGTGCCGCCTCGCGGCGGCGGGCCGCCGCGACGGCCACGGCCGCCAGCAGCACGGTCACGAAGACCGTCGCCGCGAGCGCGATCCAGGTGGCCGCGTCCGGGTGGACCAGCGACTGCCCGCGCAGCGCCTGCCACGCCGTGATGAGGAACACCGCGGTGTACCCCACGATGACGACCCCGGTCAGCTGGGCGCGCACGCGATCGCCGCGCAGCCAGCCGATCCGGGCCGCGAGGGCGGTGAGCACCAGCACGGCGAGGACGAACACCTGGACGGAGTGCAGGCCGATGAAGTGCGGAACGCGCAGGTCACCACCGGCGGTGCTCCAGTTCGTGATCGGCATGCCGCCGCCGTCCGGCGCCCCCACCCCGTGCTGGCCCACCAGCGAGACCGGGTTCCCGTAGGCGTCCTCGACCGTCCGGGGTGCGGTCGCGGCCCACCCGACCCAGAAGGACGCCAGCCCCATGCCGAGGACGGCCAGCCCGATCCCGGCCCGCAGGGCCCAGGTGAGTGCCGTGTCGCCGACCCGCTGGAACAGCAGCATGACGGCCATGAGCAGGCTCACCCCGAACAACCCGACCACGCCGGAGGAGAAGACCAGCTGCCCGATCACGTTGAAGGTGTCGGTGTTGTGGTTGAAGTGGCTGTAGGTGCCGCGAGCGGCCTGCACCGCGATGAAACCGACGTCGATCAGGCCGGCGACGGCGAAGGCCGTACCGAGGGTCCACATCATGCGCTTCGCCCGGCGAAGCTGCGGCAACAGCCAGGCGAGCGTCGCGCCGTAGATGACGAAGGACACCCCGAACTTCAGCGGCTTCGCCCAGATCGACTGCTGCATGAGCTCGCGACCGTCCACGAGGAGACCGGCGGTCGCGACGACGACCAGCGCGGACATCGCCGCCACCATGATCATCAGGGGCCGGTGCCACGATCGCACTTCGGCCACCGGGTTGGACCTCATACGAGCTCACACCCACGGAGCCGACGCGCCAGGAGATTCGGCGCCCGCCCATCGGATGCGTACGGTGTATTTAGTGTCATGCGTACATCGTATGAGCAGAGCCATACGTTTCGAGGTTGTTCCGCTGATCAGGCCAACAAAGTGCACTAGTACTCAAGAGAGTGAACTAGTACACTTTTGCTGGCAGATCACATCATCGTCAACGAATCGAGGGGTGCCATGCCGTCGTCGGCGCAGCGGCCGGATCCGCCCTACCGGCGGATCGTCGCGGAGTTCCGTGCCCGGATCCTGGCCGGGGAGCTACGGCCGGGCGAGCGCGTGCCCTCCATCCGGCAGATCGCCCAGCGGTGGAGCGTCGCGATCGCGACCGCGACCAAGGTGATGGCCGCACTGCGCGACGAGGGGCTGGTCGAGGCGAGGGTCGGCGCCGGCACGGTGGTCAGCGCCGGCCAGGGCCGCGAGCAGCCGGCCGGCCCGGCCACTCCCCCGAGACCACGGCAGGCCGGCGCTCCGAGGCCGGCGTTGAACCGCAAGCACCTGCTCCGCACCGCCATCGCGATCGCGGACACCGAAGGGCTCGAGGCCGTCTCCATGCGGCGGCTCGCGGCCGAACTCGACGTCGGCCCCATGTCGCTGTACCGGCACGTCGCCAACAAGGACGAACTGGTGACGCAGATGGTGGACGACGTCTTCGGCGAGCCGGACCTGCCCGTACCCGGTCCTGAGGGGTGGCGGGCCAAGCTCGAACTGATCGCCCGCCGCGAATGGGAGCTGTGCCGGCGGCACCTCTGGCTGCCCAGGGCCGTCTCGTTCACGCGCCCGTTGCTGCTGCCCCACATGATGGCTCACACCGAGTGGACCCTGCGCGCGCTCGACGGGCTCGGGCTGCCCATGACGACCCTGATCCGGGAGGCGCTCACGCTGCACACCCTGGTCGGCGCCGTCGCCCTGTCCCTGGCCGACGAGGTCGAAGCGGAGCAGGAGACCGGGGTGACGCTCACCCGGTGGTGGCTCACCCAGCGGCAGCACGCCGGCGAGCTCCTCGACAGCGGACGGTTCCCCCTGCTGGCCACGGTTCCCGAGGAAACGGCCTCGGACCTGGACGGATTGTTCGAGTACAGCCTCGCCCGCCATCTCGACGGTTTCGCCGCCATGATCGACGATCCATCCCGAAGATCGCCATGACGGGTGTCGCCAAGTGTTCGGGGTACTGGCCTTACCTCCTTCGCCTCCGTCACCTTGCATACCTGGGGGTATGGGCCAGATCGACCAGCGGGCCGAGGTCCGCGAGTTTCTCAGCTCGCGGCGGGCGCGCATCACACCCGAGCAGGCGGGCGCCGCGGTTGGACGAGGCCGAGCGGGACCACCTGTTCGCCCTGGCCCGCGCCGCCCGGCGAACACCACCCGGTTCCTCTACCTCGACCCGGCCGCGCGCGAGTTCTTCGTCGACTGGGACCGGATCGCCAACGACGCCGCGGCCATGCTCCGGCTCGAAGCGGGCCGCAACCCGCACGATGAGGCGCTGATCGAGCTGGTCGGTGAGCTTTCGACGCAGAGCGAGATCTTCCGGCAGCGCTGGGCCTCCCATGACGTGCAGTTCCACCGCAGCGGCCAGAAACGGCTGCGGCATCCGGTGGTCGGCCAGCTCGATCTGGCCTTCGAGTCGATGGAGCTGCCCTCCGAGCCCGGCCTGACCCTCAATGTCTACACCGCCGCCCCCGGCAGTCCCACCGCCGACGGGCTGAAGATGCTCGCCAGCTGGGCGGCCACCCAGGACCTCGCCGAGGCGCAGACCTGACCCGGCCGGCCGGGGGGTTCTGTCATCACCTGTAACAGCAGGCCCTGCCGCATGCCCGGACAAGCCTGTTTGCCGTACATGAAAGTTCCTCGCATCAGTCTGACCGGCGGGCAGGGCGTGCACGCGGTGCTGGAGGCGGCGGTCGGCTACCTGGAGGCCCCGCCCGACGGCACACCGTGACGTCACCGGCCGGGTTTACCGACAGCGGACCTCGGCCAGGCATGCCGGTCACCCTGCCTCGACCGGCCGCGGGTAGGCCTGATGACGGACCATCGACGAGGAAAGACCTTCTCATGCGAGCAACCTTGATCTACGGCGCCGGTGACGTGCGCGTGGAGAACGTGCCCGACCCGGTGCTGCGGGAGCCCGCCGACGCGCTGGTGCGCGTGCTGCGCTCGTGCGTGTGCGGCAGTGATCTGTGGCCGTACAAGTCCCGCCCGGCCACCGAGCAGGGCGACAGGATCGGGCACGAGTTCCTGGGTGTCGTGGAGGACGTCGGCACGGACGTGCCGGGGTTGCGGCGGGGCGACGTCGTGGTGGCGCCGTTCGTCTGGTCGGACAACACCTGCGACTTCTGTCGTGAGGGCCTGCAGACCTCCTGCCGGCACGGCGGCCAGTGGGGGGCCGACGGCGTGGACGGCGGCCAGGGCGAGGCGGTCCGCGTACCGCAGGCTCAGGGCACGCTGGTCAAGCTGCCCGTCGGCGAGGACAGCGCGCTGCTGCCGTCCCTGCTCACCCTGTCCGACGTCTTCGCGACCGGCCACCACTGCGCGGTCACCGCCGGCGTCGGCCCGGGCACGACGGCGACGGTGATCGGCGACGGCGCGGTCGGGCTGATGGCGGTGCTGTCCGCCAGGCGGCTCGGCGCCGAGCGGATCATCCTGATGGGCCGGCACGAGGAACGCACCGCGCTGGGACGCGACTTCGGCGCCACCGACATCGTCGCCGAACGCGACCAGGAGGGCGTCGAGCGGGTACGGGAGCTGACCGGCGGCGACGGCACCCCCGCCGTGCTGGAGTGCGTCGGCACCGAGCAGGCCATCCAGACGGCGTTCGCCGTGGCCCGCGACGGCGGCACGATCAGCCGGATCGGCGCGCCCCAGTACGAGAAGGTCCCGATGGGCTTCGGCGAGTTCATGCGCAACCTCACCCTCACCGGCGGCGTCGCCCCGGCCCGCGCCTACATCGAGGAACTGCTGCCGGAGATCCTGGACGGCACCCTCGAGCCCGGCCGCGTCTTCGACCGCACCGTCGGCCTGGACGAGGTCCCCGACGGCTACCGCGCGATGAACGACCGCACCGCGCTCAAGGTCCTCATCCAGCCCTGACCCGAAGAGAACGGTGAGCGCCTGCACCGGCCAACCCCGGCGCCATCAAGCTCGTCCCGGAAAGGTGATCATGAAGCACACCACCCTGAGAGATCTGGACGTCTCCCGCATCGGTCTCGGCGCGATGGGCATGTCCTTCGGCTACACCGGCGCGGGCAGCGACGACGCCGAGTCCGTGCGTACCATCCACCGGGCGCTGGAGCTGGGCGTCACCTTCCTCGACACCGCCGAGGTCTACGGCCCGTACACCAATGAGGAACTCGTCGGCAAGGCCATGAAGGGCCGCCGTGACCAGGTCGTCGTGGCGACCAAGTTCGGCATGATCTCGCACACCGGCCGCGGCGCCGGGCAGCTCGACAGCAGCCCGGCCAGCATCCACACCGCCGTCGAAGGCTCGCTCAAGCGGCTCGGCACGGACCACATCGACCTGTACTACCAGCACCGCGTCGACCCCGGCACGCCCATCGAGGACACCGTCGCAACGTTGGCCGACCTGGTACGGCAGGGCAAGATCCGCCACATCGGCCTGTCCGAGGCCGGCCCGGAGACGATCCGCCGCGCCCACGCCGTGTACCCGGTCACCGCCCTGCAGTCGGAGTACTCGTTGTGGACCCGGGAGGTGGAGGAGCGGGTGCTGCCGGTGCTGCGCGAGCTGGGCATCGGCTTCGTCCCCTACTCGCCGCTCGGGCACGGCTTCCTCACCGGCGCCATCCGCTCCCCCGAGCAGTTCGACGAGAGCGACTGGCGCAGGAGCAGCCCGCGTTTCATGGGCGAGAACTTCCAGCGCAACCTGGCCCTCGCCGACGAGGTACGGACCATCGCCACCGAGGCAGGAGCCACGCCCGCCCAGGTCGCGCTGGCCTGGCTGCTGGCCAAGGGCGAGCACATCGCCCCGATCCCCGGCACCAAGCGGGTCTCCCGGGTGGAGGAGAACGCCGCCGCCGACGGCATCGAACTGACCGCCGAGCAGATCGCCCAGCTCGACAACCTGCCCCCGGCCGCCGGCGAGGACCACAACGAGGAGCAGATGCGGATGATCCAGCGCTGAGGCGGACGGCCGGCGTCTGCCATGTGGCCGTCCGGCCGATGGGGATCGTCCTTTCGGTCGATGATCAAGCTTGAGCGGGCGCGAAGAATACTGCTCCGTGAACCGATTCCCGATGATTCTCGCGGTGGCCTCCGCCTCAGTGATCGGCCTCGGAGGTGGTGCGCCTGCCTCTGCGAGCGCCCCCGCTCCAGAGGATCTGACGTGGTCCGGCTGCGCCGACCGGCCGGGCGCCGAATGCGGTGTGATCAAGGTGCCGCTCGACTGGAGCGCGCCGTCCGAGGCGAAGATCGAGCTGACTGTCGTACGCCGCAAGGCCACCGATCCCGCCGCTCGGGTGGGCACGCTCTTCTACAACCCGGGCGGCCCCGGCGTGCCCGCCGCGCTGCTCGTGCGCGACTACGCTCCGGACACCTTCTCCGACGAGCTGCGCCGCCGCTTCGACATCGTGGGCATCGACCCACGCGGTGTGGGCGAGAGCACGCCCACGCTGAAGTGCGGGTTGCCCGTCCACGATCCCGAGATCAGCGAGTTCCCGCGAAGCCCGACCGCATACGAGCGCCTCGTCGCGTCGAACACGGCCGTCGGCCGCAGTTGCCGGCAAGCCACCGGTCCCTTGCTCGCGCACCTCGACACCGCGAACGTCGCACGCGACTTCGACGCGGTACGGGCCGCGCTCGGCGAGACGAAGGTGAGTTTCTTCGGCAAGTCGTACGGCAGCATGCTCGGCGCGCGGTACGCCCGCCTCTTCCCCGGCCGGGTGCGCACGATGGCGCTGGACGGCGCGGTCGACCAGGGCATCCCCGCGTCCCGGCTGGTCACCGACGCGGCCCAGGCGGTGGAGGACTCCTTCGACCGGTTCACCGCCTGGTGCGCGGACACCACGACCTGCGCCCTGCACGGCCGCGATGCCGGCGAGGTGTGGGACCGCCTGGTCGCCACGGCCGGCCGTGAGCCGATCGGGGTGCGAGGTGGCCGGCCACTCACCGTCGAGGAGCTGCGCTACTCCGCCTACGCGTTCCTCACCAACATCCCGCAGTTCGCCAACGGACTGGCGACCGCGATCGCGCAGGCCGAGCAGGGGGACGCCCAGCTCTTCTCGACCATGCGGGCCCAGGCGCTGGAGGACCCGGTGAGCACGGCCGCCTACCGCTCGATCCTCTGCTCTGACGTCGATCCCCGGATCCGTGGCTACCGTGACGTGCGCGACCGGATGCGGCAGGTCCTCAAGGCGGCCCCCCACATGCGCGGCACCTCGGAGTTCTGGGACATGACCGTTGGCTGCGCGGGCTGGCCGATCTCCCCGGCCCGCGCCCCGCACGAGAGCCCGATCAAGGGCCTGCCGCCCGTTCTGGTGGTCGGCAACACCCACGACCCCGCCACCCCGCTCCGCTGGGCGCGCAGCCTGTCCGCGCGCATCCAGGGCTCTGGCCTGCTGACCAACGACGGCGACGGCCACACCGCCTACCGCAGATCCGCCTGCGCGACCCGGCACATCGACGCCTACCTCGTGACAGGGAAACTGCCCCCCACCGGGACCGCGTGCCCGGCCGAGACCTCCTGACCTGCGTGGCGACGGTACGGCGGGGCACGTCGGGCTGGATGCCCATCAGGCCTTCGACGGTCTGGCTGACCAGCGTGAAGGGCACTTCGGGGGTAGTCGCCGTTGAGACCTTGACGGTTGCCGGCGTGCTTGACCTCGCGGTGGTCGTAGACGTGCCGCATCCACTTCCACGCGGTGTCGTCGCGGTTGTGGCGGAAGAACGTGTCCGGCAGGTAGGTGATCGCTTCGATGTTGCCCGGCCGCCCGCCGCCTGAGCCGTCCTGGTGTACCCAGCCGCCTTGGCCCACGCGAGCATCTCGACGATCGTGCCGTCGGAGGAGGAGTGCAGCTGGCGCCCAGCTCCATCACGGTACGATCCATCCGTCCGCCTCGCTCGCCCTCGCACTCGCGGGCGACCTGAACGACGTGCGCTTCTAGGCCGACCCCGGTAACCAGGCCAAGGAGGGCAGCGAGGCATGGGCGCTCAACGTCGACCTGCTGGGTGATCGGATGGCCTGTATGGGAGTGAAGAACGCCGTCTGGCGATCCGCCGTACGCAGGGATCTGGAGCATCTACGCGGACTGCTCTCAGGAGCAGCGGGTGCGTGATCCCCGGGAGGGCCGCCCGGTCCGGGTGACGATCAGCGACGTCGGGGCGGCTGCGGGGGTGTCGGCCTCGACGGTCTCCCGCGTGCTCAACGGCACGGCCAAGGTCGACCCCTCGCTGGCGGCGCGCGTCCACGACGCGGTCAGGCAGCTGGGCTACCGGCCCAACGCCGCGGCGCAGGGGCTCGCCCGCGGGGAGTGGGGCACCATCGGCGTGCTGGTGCCCGACCTGGCCAACCCCTACTTTCCGGAGGTGCTCAAGGCCGTCTCCGGCGTCGCCCGCTCCCACGGGCGCCGGGTCATGGTCATGGAGTCGGACGAGGACCCCTCGATCGAGCACGACCTGGTCGAGGACCTGATGCGCAGCTGCGACGGGGTGCTGCTCTGCTCCCCCCGGATGGACCGCTCCGCCCTGGCCGCCCTGACCGCCCGGGACCAC
This sequence comes from Nonomuraea insulae, assembly GCF_042656245.1. Classification (NCBI taxonomy): domain Bacteria; kingdom Bacillati; phylum Actinomycetota; class Actinomycetes; order Streptosporangiales; family Streptosporangiaceae; genus Nonomuraea; species Nonomuraea insulae. The sequence goes on from NZ_JBHSPA010000009.1 coordinate 111,553, forward strand.
CCGCTGGTCCTGCTCGACCGGATAGTCCCCGGCATCGCCGCGCCCGCCGTCTCCGCCGACTTCTTCGGCGGGATGATGCTGATCTGCGGCCACCTGGCGCAGCTGGGCCACCGCCGGGTCGCCTACCTGGGCGGGCCCGAGGTGTCCTGGGCCAACTCCGAGCGGATCAGGGCGCTGGAGGCGGCCAAGGCGTTCGGCCTGTCCGTCACGATCCTGCCCTGCGGGTCCACCAGCCGCTGCGGGTACGAGGCCGCCGCCAAGGTGGCCGACACCGGCGCCACCGCGCTCACCACCTACAACGACCTGGTGGCCCTGGGGGCGCTGACCCGGATGCGCGAGCTCGGGGTGCGGGTTCCCGAGGAGTTGTCGGTGGTCGGGTTCGACGACATCGAGCTGGACCACGTGGCGCACACGAGCCTGACCACGGTCTCGGTACCCCGGGGGCGGCTGGGCAAGCAGGCGGCCGAGATGCTGGAGGCCCTCATGACCGAGGGGCACGACGGGGAGCCGGTCTACCTGCCGATGGAGCTGCACGTCCGCGACAGCACCGCACCGCCCCGGGCGTTGACAAGCGAGGGCGGTGGCGGGAACCCTGCCCTGTGAAAGCGCTTTCGCGACAGAGGAGAGGGAGCCTGTGGACACCGAGCACCGCGCAGAACCGCCGGCGGACGACCGGGACGACCTGGGACGTCAGGTAAGGGATCTGGTCGCGCCGCTGATCGCCCGGTTCAGCCCGGGCGGAGGACGGCTGCGGCTGGGGGTCAACACGGCGCACTACGACCAGGCGGCGTCCGAGCTGGAGGCGTACGCGCGCCCGCTGTGGGGGCTGGCGCCGCTGGCGGCCGGCGGCGGGACGTTCGATCACTGGGAGCTCTGGCGAGCCGGGCTCGCCGCCGGGACCGACCCCGAGCACCCCGACTACTGGGGCGCGGTCTTCGACCGGAACCAGCGGCTGGTCGAGACCGCCGCCATCGGCCTCGCGCTCGCCCTGGCCCCCGAGCAGATCTGGGACCCGCTGACCGGCCGGCAGCGCGACGCGGTGGCCACCTGGCTGCGGCACGCGGTCACCGTGGAGCCGAACGACAACAACTGGCTGTTCTTCCCGGTCATGGTGGGGCTCGGGCTCGACCGCGTCGGAGTCGCCCACGACCGCGACGCCAACACGGCCAGGCTCGACCGGCTGGAGCGGTTCGACCTCGGCCGCGGGTGGTACTCCGACGGGCCGACGTGGCAACGCGACTACTACATCCCGTTCGCCATGCACTACTACGGGCTCATCCACGCGACGCTCGGCGACGACCCGGCCAGGGCCGAGCGCTTCCGCGAGCGGGCCGCGACGTTCGCCCAGGACTTCCAGCACTGGTTCACCAGCGAGGGGGTCGCCGTCCCGTTCGGCAGGAGCCTGACCTACCGCTTCGCGCAGTCGGCGTTCTGGGGGGCGCTGGCCTTCGCCGGGGTCGAGGCGCTGCCCTGGGAGGTGATCAAGGGGCACCTGCTGCGGAACCTGCGCTGGTGGGCCGACCGGCCCATCCGCGACACCGCCGGGCTGCTCACCATCGGCTACGGCTATCCCCAGCCGCACTTGGCCGAGCAGTACAACGCGCCCGGCTCGCCGTACTGGGCCATGAAGGCGCTCCTGCCGCTCGCCCTGCCCGCGGAGCATCCGTTCTGGGTGGCCAAGGAGGCGGAGGCGCCTCCGCTGCCCGAGGTGAGGAGCCAGCCGGAGGCGGGCGCGGCGCTGCTGCGCTGCGAGGAGGGACGGCACGTGGTGATGCTGAGCGCGGGGCAGCACAGCCCGCGGATGCGGCACGGCGCCGCCAAGTACGCCAAGTTCGCCTACTCCACGCGGTTCGGCTTCAGCGTCCCCGCCGGGACGCTGGGGCTGGAGCAGGGCGCCTTCGACAGCACGCTCGCGCTCAGCGAGGACGGCGAGCACTGGCGCCCGTGCGAACTGCCGCACGACCCCTCCTCCCCCTCTGACGGCGTGCTGCGCGCTCGCTGGACGCCCTGGGACGATGTGGAGATCGAGACCTGGCTGGTGGCGCTGCCCCCGTGGCACGTCCGGGTGCACCGGATCAGCACCGGGCGGGCGCTGCGCACGGCCGAGGGCGCCTTCGCGGTGGACCGGGACCGGCCGCCCACCCGTGCCGACACCGGTCCCGGCCGGGCCAGGCTCGACTCGCCGCACGGCCTGTGCGTGATCGAGGACCTGTCAGGCCGGCGGGAGGGAGCCCTGATCAAGGCCCTTCCCGGCACCAACGTGTTCGCCCCGCGCACCACGATCCCCACGCTGCGGGGTGACCTGCCGCCGGGCGAGCACCTGCTGGCCTGCGCGGTCCTCGGCCTGGAGGCCGCGGCTTCGCCGGAACCAGAGGCCGGGTGGCCGGAGCCACCCACGTGGGCATCCATCGAGCCCCTGCTGTAGGGGGCCTCGAAGGGCTACCGTCCCGCGATGCCGGTGAGCGTGACGCCCCTGATGAACGTCTTCTGCGCGATGAAGAACAGGATCGGCGGGCGGGTGGGCGACCGGGCCGGGCTCGGCGACTGGTGGCCCAGCCGCGAGCGCTTCCCCGGCGGCCTGACGCCGCTGATCGACGAGGTACATCGGCTGGGCATGGGCTTCGGCCTGTGGGTGGAGCCGGAGATGGTCAACCCCGACAGCGACCTCTACCGGGCGCACCCCGACTGGGTGCACCACACGCCCGGCCGCCCGCGCACCGAGCTGCGCAACCAGCTCGTGCTCAACCTGGCCCGGCCCGGGGTGGCCGACCAGGTGCGCAAATGGCTGCACGAGCTGGCCGGGGAGCACGAGATCGACTTCCTCAAGTGGGACTTCAACCGCGCGCTCACCGAGGCGGGGCCGGACGGCCGGTCTGGCACGACCATGTCAGGGCCGTGTACGCCATCCTCGACCAGCTCCGCGCCGACCACCCCGGCCTGCGGATCGAGGGCTGCGCGGGTGGCGGCGGGCGTACCGACCTGGGCATGATGGCCCGTACCGACCAGGTGCGGACCTCCGACAACACCGACGCCCACGACCGCATCGCGATCCAGCGCGGCTTCAGCCAGATCTACCCCGCCCGCGCGATGGCCGCCTGGGTCACCGACAGCCCGAACCCGCTCACCGGCCGGATCACCTCGCTGCGCTTCCGCTTTCCACGTCGCGATGGCGGGCGCACTCGGACTAGGCGGCGACCTGCTCGCCTGGAGCCCGGAGGAGCTGGCCGAGGCGGCCCGGCTGGTCGCCGTCTACAAGGACCTCCGGCCGGTCGTGCAGTCCGGGGAGCAGTACCGGCTCGACGGCGGCGTGCAGTACGCCGGCGGGGACCGGGTGGTCGTGCTGGCCTGGCGCGGGCCCGTCGCGTTCGGCGGCCCGCGCCTCCCGCTCCGGCTGGCGCGCACAGGAAGCACAGCTGGAGCGTGTCGTCCGCAGCGGCGGCTCGTTCACTCGGTGACCGTGGGCGAGCCGGCCAGGAACGGCCGAACCTCCAGCCATTCGTGGATCGGCCCGCCGCCGGGCCCGGGGGCCGCCGACAGCTCCCCCGCCAGCTGTACCGCACGCTCCCACGACTCCACGTCGATGATGTACCACCCGGCGATCAGGTCCTTGGTCTCGGCGAACGGGCCGTCGGTGACCGGTGGCCGCCCCTCTCCGTCGTACCGCACGAACGCGCCCTCGGGCACCAGCGCCTGGGTGTCGACGAACTCGCCCGTCTCCTCCAGCCGGGCCGCGAAGTCGCGCATGTACTGCACGTGCGCGTCGACGTCGTCCGGCGTCCACTGGTCCATGGGCACGTCGTTGAAGGCGGCCGGCCCGCCTCGGTAGTGCTTGAGCAGCAGGTACTTGGCCATCGTGTTCTCCTCATTGCGGTGCGGCCCATTGCGGCCGTGTTCACTTCGGGGACGAAGCCGCGAGCGGGTTCTCGACATTTTTCCCGGTTGAGGCGTGGGCGAGCGCGCGGCGCTCAGGCGCCCCGGCGCGCCTCCCGCTGCCGGATCAGCTCCTCCACCGGGCTCGGCAGCGTCGTCTCGAAATCGATCAGCTTCACCCACGTCGGCGTCACGACGATCCGGACCATACCGTCGTGATACAACGAACGAATCTCCACCTCCCACTCCACCCGCTGCTCAGGCGTCATCTCATAAGTACTGGTCTGCTTGAGATACTCCTGCGGAATACCATCCACATAGTCCAGCTCAGCCAGACCACGAATGAACAAGATCTTCGGCGGATGCGACTCCGTGTCGATCGTCAACGCCACCGCCGGATTCTCACGCAGACTCGCCAGCTTCGGAGCGTTCTTCGGAGAACACACGACGATCTCCGAACCGTTCCACGTGAAGATGATCGGAATATTGCGAGGAGTGCCGTCCTTCGCGACATAGGCCAACCGGGTCACGTCGCGGGCCAGCAGCTCCCGGCTCAACGGTCGGTTCAGAACCTCGGTGATCTCGTTCGGTTCCACGGTCATTCCTCTCTTCGTCGTTTCCTGGTCCGCCCAGCGGGCGTCCACACGACGCTCGACTGCCGCCGCCAGGTTTTGGATCTTGGGGCCTCCGATGACCTCCACCTTGGCCCCTGAACATGCCGGCGAACAGATGCAGATGTCACCGCCTGGGCGATGAATTCCTACTGTGAACGCGACCACGACTGAGAGGATGCCGATGGCTTGGGACCGCCAGCGTTCATCACGAGCGTGAACCCTTAACCTCCGGAAACACCGACCACTGAATAAGGCGGCGCTTCAAAGCGTGCCCGCGTCGCACCTGAGTGAGCAGCCCATCCAGGCGCCTGGGTGGGGTGAAGTGCGTACACGCCCGGAGACCGTCGATCTCATCACCGACCTGCCCTCGGCGCGGGACCTGGTCGCCGCGATGGCCACCCAGGCCGAGGGCACGCTGACCCGGCCGGGACGCTGCCGACCCACCGGCCGTCAGCGCCGGGCCGGCTCGTTCGTCACGTGCCGGGGTCGTCGAGCAGGTCGCGGAGTGTCGCCTCGTCGCCGGGTTCGAGACCGCTCACGAACCGCCGGAGCACCGAGGCCCGGTCGCTCTCCTCCGTCAGCAGACGGTTCATGTTCGCGGCGACCAGGCCCGCCGCGTCCGCGATCGCCGTGTAACGGAAGGCCTTGCCGTCGCGTTGCCGCCGCACGGCGCCCTTCACAGTCAGCCTGTTCAGTGTGGTGATCACCGTGCTGTAGGTCAGGCCCGCCGGGGCGCCGAGACCGTCGAGGACCTCGCCCGTCGTCAGCGGCCGATCCGAGGCGGACAAGATGGTGATGACCTGCGCTTCGAGCTGCCCCGCCCGCCTTCTGGGCGCGGCCGGCCCCGGGGCCGGCGGCTGGCGCTCTGTCATCCGCCGAATCCTATCCCTGCCCACCAACGCAGGCCGTCGCGCGGCTCGGCTCGACCACCGGAGCCCGCGGGCATCCGGCACGCTTCATCGCAGGTCAGAGCACATCTTTGCGGGCTCGACGCCGAGACGGGGAAATCACCGGGATCTCGAATAGCTAGGTTAGCCTATGCTAAGTTTTATTGCGCGTAAAAGCACGCCTCGACGCTCGAAACCGCACAGGAGTGATCCGTGTTCGCCAGCTATCTCATCGGTCTGCGCGAAGGGCTGGAGGCGACGCTCGTGGTCTCCGTCCTGGTCGCCTTCCTGGTCAAGAGCGACCGCAAGGACAAGCTGCCGCAGGTCTGGGCGGGGGTGCTGGCCGCCGTGGCCCTGTCGGTGGGCTTCGGCGCCCTGCTGACCTTCACCGCGGCCCACCTCAGCCACACCGGCCAGGAGCTCTTCGACGCGATCACCTCCCTGCTGGCCGTCGTCTTCGTCACCTGGATGATCTTCTGGATGCGACGCGCCGCCCGTGCCCTCTCGGGCGAGTTGCGGGGCAAGCTCGCGGGCGCGTTGGAGATGGGCTCACTGGCCGTCGTCGTCATGGCGTTCCTGGCCGTGGCGCGTGAAGGGCTGGAGACGGCCCTGCTGTTCTTCGCCTCGGTCCAGGGCGCGACCACCACGGCCCAGCCGCTGATCGGCATCAGCCTGGGACTGCTCACCTCGATCGCCATCGGGTACGGCCTGTACAGGTCGGCCGTGCGGATCAACCTGTCCACGTTCTTCAAGTGGACGGGCCTGCTGCTGATCCTGGTCGCCGCCGGCATCTCCAAGTACGGCGTGCACGACCTGCAGGAGGCCGACATCCTGCCGGGCCTGTCGGCCTACGCCTTCGACATCAGCGCGGCCGTGCCCGCCGACTCCTGGTACGGCGCCCTGCTGGCCGGGCTGCTGAACATCACCCCGCAGCCGACCGTCCTGGAAATGGTCGCCTGGGCCGCCTACCTGATCCCCACGCTCGCCTTCTTCCTGCGTACCCCCCGTGCGCAGCTCGCCTCCGCGCCCGCGGCCTGAAACAGGAGCATCCATGTCCGCTGTCACTCGTCTCACCATCGGCGTCCTCGCCCTGGCCGCGCTGACCGCCTGTGCGGCGGAGGACCCGGCCGCCGGTGGCTCGGCCGCGGCGCCGAAGCCGGGCAAGGTCGCCGTGGCGGCCGGCGACACCGACTGCAAGGTGGCCGTCACCGAGATCCCGGCCGGCACCAGCACCTTCGCGATCACCAACGGCGGCAGCAAGGTCACCGAGTTCTACGTCTACGCGCCGGGCGATCGGGTCATGGCCGAGGTGGAGAACATCGTGCCCGGCCTGACCCGCGAGCTCATCGCCGAACTGCCCGCGGGCGCCTACGAGACGGCCTGCAAGCCCGGCATGGTCGGCAAGGGCATCCGCAACGCGCTGAAGGTCACCGGCGAGCACAAGCCGCTGAACGCCGACGCCGAACTCTCCGAGGCGAGCGCCGGCTACAAGCGCTACGTGAAGAGCCAGAGCGACACCCTGCTGGTCAAGACGCAGGAGTTCGTCGACGCGGTCAAGGCCGGGCAGATCGGCAAGGCCAAGGAGCTCTACCCGATCGCGCGTACCTACTGGGAGCGCATCGAGCCGGTCGCGGAGATCTTCGGCGACCTCGACCCGGCCATCGACGCCCGTGAGGCGGACCTGGCCGAGGGCGAGGAGTGGACCGGCTTCCACAAGATCGAGAAGGACCTCTGGATCACCAAGGACATCAGTAAAGACGGCCCCGTCGCCGACAAGCTGATCGCCGATGTCAAGACCATCGTGACCAAGGCCAACGCGGCGGAGCTGACCCCGCTGAACCTGGCCAACGGGGCCAAGGAACTGCTCGACGAGGTCGCCACCGGCAAGATCACCGGCGAGGAGGACGTCTGGTCCCACACCGACCTGTGGGACTTCGCCGCCAACCTGGCCGGGTCCAAGGCCGCGGTCCAGTCGCTGCGCCCGGTGCTGGAAGAGCGCGCCCCCGACCTGGTCAAGGCCCTGGACGAGAAGTTCGCCGCCGCCGAGGCCGAGCTGGGCAAGCACCAGAAAGGCGACGGCTGGCGGCTGCACGACGAGCTGTCGAAGCAGGAGCTGAAGAAGTTGTCCGACGTGATCAACGCGCTGGCCGAGCCGATCAGCAAGATCGCGCCCAGCGTGGCGAAGTAGCGGGCCGGCATGAGCGAGCGGATGAGCCGTAGAAGGGTGTTCGGCATCGGGGCGGCCGGGGTCACGGCGGTGGGGGCCGGCGCGATCGCCGCTCGCTCGCTGCCGCAGGAGCCGCCGGTCGCGAACGCCTTCTCCAACTCCGGCCCCTTCCCCTTCTACGGCGAGCACCAGGCCGGCATCGTCACCCCCGCCCAGGACCGGCTGCACTTCGTGGCGTTCGACGTCACCACGGACAAGCGCGCGGAGCTGGCCGACCTGCTGCAGGAGTGGACGGCCGCGGCCGCCCGGCTGACCCAGGGCAAGGAGGCGGGGGCGTTCGGGGCGGTGGGCGGCGCCGCGGAGGCGGCTCCGGACGACACGGGCGAGGCGCTCGGGTTGCCCGCGTCGGGGCTGACGCTGACGATCGGGTTCGGTGCCTCGCTGTTCGACGAGCGGTTCGGGCTGGCCGGGAAGCGCCCGGCCGCCCTCCTCGATCTGCCGAAATTTCCGGGAGAGCAGCTCATTCCCGAAATCTCCGGTGGAGACATCTGCGTGCAGGCGTGCGCCCATGACCCGCAGGTGGCCGTGCACGCCATCAGGAACCTGGCCAGGATCGGGTTCGGCAGGGTCTCGGTGCGCTGGTCGCAGCTGGGCTTCGGGCGTACGTCGTCCACGTCCCGCGCCCAGGTGACCCCGCGCAACCTGATGGGGTTCAAGGACGGCACCGACAACATGAAGCTGGAGGACGCCGCCCTGCTGCGCGACCAGCTCTGGGCCGCGCCCCAGGACGGCGCCGCCTGGATGGCGGGCGGCAGCTACCTGGTGACCAGGAAGATCCGCATGACGATCGAGACCTGGGACCGCACCTCACTCCGCGAGCAGGAGGACATCTTCGGCCGGGACAAGGGCGAGGGCGCGCCGGTGGGCAAGAAGAACGAGTTCGACCCGGTGGACCTGGCGGCGATGAAACCCGACGCCCACGTGCGGCTGGCGCACCCCAGCAGCAACGGCGGCGCCCACCTGCTGCGGCGCGGCTACAACTACGTCGACGGCTCCGACGGCCTCGGCCGGCTCGACGCCGGCCTGTTCTTCATCGCCTACCAGCGCGACCCGCGGGAACAGTTCGTGCCGGTGCAGATGAGCCTGGCCAGGAACGACTCGCTGAACGAGTACATCAAGCACGTCTCCAGCGGCCTGTTCGCCTGCCCGCCCGGGGTGAGGGACGCCGGTGACTACTGGGGGCGCACCCTGTTCGCGTGATCGCGGCGGCCGGCTCCAGCTTGACGGGCGCCAGGTAAGAAGATCCCTCTCCCCGTCTCTCCTAACGTATAGCGCAGCGGGGGGCTTGCGGCAAGACCCGGGTCGTACCGCAGAATCGTCGGCCGAGGCCACAACCTGCGGAATGGGGGCACGACGTGCGTGTGTGTTTGTCGGCGTGTGGGGGACGCGGTGACGTCGAAGCTGTGATGGGACGGGCGGTGCAGATGTGCGCACCACCCGAGCGGCCGGCCGGCTCGGAGGTGGCGCGATGATCGAGCAGTACGTGCTGGGTCTCCTGGAGATCGACGAGACGCGGGCCGCGGTCGCCGGCGGCAAGGGCGCGCACCTGGGCGGGCTGTCACGGATCGAAGGCGTCCGCGTGCCGGCCGGCTTCTGCGTGACCACGGACGCCTTCCGGCGGATCGTCGCGGAAGCGCCGTCGATCGGCGATCGGCTCGATCAGCTGTCGCGCCTGAACCCGGATGACCGGGAGGCCATCCGCACGCTCAGCGCGGCGATCCGGCGGAGCATCGAAGAAGTCGCCGTCCCCGGCGACGTCGCGGCGGCGATCACCCGTGCTCTCGCCCAGCTCGGCGAGCAGACCGCCTGCGCCGTCCGATCGAGCGCGACGGCGGAGGACCTGCCGACGGCGTCATTCGCGGGCCAGCAGGACACCTACCTGAACGTCGTGGGGCCGGCGTCGATCCTCCAGCACGTCAGCCGGTGCTGGGCCTCGCTGTTCACCGAGCGGGCCGTGACCTACCGCCAGCGCAACGGCTTCGACCACCGGAAGGTCCACATGGCCGTGGTCGTGCAGCAGATGGTCCTCCCGCAGGCGGCCGGAGTCCTGTTCACGGCCGACCCCGTCACGGGCAACAGGAAGGTCGCCACCGTGGACGCCGGCTTCGGCCTCGGCGAGGCCCTGGTCTCCGGTCTGGTGAACCCGGACGTGTTCACGGTGCGAGACGGCGAGGTCGTCGCCAAGGCGATCGCCGTCAAGAAGCGTGCCATCCACCCCCTGCCGGCCGGTGGGACGCGGGAGGTGGAGATCGACCCGCGGCGGCAGGAGCAGCCGGCGCTGACGGATGCGCAGGTCGTGCGGCTCGTGGGGCTCGGGCGGCGGATCGAGGCGCACTTCGGCCGCCCGCAGGACATCGAATGGTGCCTGGTCGACGACGGCTTCCAGATCGTTCAGAGCCGGCCGATCACCACGCTGTTCCCCATCCCCGCGATCGGCGACCAGGAGAATCACGTCTACCTCTCCGTCGGTCATCAGCAGATGATGACCGACCCCATGAAGCCTCTGGGGCTCTCCTTCTGGCAGCTGACGGCCATGGCGCCGATGCACGAGGCCGGCGGCAGGCTGTTCGTCGACGCCACCCGGCGCCTGACCTCGCCCGCGAGCCGCGCCGCCTTCATGGATCTCATGGGGAAATCCGAGCCGCTGATCAGGGACGCGCTGGAGACCGTCCTCGACCGCGACGACTTCATCCCGTCGTTCCCGGACGCGGGTCCCGGCGGGCCGCCGGTCGGCGGCGCGTCCGCCCCGATCGAGACCGATCCGGCCATCGTCACCGCGCTGATCGAGCGCAGCGAGGCGTCCATCGCCGCTCTGCGCCGCGACATCCGGGCGAAGAGCGGACCGGCTCTGTTCGACTTCCTGCTGGAGGCCTTCCAGGAACACAAACGAGTCCTCAGTGATCCGCTGAACATTCAGGCGATCATGGCGGGGATGGAGGCCACGTGGTGGCTCAACGACAAACTGCGGGAGTGGCTGGAGGAGAAGAACGCGGCTGACACGCTCACGCTGTCCGTCCCGGACAACGTGACGTCAGAGATGGGACTGGCGCTGCTCGACGTCGCGGACGTGATCCGCCCGCATCCGGAGGTGGTGGCGTTCCTGCAGGGCGTCGGGGACGAGGGCTTCCTGGACGAGCTGCCGGAACTCGCCGGCGGGACCGAAGCGCGCGACGCCATCAAGGCCTACCTCGACCGGTACGGCATGCGCTGCGTCGGCGAGATCGACATCACCAGGCCGCGTTGGAGCGAGCGCCCCACCACGCTCGTACCCCTGATCCTCGACAACGTCAGGAACTTCGAGCCGGGCGCCGCCGGGCGGCGCTTCGAGCACGGGCGGCAGGAGGCGAAGAAGAAGGAGCAGGACGTGCTGTCACGCCTGCGGGCCCTTCCTGACGGGGAGCGGAAGGCCGGCGAGACCAAGCGGATGATCGACCGGGTCCGGACCTTCATCGGCTACCGGGAGTACCCGAAGTACGGCATCATCAGCCGCTACTTCGTCTACAAGCAGGCCGTTCTGGAGGAGGCCGAGCGCCTCGTGCGGGCCGGAGTGCTGTCCGAGAAGGAGGAGATCTACTACCTCACGTTCCAGGAACTCCACGACGTCGTGCGCTCGAACAGCGTGGACCACCAGCTCATCCAGCGGCGCAAGGACGCGTTCCGGTCGTACCAGGCGCTCACACCGCCCCGGGTGCTCACCTCGGACGGCGAGGTCATCACCGGAGCGTACCGGCGCGACGACGTGCCGGCCGGTGCTCTGATCGGCCTGCCGGTCTCCGCCGGGACCGTCGAAGGCCGGGCCCGCGTCATCCTGGACATGGCGCGGGCCGACCTCGAAGCGGGCGACATCCTGGTCACGACCTACACCGACCCCAGTTGGTCGCCCCTTTTCGTCGGGATCACGGGCCTGGTGACGGAGGTGGGCGGCCTGATGACCCATGGCGCGGTGATCGCCCGGGAGTACGGCTTGCCGGCCGTCGTGAGCGTGGAGCAGGCCACCCGGCTGATCCGGGACGGGCAGCGGATCCGCGTGCACGGAACCGACGGGTACGTCGAGCTCCTGCCCTGACCCTGCGCTTCCTCAGGCGGGCAGGACGTTGTCCGCGAACGCGCCCTGCATGTTCCCCCGCTCCTCGAAGACGAACACGATGTACGTCTCGAAGTATTCGCCGCCCTGCCCGGCGGCGCGGCCGATGCCGACTTTGGTGCTGGCCTTCCAGACCAGCTGGGTGAAGTGGCCGGCACCGGAGGAGAACTGGGCCGCGGCGAAGTCGTAGGCGGAGATCTCGTTGTACCAGCGGTTGACCGCGTCCGAGCCGGGCAGGGCCTCGGAGCCGCCGCCCCAGAAGATGTTCTCCCCCGTCTGCGCGCGCAGGTCGGCGTGACCGGCCTTGAGCCGTTCCTGCTCCGAGCGTGAGGCTGCCCGCGCCATCGCGTACGCGTTGAGTTCGGGGTCCATGACCAGCGGCGGCGCATGGTGCTTGGCCCGGAAGGCATTGGCTTCGGCGAGCGCTTCTGCCTGGAATTCAGGCGTGGTGGCGTCGGGAAGCGCGGGGCGGGTTCCTGGCATGGGACATCCTCTGGCAGCGTGTGGACACCCGCCGGATCGCGATCGCTGCTCATCGCGGCTTCTTGCCGGCGGAAGGCGACTTCTACCGCGGCCGCCTGTCCCTCATCCTCTGCCGCCCACGGACATTTACCAGATACAACCGCTGTCCGACATCGGACACTAAGCCACCGGGCCGAGACGATGCGTCACGCTGCCGCCCGCTGGCACAAGGCTTCGACGAAGAGGAAGGGCGCTGTTTACAACGTTGGTTACAACGATGTAAAAACAAGGCATCACCGCATGCGGCAGGAGCGTGATGCAGATGGTTCGACCATGCGGTGATCATGGCGGGCGCCAGACAGTATTTCCCATAGTGGGCTGAAAGGCTGATATATGCATATTGCAGCGGTCGCATCGCTCGTTCTCTCTTTACTCGGTGCGCCCTTACTCGATGCTCCCTCCAGCTACACGAACCCCGTGTCCGCAGGGTTCGCGGACAGCTTCGCCGATCCGGCTGTGGTGCGCGGGCTCGACGGGTACTGGTACTCGTACGGGACCTCCGATCCACTCCTGGAGGGTGAGGGCAAGCATCATCGGCTGCCCATCGCGCGCTCCAGCGACCTGGTGACCTGGACATACGTGGGGGACGCGTTCGGGGAGGACGAGCTGCCGCCGTACGCCGCACCGGGCAGCCTGCTGTGGGCGCCCGACGTGCGTTACCTCGACGGCCGGTACGTCATGTACTTCACGGTCACCAACACCACGACCACGCCGCACGAATGGGACTACTCGATCGGCGTGGCCACGGCGCCCACCCCGACGGGGCCGTGGACGCACGTGTCCGCGCCGGTGGTGCCGCCGCGACCGTCAGGGGACGCGTACTGGAACACGATCGACCCTGCGCAGTTCACGGACGTGGACGGGCGGAAATATCTGTACTTCGGCGGATTCTTCGGCGGGCTGTGGATGACCGAGCTGACCGCCGACGGCCTGCGCACGGTCGGTCAGCCGCAGCAGGTCGCCATTGACAACAAGTTCGAGGGCTCGTTCGTCGTCCGCCACGACGGCTACTACTACCTGCTGGCCTCCTCCGCGAACTGCTGCGCCGGCCCCACCACCGGCTACTCCGTGCTGGCCGGCCGCGCCACCAGTCCGCGCGGGCCGTTCACGGACAAGGAAGGGCGACCGCTGCTCGCGTCCCGGGCCGGGGGCACCCCCGTACTCGACCAGAACGGCGACCGCTGGATCGGCACCGGCCACCATGCCCAGCTCACGGACCTGGCGGGGCAGGACTGGATGCTCTACCACGCGATCGACCGCGCCGATCCCTACCTTGACGAGCCTTTCGGGATCAACGAGCGGCCCATGCTGCTCGACCGGCTGGACTGGATCGACGGCTGGCCGACGGTCCGGGCCGGCGCGGGACCGTCCGAGCGGTCCGGCGAGGCGCCCGTCACCCGGGGTGTCGTCGACGACCGCTTCACCGGCGATCTGTCCGGATGGCGCGGCGGTACGGCGGGGTGGAGCGTACAAGAGGGATATGTACGGCATGGCGCCGGGAGCGGGACCCTCACCGCGCGGCAGGGCTCGGGCGGTGACGTGCGGGCCGAGACCAACCTCCGGCTGGCGGACGAGGCCGCCGGAGGTTTGCGGATCGGCGGGGCGAGGGTGCAGGTGTCCGGCGAGCAGCTCACGGTGACGGCGGGGGGCGTGCGGCGTGCCGTCGCGCTGCCGGGCGGCGCGGCGAGCTGGCGCAACCTGGCCGTCACGGTCAAGGGGCCTACGATCACCGCTCAGGTCGGCGCGGCCGACCGCCTCGAGAACCCGCAGGCCACGGTGCGACTCGACTCGCCCACTCCGGTTTCTGGCGCGTTCGGGCTGGTCGCGCGAGGCGCCGCCGACTTCGACAACGTCAGCCTCACCCGCCTGGCCAAGCCCGTCACCCGCCTCGTGCCGACGCCCCGGCCGGGCAGGCTGCTCGACGCCGACGAGTTCGACGGGCGGGGCGGCGGCTGGCAGTGGGTACGCGAGGACGGCGCCGCCAAGGTCGACGGCGGCGTGCTGCGCTGGCCGGTCCAGGGCGGCGACCTGAGCGGGAGCGCGAACGCGGCCGGCGCGCTGCTGCGCACCCCGCCCGAGGGCGACTACATCATCGAGACCAAGGTGACGCTCGACCTGGGCGAGGACACGGTACGGAACTACCAGCAGGCGGGACTCGTCGCGTACGTGTCGGACGACGACTTCGCCCGGCTCTGCCAGGTGGCCATCTGGAACACCCGCCAGGTCGAGTACGGCCGGGAGTTGTCCTTCGCCGGGCGCCTGTCGTACGGAGCCAACATCGTCGGCCCGCCGGCCAGGACCACCTGGCTGCGGCTGGTGCACCAGGTGGACCCGGTGAACGGCGAGCACGAGTTCCGGGCCGCGTCCAGCGCCGACGGCAAGACGTGGACGTGGGGCGGGGTGTGGACGTTCGGCAAGGACACCGCGCCGCGCATCGGGCTGGTCGCGCACGGGGGCGCGCAGCCGGCGGTGGACGCCGAGTTCGACTACGTGCGCGTGTACCGGAGCCGGTGACCCTGTCCCGTCCCTCCCCCATGTCAGAGGGAGGGACGGGACCGGTGCCAATTCTTTGCACACGGCCTCCTCGAAGGCCGATGGGAGGGGTAGAAGGCGTACAGAGGAGAGGGGGGTGACCGGTGATGCGGCATACCGCCCGGTTGAGGGAGTTGCTCGGCGCCCCGAGGATCCTCGTGGTGCCCGGCGCGTACGACGGCACCGGGGCGCGGCTGGTCCGGGCGATGGGGTTCCAGGCCGTGTACGTCAGCGGCTTCCAGACGGCGGCGAGCCTGCTGGGTCAGCCCGACGTCGGTTATCTGACGATGACGCAGATGGTCGCGCGGGTGGCCGCGCTGGCCGAGGCGGCCGACCTGCCCCTCATCGCCGACGCCGACACGGGGTACGGCGGCCCGCTGAACGTGCGACGTGCGGTGCGGGCGTACGAGGCGGCCGGCGCCGCGGCCCTGCACATCGAGGATCAGACGTTCCCCAAACGGTGCGGGCACATGACCGGCCGTACCGTCATCGCCAGGGAGGAGATGATCGAGAAGATCAGGGCGGCCGTGGACGCCCGCCGCGACCCCGAATTTGTGATCATCGCCCGTACGGACGCGCGGACGAGTCTGGGACTGGACGAGGCGATCGAGCGGGGCGTCGCCTACCACGAGGCAGGCGCCGACATGCTGTTCATCGAATCCCCCGAGAGCGAGGAGGAGATGCGGCGGGTCGGTGCGGCCTTCCGGGGCGTGGTGCCCGTGCTGAGCAACCAGATCGAGGGCGGCCGGACGCCGCTGGTGGGTGTGCGGGCGCTGCAGGAGATGGGGTACGCGCTGGCGCTGTTCTCGGTGGGCGTGGCGTTCGCCGCCGCCAAGGGAATGAGCGACTACCTGGAAACGCTCGCCGCGCAGGGCGACACACGCACGATCCTGCCGAGGATGATCGCGTTCGAGGGGTTCAACGAGCTGATGGGCCTCGATGAGCACGCGGCGCTGGAGGATCGCTACCGCTCCACGCCCTGAAGCCAAACTCCGCACCCCCTCCCCCTCGTGCTTGAGCCACGTATTGCCACGCGGCATGCCACGCGGTAATTTCATGATCCCCGATGTGCTCAGGAGGCAACCATGACCGGCTCCCGCCGGATGTCCCGGCGCCGCTTCATCGAAGGGTCCGGGGTGATCGGCCTGTCCACGGCCTTCGGGCCGGCGACCCCGGCGCTCGCCCAAGCCGGCACGCAGGCGTCCGACGCCCACGGCGCGCTCGGGGGGAACTTCAACCAGCTCCTCGCCAATGTGCAGTTACGCGAACTCCAGCTCGGACAGACCGACTGGGTGCGGGGATTCTTCCCGATGCCGGACGCCGAGCAGGGCGTGCTCGCCAACAAGGCCAACATCCGCATGATCGCGAACCTCGACGCTCGCGGCTACCGGACCATCCTGAACCTGAAGTTCCCCTACAACCAGTCCGCCTTCCCGGCACCGGACAGCCCGGCGATGGAGAGCGTGCTGGCCCAGGTGGACAAGGTCCTGGCCGAGGTCATGGAGCACATCGACATCCTGGTGATCGGCAACGAGCCCTTCATCGAGAGCCGCCCCGAGGACCGTACCGACTCGCTGAACGTCTTCTACGAGACCGTCGCACGCCACGTCATCGCCTATCGCGGCGCGCACTGCGGGACTCCATGCCGCACCCGGCTCTACATGGGCGCGCTCAACCGCCTCGACCTGCCGGATCGGCAGACCGCCGCCACCGAGCGCTGGATGACGTTCGTCCGCGAGACCCCCGAGATCGACGGCGTCGACATCCACCCCCACGTCCCGTCCGCCGCCGCCGTACAGCCGTTCCTCGACTACATCCTGCCCAGGCTCCGCGCCGACCAGACCTTCCTGGTCACCGAGTTCTCGCTCGTCTGGTACTGGCAGGCCCACATGAAAGACCCGATTCCGGCCGCGTTCGCCGACCGGTACGGGTTCTCCCGCGACAGCCTCGTCTGGCAGGTGATCCTGGAGGCCACCCAGCGCCCGTTCCCCCAGGAGGAATGGGACGCCTTCCTGTCCGCCAGCCCGTGGTACGAGAGCCAGAAGTTCTTCCTGCGCGATCAGATGCAGAGGTTCCGCGCGACCGGCCGGCTGGCCGTCGCCACCTGCGACTACCGCCAAGGGCTGCCGATGTCGCAGAGCTTCGCCGCGGACAAACCGCCGTGGGTGCTCAACTGCGTCTTCGCCCCGTACACGGTGCGGCCATGGTCGAACGGCACCACGGGCCGCGGCTACGCGTGGCTCAACGAGTTCCGGACGCTGCAGCGCGGTGGGACCGGCTGAACCTGCGCATGCCCACCGCCTGACCCGCAGCCGCCGGAGGTGCGCGAGATTGAAGGGCATGCCAGAACTTCCCCCGAAGGGCGCCGAGTGCGGGCCGCGGCCGGCAGGATGACGCGGCTCGCGGCGTCGTTCCAGGACCCCGACGTGGCCGTCCGAGCTCCTGGCGCCCGGCGCGCGCGCCCGGTAACGATAGGCCCGCGTGCCGCATAGCCCCGGCCGTGAACGCGGCGGGCACGTCGTGCGGGATGTCCGGCCGCGCGCCGTCCTGCTCCGGGGAGGCGTCAGCGGACGGGTGCACGCGGTGGTAGGCGGCCGCGGCGATGACCTGCTGAGCGAGTTGATCGCGGCGGGCGGCCCGGAGGACGGCGGGCTGTCCGACGTCCAGTTGCTCGCGACCGGCATGGTGCTGCTCGTGGCCGGCCACGAGACCACCGCGAACATGATCGGCAAGATGATCTCCATGCTGCTGGCCGAGCGCGGCCGGTGGGAGCGGCTGCTGGCCGACCCGTCCCTGATCCGCACGGCGGTGGAGGATGGACCTCACGCGGAGCCCGAACCCGCATCTGGCCTTCGGCGCGGGCGCGCGCTCGTGCCTGGGGCAGGCGCTGGCCCGCACCGAGTTGCAGGTCGTGCTGGAGGTGCCGCTGCGCAGGCTCCCGACGCTGGAGCCGGCTGTGCCGGCCGAGGAGCTCCAGCGGGTGGAGGGGCTGGTCGTCGGCGGTCTGCGCGCCGTCCCGGTCCGCTGGTGACGTGCCTGCCTTCAGCTCTGCGGGCTCAGACCCGCCACGGCCAGCCGGAACAGCCGGTCCGCCGCGGCGGCGGGGTCCGGATGGTGCTCCGTGGCGAGGACGATGCCGACGGCGAGCGCGATCAGGTCGGCGACGGTGACGCCCGCCGCCACCGCGCCGTCCCGCACGGCCCGGCTCAGCAGCGGTTCTCCCGCCTCTTCCATCCTCGCCGAACAGGCGTTCTCGTGTACGGAGTCGGGCCCGTCCCCCTCGTAGACCAGGGCGGCCGCCAGCCCGCGCGCGGCGACGCAGTAGGCGACGACCTCACTCAGCCATTCCAGTAGCGCGCTCCGGCTGTCGCCCTTGCCGGTCAGGTCGTGGGCGCGGACGCACAGGGCCTCGATCCGTTCCCGGGAGACCGCCTCCACCAGCGCGCGGCGGGTGGGGAAGTGTCTGCGCACGGTCGCCGAGCCGACGCCCGAGGTGCGGGCGATCTGTTCCAGGGAGGCGCCGGCGCCGTGGGCGGCGACCTCCGCCTCGGCCACGGCGAGGATCCGGGCGTAGTTGCGCCTGGCGTCCGCACGCTGGTGCTCGGGCATGGCGTCATCTCCAGGTTGCTAAGTGGCGGGCCCCGCCGTATCGTACCGCAGAGTGAAACGGCGGGCCCCGCCGTTTACTGGACGAGCACCCTAGGAGCATCATGTCCGCAGAATCCGCACCCGTTCTCGTCACCGGCGCCACCGGCAGGCAGGGCGGGGCCACCGCCCGCGCCCTGCGCGCGGCGGGCGTCCCCGTTCGCGCTCTCGTCCGTGACCCGGCCACCGACCGGGCCAGGGCCGTCGAGGCACTCGGCGCCGAGCTGGTCACCGGCGATCTTCACGACCGCGATTCCGTGATCAGGGCCGCCGAGGGCGCCCGCGCCGTCTTCTCCGTGCAGATGCCCGGCATGAGCGCGGAAGGCTTCGATTTCGACGGGGAGGTGACCCAGGGCGTCAACCTCGTCGAGGGCGCGAAGGCCGCCGGGGTGCCGCAGTTCGTGCACACCTCCGTCTCCGGCGCCGGTCAGCACACCGAGTCTCCCGGCTGGGCCGAAGGCCGCTGGGCCTCGATGGAACCCACCCTGGGCGCCAAGAGCGCGATCCAGGACCGGGTCCGCGAGGCCGGCTTCCCCCACTGGACGCTGCTCAAGCCGGGCTTCTTCATGGAGAACTTCCTGCCGTCCATGGCGTTCCTGTTCCCGCGTGGCATCGAGGGCGGCTTGGTGAGCGTGCTGAAGCCCGGCACTCGGCTGTCCCTCGCCGCGGTGGAGGACATCGGCGGGGCGGCCGCCGCGGCCATCGCCGCACCGGAGCGGTTCGACGGGGTCGAGCTGGAGCTGGCGAGCGACCACCTGTCGATGGCGGAGATCGCCGAGGTCCTCTCCGGCGTTCTGGGCATACGGCTGTCCGCGCCGGACATGACCGAGAAGGAGGCCATCGCCGCCGGAATGCCGGCGATGGGCGCCTCACACGAGTGGCTGAACGTGGTCGGTCAGCCGGGCCGCCCGCAGTACGCGAGGGACCTGGGCATCGCGCTCACCAGCTTCGAGGAGTGGGCGCGGGAGCACATGCGGCCGACGGCCTGACCCGGTTCACCCAGCGTTCCACTCGCCTGCCGGCGTACGGGAGAGCTGCCCGCCGGCGACCACGGCCAGCCGCAGCTTGGTCTCGTCCGCGCTCCCTGGCACGGTGGTCATGATCACGATCTTGCACTCGGAGTCACCGTCGGCCAGCACGTCGCAGTCCACTGTGATCGGTCCGACCGAGGGGTGCTCGATCGTCTTGTGGTCCTCGCGATGAGCGGCCACCGTACCCGCCGCCCATAGTTCGGCGAAGCGCTCGTTGCCGGTGCTCAGGTCGCGAATCAGCTCTGCCAGCCGCGCGTCCCGAGGAAAGCGGCCGGTGGCGCGGCGCAGGTCGGACACGACGGCGGCGTCGGTGGTGTCACTGTCGAGTTCGGCCACGGGCCACAGGGCGAGGCGGGCGGGCCCCGCATCCACCGGGAACCTGTCACGGGCGAAGTTGCGCAGCCGTGGCGGCGAGGACGAGGGATCGCCCAGCAGCGCGGCCCAGCTGCGGTTCCACCAGATCAGCTGCCAATCCGCCGCGAACACGGCGACCGCGACATCTCCCAGCCGGGTGAGCACACGGTGCACGCCCGGCGGGATGTGGTCGGAGATCGCGCCGTCCGCCGGCGGCACGAGACGGGCCAGCCGGTACAGGTGGTCCCGTTCGGCGGTGGTCAGCTGCAGGGCGCGCGCGAGGGACGCGACCACCTGGGCCGAGGGCGTCGTGGCCCGTCCCTGCTCCAGGCGGACGATGTAGTCGACCGACACACCGGCGAGTTCGGCGAGCTCCTCGCGGCGCAGCCCGGTGGCGCGGCGTGCCCGGCCCACCGGCAGCGCCACGGCCGACGGGGGCAGCCGATCCCGCCACGTGCGGATCATCGCGCCCAGCCCGGCCCCAGGTGTCGTCGTCATGACACCCATTTTCCCGCATCCCCCGCTCGTGAAGGTGGTACCGCTGTTCCTACCGTTGAGGCGTCCCTGGCCCGCTGCCGCAGGTGAACCCGATGATGGCCATATGACGATCACTTTCATCACCGGAGCGAACAAGGGCCTCGGCCGCGAGACCGCCCGCCGCCTCGTCGAACTCGGCCACACCGTGCTCATCGGAGCCCGCGACCCCGGACAGGGCGCGCGGGCCGCCGCCGCGCTCGGCGCGCGGTTCGTCCAGATCGACGTGACCGACGACGCGTCCGTCACCGCCGCGGCCGCGGATGTCGCCGCGCACGAGGGCTCGATCGACGTCCTGGTCAACAACGCCGGCATCCACGGCCCCCACGGTGACCCCGCCGCCCTGACCGGTTCCGACGCCCTCAGTGTCTTCGACGTCAACCTCGCGGGTGTGGTCCGCACGACCACCGCGTTCCTGCCGCTGCTGCGCCGATCATCGGACCCGGTCATCGTCAACGTCAGCAGCGGCATGGGCTCGCTCGCCTTCACCCACGACCCGTCGCGGGCGGAGTCCTCCGCGATCGCGCCGCTCTACACCGCCTCGAAGGCGGCGCTGACGATGCTGACCACGCAATACGCCAAAGCGCTGAAGGACATCCGGGTCAACGCCGCCGATCCCGGCTACACGGCGACCGACCTCAACGGCAACAGCGGCCCTCAGACCGTCACCGAGGGCACGGACGCGATCGTCGGCCTGGCGACCGAGAAGCCCGGCGCGGGCTCCGGGCGCTTCGTCGACCGGACCGGGGAGATCGCCTGGTCCTGAAGGGTCTCAGGCGAAGTGCATGACGATGGCCAGCCCGACGACGTGCATGAGCACCACCGCGGTGATCAGCGTGACGAACACGAACTTGGCCGGGCCGTGCTCGAAGTGCTTGCCCTCCTTCAACGGGGGCAGTTTCGCCACACGCTCGGCGATGCGCTCCTCGATCGGCTTGCGGTGAAACATGAGACGTCCCTCTCCGCAGTACGCTTTGCGTGGCATCTATTGGTAGGCTAATGGTTTGTACACCAAGTAATTTACCAGAGACGTCGGAGGCGTACGGACATGGAGACTGTGAGACAGGCAACAGATCTCTTGGCGCTGGACCGGCAGGTGTGCTTCGCCCTCAGCGTCGCCTCACGCAGCGTGATCGGCCTCTATCGGCCGCTGCTGCAACCGATGGGGCTGACCCACCCGCAATACCTGGTCATGCTCGCGCTCTGGGAAAACGAGCCGCTGTCGGTCAAGGAGCTGGGAGAGCTGCTCCAGCTCGACCCCGGCACGCTCTCCCCGCTGCTCAAGCGGCTCCAGGCCCTCGGCTACATCGACCGTGGGCGCAACAGCAAGGACGAACGTGCCCTGGCCGTCACCCTCACCCCCGCCGGCCGGAAGCTCAGGGCAGAGGCGGAGAAGATTCCCCCCGCCATCGTCGCCCGGCTCGGCATGGACATCGAAGAACTCGAGAACCTGCACCGGTCGCTGATGCGGGTGATCTCGGCGGCGCATCACGCCGACGACCCCAAGCCGCAGGACGAGACGGCCTAAGGTTCCGCCGCGATCCGCACCCGGTCGCTGTCGCCGTCGGACAGGAAAGACGCCAGCGCCCCTCCCTGCTCGGCCACGGCGGTGCGCTCTGCCGGGGAGAGGCCGCGCAGCGGGGTGACCGTCACGGCGCCGGCCTCGGCGGTCCAGGTCGCGGAGACCCGGCCGTCGACCAGGACGACGCGGGCGCCGGTGACCGACAGGCCACGGTGGGCGTCGTCGATGATCCGGCTGCGGTCGTGGTAGCCGAGGATGGCGTTGTCGAACGCCGGCAGGAACCGTACCGGGGCGGGGGTGCCGGGGTCGGGGCGCGGCGCGCCTGGCAGGTCGAGCAGTTCCCGGCCGCGTTCGTCGCGGAAGGTGACCAGCTCCTCGCGGATCGCGGCGACCGCGGCCGGGAGCCCGGTCAGGCCGCTCCAGGCGCGCAGGTCTGCCGTGGCGGCGGGGCCGAACGCGGCCAGGTAGCGGCGCACGAGCGCCTGGCCGACCGGATCGGAGCCGTCCTGGGCCGGCGGGTCGATCTCGCGTCCCAGCCAGGAGGAGAGCCTGGCGTTGCGTACCCGCGCCTTCGTGCGCCACAACCCACGCGGCGGCAGTTGCACCACCGGCAGGAGCGCGGCGAGCAACATCTCGCCCAGCGCCCGCGTCCCCGGCTCCGGCCAGCGCCCGGCCACCGCCCGCGCGATCTCGCTCATCGAACGGGGCTCGTCGTCGGCCATCACCGCCCGCCCGGCCGCCGCGAGCTCGTCGAGGTCCACACCGGCCAGCTCGCGACGGTAGGTCCCCAGGACCCGCTGGCGCAGCATGACGTCGTAGCGCGCCCGCCAGGCCACGACGTCATCGGCGGTCAGGAGGTGGACGGTGCGGCGCATGAGGTGGGTCCGCACCACATGACGCCCCGTCAGCAGGTCGGAGAGCATCGCCGGGTCGAACGCGCGCAGCCGCGACCAGAGCCCCACGAACGGCTCCTGCGGCTCCTGCGCCTGCAGCCCGCACAGATGCGCGACGGCGTCGAGCGCCGGTACGCCGGCGTGATCGAGCAGCAACTGCCGGGCGAGCGTCGCGCGGTTGAGCGCCCGGGTGTCGAGAACGGTCATCGGGGTCACGCCGCGGCCCGCTCGCCAGCCACTCGCCGGCGCAGCGCCGATCGGGTGATGGCCGGCGGGTCGTAGGACACGGACATTCCGGCCACCCACTGGGCCTCGACGAGGTCCGAGGCGGGGACGTTGGAGGTTCCGATGGCGCGCACCTTCCCCTCGCGCGTCAGGTCGGTCAGCGCGGAGAGGATCTCCTCGATGTCGGTCCGCAGGTCGGGGTGGCGGTCCGTGAGCATTCCGTAGAGCGGGGCCCACTGCGCGGGCGCCAGCGGCTGCGCGACGGTGGCGCCCACGGACAGCTTCTCCCAGTACGCGGTGATCTCCGCCGCGGTCTCGCCGCGGATGGAGAGGAAGAACGAGTTCTCGCCCCGGTTCCACGGCATGTGCGCGGGCACGTCGTACGCCATCACGTGGAACCCGTCGCCGGCGAGCACCTGGCCCCACATCACCTGGTCCGCCTGGGCGGGATCCCGCAGGTTACCGGCGTCCTTGTAGGTGACGGCGGCGAGGTCACCACCGAACACGGACTGGTAGAACTCGAGCGCCGCGCGGGCGTCGCCGCGGAAGTTCAGATGGGCAACGGACTTGACCGCCATCTTCTGGCTCCTGACCTTCGATCATCGTTTTCCGAACGCCGTCGTCCGGCGCGAGACAACAATCACAGGGGAAGAGGCCAGGTTGTGGCCGCTTCTCGCGGCGGCCCGAAGACGTTCAGCTGGCCGATGCGTCGTCGGCGTCGAGTATGACGTCGAGAAGGCCGGGGAAGCGCGAGTCGAGGTCGGCGCGGCGCAGTGAGACCAGGCGGCGGGTGCCGTCGCGGCGCGTGCTCGTCACGCCCGCCTCACGCAGCACCTTGAAGTGGTGGGAGGCCGTGGAGGCGGCCATGTCCTCACCCGCGCACTGCGTCGTCCCGCACTCCCCGCCCTCGGCCAGGCGGGCGATGAGCAGCCGCCGGACCGGATCGGCCAGGGCGAACAGGACGTTGCTCAGGTCGATGTCGTCCCTGGCGGGCTGGCTCAGCTCTCTCATGCCCCCACCTTATACGAAAGTTCGAGAACTATTGAAATAAGCCTCGCGGCATGCTTTGCTCCTTGTTCGAAGATATTGGAACTATCGAAGGAGTTGTATGTCCCCCAGGCTCTTCATCCTGGCCGTGGCCGCCTTCGCCATCGGGGTGGACGGGTTCGTGGTCGCTCCGATCCTCCCCGAACTGGCCGCCGACCTGGACGTCTCCGTGGCCGCCGCCGGGCAGCTCGTCACGGCGTTCACGCTGGTGTACGCCATCGCCGCGCCCGTGCTGACGTCCATGACCGGCCACATCGACAGAAGGCGGCTGCTGGCCGTAACACTGCTCGTGTTCACCGCGGGGAACGCGTTGTCGGCGGTCGCGCCCACGTACTGGCTGATGATGGCCTCACGGGTGATCGCCGCGCTCGGAGCGGCGCTCTACCTGCCGAACGCCTCAGGAGCCGCCGTGATCCTCAGCCCGCCCGAGCGGTCGGGGCGGGCGCTGGCCCTGGTCATGGGCGGGCTCAGCGCCGCCGGGCTGATCGGGGTGCCGTTCGGGACCTTGGTGGCGCAGGAGCTGGGGCCCCGCGGCGTGTTCTGGATGATCGTGGCGCTCGGCCTGCTCGCCGCCGCCGGAGTGGCCTTCTTCCTGCCGTCGATCCACCTGCCCGTGACGCTTTCGCTGCGCGAGCGGATCGCGATGGCGGCACAGCCGCGGATCGCGGGCGTGCTCGGGGTGACGGCCGTGACCATGGCAGGCGCCTACGCGCTGATGACCTACCTGGCGCCGCTGCTGGCCGAGACGGCGGGCATCAGCGGGCGCGGGCTCACGCTCGTGCTGCTGGTCTCCGGCGCGGCGAGTCTGGCGGGGACGGCCGTGACAGGGCGGACCATCGACGCGTACGGCGGGCGGCGGATTCTGCTGATCGCTCTGTGCGCGGCGCTGGTGGGCACCCCAGCGCTGCTGCTCGCGCACGATCCCGTTCTGGCCGGCGCCGTCATCGGGCTGGTGGGCCTGGCCGCCGCCGGGATCGTCCCCGCCCAGCAGTGGCGGCTGATGGCCGCGGCGCCGGAGGCGGGCACCCTCCTGCTCAGCCTGAACAGCACCGCGCTCTACCTGGGCATGTCCGTGGGCGGCGGGCTGGGCGGCGTGACGCTCGCCACGCTCGGCGTGACCGCGGTGCCCCTGCTCGCCGGCGCCGTGTACCTGCTCGCCCTGCTGGGCACGTTGCTCATCCGCCAGAAGGCGGCGCCTGCCCCCTCGCCGGGGGAGGTGCCCAGCAGGGCATAGCCGTCAGGCGGTCGCCGCCGAGGGCCGGCCGAGCTTGGCCGCCAGCGCCTCCAGCAGTTCGACCTGCTGCTCCGGGTCGGCGTCCAGGAGGTGGAGCGCGATGTGCGTCTCGTCGGCGCCGACGGCCACGAGGCGGTCGAGGTCGGCCAGTACGGCGTCGGTGAAGGCGCCCGGGGAGATCGGGGCGCCAGGACGGGCCGGGATGGCGTTCACCACCGCGGTGCCGGTGCCGCCGGCGTCCCGGTACCAGCGGAGCTTGGTGCGGGTGTCCTCCCAGTCGACGGCGACGGTGATGAAGCCGTCGCCGATGCGGGCGGCTCGTTCGATTGTGGGGCGGGTGATCGCGCCCACGAACAGGGGGATGGTGCCGCCCCACGGCTTCGGGCCGACCTTGGACGGCGGGATCCAGTAGTACTCGCCGTGGAACTCGACGGGGTCCGGGGCCCAGCAGGCGCGCATCGCGGCCGTGTGCTCGACGAATCCGGCGCCTCTGCGGCCGGCGGGCACTCCGGCCGCGGTGAACTCCTCGGGGATGTAGAACGGCGGCAACCGGGTGCCGCCGCCCTGCCCGATGCCGACGTCCAGCCGTCCCTTGGACAACTGGTCGAGCGTGGCCAGGCTGCGGGCCAGGACGGCGGGCGAGTGAAAGATCGTGTTCAGGATGCTGGTGCTCACGCGGATGCGCCGGGTGTGCGCGGCCGCCCACGTCAGCACCCCCAGTGAGTCCCAGACGTGGAACTCGGGCACGCCCGCGTCGTTGTCCCACTGCGGTCCTGCGGGGATCAGCAGCCGGTCGCTGACGGACACGGCGTGGAATCCGAGC
Source organism: Nonomuraea insulae (assembly GCF_042656245.1). NCBI lineage: Bacteria > Bacillati > Actinomycetota > Actinomycetes > Streptosporangiales > Streptosporangiaceae > Nonomuraea > Nonomuraea insulae. Next base: position 137,597 of record NZ_JBHSPA010000009.1, read on the forward strand.
CGTTCGGCCGCCTGGGCCACGGTGACGACGGCGTCGGGGCCGGCGTGCGGGCCGACGTACGGCAGGCTGACTCCGATGCGCGGAAAACTCATCTCTATACTCCCGTTGACCGGGGAACACCCAGGTCAGGTGCCCCTTCCGTAGAGAGGTCGGAACAGCCGAAGGATTTTTGCGTCCGGCACCGCAAGTATTCGACACCGGCTCCGACTTCATGGTGAACGGCGCCGACGTGGCGCCGCCCGACCATCGAGGGAGACAACGTGAAATTCCTGTTGATCATGCATGCGAACCCGCGGATCTGGGACGCGCTGACCGAGGAGAAGCGCAACGAGGTGATGAGCGGCCACGGACCGTTCATGGAGGCCATCACCAAGTCCGGAGAGATGATCAGCACCACCGCGCTGGCCGACCCGTCGCAGAGCGCGGTGGTGAGGGTCCGGGGTGGCCTCCCGGCGGTGACGGACGGGCCATACCTTGAGGCCAAGGAGTACCTCGGCGGCTATTACCTGGTGGAATGCGACAGCAGGGAACGCGCTCTGGAGCTGGCCGCGCTCATTCCCGACGCCGGCGTGGAGGGCCTCGGCATCGAGGTGCGGCCGGTGGTCTTCATGGGCACGGCCGCCGGCTGAGCACGGTGAAGTTCCTGCTGAACGTCTACCTGAGCGCGGCGGCCCTGCCGGGGGAAGGGCTCGACCACGAGCGGATCCTGGCCGCGGCCGGGCGATCGGGGGAGCTGATCAGCGCTCACGTGTTCGCCGACCCGTCCATCAGCGCCGTCGTCCGTGTTCTGGGCGGCGTCGTGGAGGTGTGCGAGGGCCCGTACCTGCGGGCCCCGCACCATGTCGCCGGCCAGTACCTCCTCGACTGCGAGAGCCGGGAGCGCGCCGTCGAACTGGCCGCCCTCATGGCCGGCGGTCAGGCCGGCGGCGTGGAGGTGTGGCCGCTGATGGACTCGGCCGGGATGGAGATGTGAGCACGTCGGAACACCTCGAGGACCTGCTGCGCGAACTGGCGCCGCAGGTCCTCGGCGGGCTGCTGCGCCGCTACCGCGGGTTCGAGGAGTGCGAGGACGCGGTCCAGGAGGCGTTGCTCGCCGCGGCGAGGCAGTGGCCCGCCGGAGGCGTCCCGGACAACCCGCGGTCCTGGCTGGCCACCGTCGCCTCCCGCCGCCTGGTCGATCAGGTACGCAGCGAGCAGACGGCACCCTCGTACCGCTGGCGGAGCAGGACCGCAGCCGGAGAACTACCGGCTCGCGGCCCGGCGTACCATCAGCCTCCCCGAACAGCGCTACCTGCGGGACAGGGCAGACCGGCTGGACCGATGACGGCCGGGCGTCAGCGAAAGAGGCGCAGGGGCACCGCCGCGGCCATGGCCTGGGCGCCGGCGTCGTTGGGATGGACGTGGTCCCCGCTGTCGTACGCGGGGCGCAGTCGGAGCTGCTCGGCCGTGACGGTCTCCGCCACCGCGGCGGACAGGCCGGGCTGGCCCAGGTCGTTCGTCCCCAGCAGGACGATCACGTGCTCGGCGCCGGCCTGGCCCAGCACGTCGCCCGGGAACCGGCGCAGTGCCGAGGGCCCGAAGTACGCGGCGTAGGCCTCGACGGGTTGCCCCGCGGGCGGGTTCGGGTCGTGCAGCAGCCGGTTGCCGGCGATGCCGGCGTTGGCGACGCCCAGGTCGGGGGTGCGGCGGTCGGCACGCATCCGGTCGGAGAGCAGGTCGGGCCAGCGGTGGTTGGCGCCCGCCGTCGTCGCGACGCCGTCGGAGACAGAGTCGCCCAGGGCCACGACGGCCGAGGTTCGAGGGAGGGCCCGGACGTTCACTCCGGACAGGAACATCCAGTGGTCAGGAGCGGCGACCGGCGTCACCGTCCTGTCCCCTGTGACATCGCCGTCCGCGACGGCGTTCACTTGCAGCGCGTAGCGGTGAACGGTGGTGACTTCGGTGCGTTCTGGCAGGTAGAGGCTGACCACGAGGTCGGCGTCCGGCGGCACGTCCAGCTCGACGGGATCGCTCACGATCCGCGCGCCCGCAGGGAGCGTCACGACCCGCCTGCCGCCGAAGGTCACTTCCCGGTCACTGGCGGGGTCGATGTCGGTTCCCCCGGTGCCCGCGGCCACGTGCACCGCGCCCAAGCGCAGCGCCTTGTCGCCGTGCTCGTTGGACAGCCGCAACGTGAGGGCGTCACCGCCGACGCTGGTGTGCACCACCTGCCGCACGGTCTGGTCCTCGAGATGGGTGACCCTCCCGTCGCCCTCGCCGGGACCCTGGTCCGGGACGCCGGTCACGCCTAGGGCTTGCCTGTCGCATCCATCCGGGCGTCAAGGACACCGGACATCGTGTCGCGGCGGCCAGGCCGGAGCGTCAGCCCTGCGGCGTACCGTCGATGCCTCCCCACGGAGGACGCCCGCGACGGGAACCGGGCTCTGACCGTGATCAGCGCAGGGCAGGAAGCGGCTTGTCGTGCAGCCAGGCCGACAGCAGCGGTCCGACCGATCGCGAGGTGTGCCGCTGGACGTGCCCGGCGAACTCCGGGGTGGTGACGACGCCGTGCCGGTGCTCGTCGGTCCAGGCGCGCAGGGCGGAGAAGAACGCCTCGTCGCCCATGGCCGCGCGCAACGCGTGCAGGGTCAGCGCCCCGCGCTTGTAGACGCGGTCGTCGAACAGCGCCGACGCGCCGGGATCGGCCAGGACGAAGTCCTGCGGGGCCAGGGTGAGCCGCTGGTGCCAGCGGCGGGCGTGGTCGACGGCGGGCGCGCCGCCCGACGCCTCCGACCAGAGCCACTCGGCGTAGGTCGCGAAGCCCTCCTGCAGCCAGATGTCGCGCCAGCAGGCCACGGTGAGGCTGTTGCCGAACCACTGGTGCGCCAGCTCGTGCGCGACGAGCCGCTCGCAGCCGCGTACGCCGTCGACATGGTTCCTGCCGAAGATCGACATGCCCTGGGCCTCGACCGGGATCTCCAGGTCGTCGTCGGCCACGACCACGGTGTAACCGGTGAACGGATAGGGCCCGAACAGGTCGCCGAACAGGGCCATCATCTCGCCCTGCCGGGCGAAGTCGTGCCGCACGCGGGTGGCCAGCCGCGCCGGGTGGGCCAGCCGGGACTCGCCGGACTCGGAGAGCTGGTAGCGCCCGATCTGCACGCTCGCCAGATAGCTCGCCATGGGTTCGGCCTGGTCATAGATCCACGTCGTGCTCCCGGCGCCACGCCGTCTGGCCACGAGCACGCCGTTGGCGATCACCTGGTACGGCGACGCGGTCGTCACGGAGATCCGGTACGACGCCTTGTCCCCCGGCCGGTCGTTGCAGGGGAACCAGGAGGGCGCGCCGATCGGCTGGCCGGCGACGAGCGCGCCGTCGGTCAGCTCCTCCCAGCCCAGCCCGCCCCACGGGCTCGGCACGGGTGTGGGGTTGCCCGAATAGCGCACCTCGACCCCGGCCCGCTCCCCCCTGGGCAGCACCCTGGGGAGCGTCACGCGCAGCTTGCCCTGGCCGTGCGCGTATCGGGCGGGGACGCCGTCCACCGTGACGCCCGCGACCCGGAACTTGCCGAAGTCCAGGTCGAGCACGCTGAGCGCGTCGGCGGCCGACACCGTCAGCCGGGCCGTGCCGTCGAGCCGGTTGGCCGGGACGCGATAGGCCAGCCTCAGGTCGTAGTGCGAGACGCCGTAGCGGTGATCGCCGTGCCCGGGGAAGTACGGGGTCATCGCCACGCCGAGATGGGGTTGCCGAACCATCGGGTGCGGGCCGGCACGCTCTCGCCGCGCATGACCAGGGAGGCGGGCCCGATCGTGGTGTCGGTGCCCACGCGTGCCGCCGGCAGCACCACGCCGTGCGGGCCCAGCGTCGCGCCGGCCTCGAGTGTCACCGCGTCCATGCTCATGACCCGGTCGTGGAAGAGATGCGTCTGCAGGACGCAGCCCCGGTTGACGCACGCGCCGTCGCCCAGGGTCACCAGGTCCGCCTCGGGCAGCCAGTACGTGTCACACGTGACCCCATGTCCAATGCGTGCCCCGAGCGAGCGCAGCCACACGTTCAGCGGCGCGGTTCCGAGCCACGGCTGCGCGAACCAGGGGCCCGCCAGCACTTCGACGAAGTTGTCCGCCAGCTCGTTGCGCCACACGAACGAGCTCCACAGCGGCCGGTTGCCGGTCCTGATCCGGCCGACCAGCGCCCACTTGGCGGCCGTGGCGAGCGCCGCCGCGACCACGCCGGCGGCCGCCATGACCACGCCGCTCAGGGCGAGCGCCGCGGCGAAGCCGTAGCGGGCCGCGAGGGCCTCGAACGCGGCGGCGACCAGGACGGCCAGCGCGACCGCGCACATGGCGGGCACCACGCGGAACGCCTCGACGAGCGCCCGTGCCGCCTTGTAGCGCGCGGGCGGGTCATAGGTGCGGTTCCTGTCGCCCTCCGCCGCGGTGCGGCGCAGCTTCATGGGCGGCATGCCCACGTACGACGAGCCGGACTTGGCCTTCTTCGGCGTCGCGGACAACACGCCCACCAGGCCGTCCTTCGGCACCTTACGGCCCGGGGCGGTCATCCCCGAGTTGCCGAGGAAGGCGCGCTTGCCGATCCGCGCCGTCGCGATGCGCATCCAGCCGCCGTCGAGCTCGTACGGGGCGAGCATCGTGTCGTCGGCCAGGAAGGCCCCGTCGCCGACCGTCGTCATCGTGGGCAGGGCGAGGACCGTGGACAGTTCGACGCCCCGGCCCACCTTCATGCCGAGCGCCCGCAACCACGCGGGGGTCAGGACGCTCGCGTACAGGGGGAAGAGCCAGACCCTGGCCGAGGCCATCAGCCGTCCCGTCGCCCAGGCCTGCCAGGCCTGGCGGCTGTGCACCGGGTGGTGGCCTGGGTGCAGGCCCAGGCCGAGCAGCCGCACGCTGGCCAGCGTGAGCAGGGCGAAGGCGGCCATGCCCGCGATCGTCGCCGCGGGCACGCCGGGCAGGGCGGCCGTGAGCGCCTGGCCGAGCGTGCGCGCGTCGCGGGCGAACACGGCCAGGACCGCCAGGCCGGTTCCGGCCGCGACGACCGGAAGCAGGCTGAGTGCGAAGGCGGTCACGCCGTACATGGCCGCCCAGAAGCGGGACCGTGCGGCGCGCTCTCCCGGTTTGCGCGACTTGCCCTGTCTGAAGGCCGGCACGCCGGCCCAGAGCTCGCCTGACGGGACGGCGCCGGCGACCGCCGATCCGGGCGCCACCTGGGAGTTCTTCCCGATCTTCGCGCCGGGCAGCAGGGTCGAGCGGGAGCCGACGGTGGCTCCGGCGCCGATCCTGATCTCGCCGACGCGCAGCACGTCGCCGTCGTACCAGTGGCCGCTGAGGTCGACCTCCTGCTCGACCGACGCGCCCCTGCCCACCTTGAGCAGGCCGGTGACGGGCGGGGGCGAGTGCAGGTCGGCGTCCGCGCCCACCTGGGCGCCGAGCAGGCGGGCGTACCAGGTCATCCAGGGCGCGCTGGCCAGGTCGGGAACGCCGAGCCTGACCGCGAACTGCTCGGCGAACCACAATCTCAGGTGGACGCCGCCGCCGCGCGGATGGTCGCCTGGACGTACGCCGCGCAGCAGCAGCCGGGCCAGCGCCGCCGACAGGCCCATCCGTCCCATGGGCGTGACGAACGCCAGCGCGCCCAGCGTCACCCACCACCAGGACAGCGCCGGAGCCCATGGCGGCGCCACCACGTTGGTGAGCGCGACCAGCGGCACGATCCAGCGCATCGCGCCGGCGGTGAGCAGCGGCACCATGAGCAGCGCCTGCGCCAGCGCGGCCCGCCGCGGCATGGGCGTCACGGGTGCCCGGGCGGGCTCGGGGTCTTCTCTGGTGGCCAGCAACCGCGCCAGCCCGGCCAGCGTCGGCTGCGCGTAGACGTCGCCCACCGCCACGTCCGGGTAGTTGGGGCGCAGCACGGACACCAGCCTGGCCGCCGCCAGGCTCGTGCCCCCGTTGGCGAAGAAGTCGGCGCCGGGTCCTTCTGGCGCCACGCCCAGGATGGCGGTCCACCGCTCGGCCAGCAGCGTCTCGGCCGGGCTCAGCTCGGCCGTGGGTTCGGCCTGCTCGGCCAGCGGCCAGGGCAGCGCGTCACGGTCGATCTTGCCCGAGGTCCTGGTCGGGAGCGAGGCGACCGGCGCCAGACGCGGCACCAGGGCGGCGGGCAAGGAGGCGGTGAGCAGGTCGCGTGCCTCACCGGTGTCGAAGCCGGGGCCGGTGACGACGTATCCGACGAGCACCTGGTGCCCGCCGCCCGCGGTGCGGACGGCGGCGGCCGCGCCGGTGACGCCCGGCAGTGCCTGCAACGCGGCGTCCACCTCGCCCAGCTCGATCCTGCGCCCGCCCAGCTTCACCTGGTCGTCGGCCCGGCCGACGAACACCAGGCCCTCGGGGTCGGCCCGCACCAGGTCGCCGCTGCGATAGGCGCGCGACCAGCTCAGCGACGGCAACGGCGCGTACTTCTCGGCGTCCTTCGCCGGGTCCAGGTAGCGGGCCAGCCCCACTCCCCCGATGACCAGCTCGCCGGTCTCCCCCATGGCCACCGGCTCGCCCGCGGCGTCGACGACCGCCAGGTCCCATCCGTCGAGGGGCAGCCCGATGCGTACGGGCTGGCCGCCGGTGAGCCGCGCCGCGGAGGCCACCACGGTCGCCTCGGTGGGGCCGTAGGTGTTCCAGACCTCCCGCTCCGGTACGGCCAGCCGCTCGGCCAGCTCGGGAGGGCACGCCTCCCCGCCGAAGACGAGCAGCCGGATCCCGCCGAGGTGCTCGACCGGCCAGAGCGCGGCCAGCGTCGGCACGGTCGACACGACCGTGATGCCCCGCTCGGCCAGCCAGGGGCCGAGGTCCATCCCCGTGCGCACCAGGGCCCTGGGCGCGGGCACCAGGCAGGCGCCGTGCCGCCAGGCCAGCCACATCTCCTCGCACGAGGCGTCGAAGGCCACGGAGAGCCCGGCCAGCACCCGGTCTCCCGGGCCCAGGGGCCGCTCCCGCAGGAAGAGTCCCGCTTCCGCGTCGGCGAACGCGGCCGCGGAGCGGTGCGTCACCGCGACGCCCTTCGGCTTGCCGGTGGATCCGGAGGTGAAGATGATCCAGGCGTCGTCGTCCGGCGCGGGCGGACCGCCGTCGCTTCTGCCGGCCTCGTGGACGGTCAGCTCGCCGGTGATGATCGCGTCCACCCCGGCCTCGGTGAAGACCAGTTCGGCGCGCTCGTCGGGGTCGTCGGCGTCGACCGGCACGTACGCGGCGCCGGCCGCGAGCACCGCGAGGATGGAGAGGTACAGCTCGGCCGTCCCCGACACGACGCGCACGCCCACCCTGGCTCCCCGGCCGATCCCGGCCGCCGCGAGCCCGGCGGCCCTGCGATCCACCTCGGCGCGCAACGCGCGGTAGTCAAGGCAGAGGGTGCCGTCGTCGAGCGCGGGCGCGTCCGGGTGCAGGCGCGCGCTCTCGCCGAGGATGTCGAGCAGCGTGCGTGGTGGCGGCGCCAGCACACCCGCGGGGTAGACCGCGGAGGTGATCCGGGGCCGTAAGTCGACCGAGTCGCTACGCAAACGCTGCTCCTTGAGTCAGGCGGTCGGTGCCCATGGGAGGCAAATGCCGCAGCATCCGAATCATCCGCCATTACCGTGGCGTTCGCGCCACCCCAGGCCCAACGGATCCCGCGGACGATCCTATTCCGCCCGGCTCCGGTGCGATCGGCGTTCACTTCAGTGCGCCGGCGGTCATCTCCCTGGATGAAATGCCGCTGGAGCACGGGGTCGAGCGCGATGATCGGGATTCCGGCCAGGGTGACGCCGGCGGCCTTCGTCGCCACGGCGGCCACTCCTGAGCAGACCGGCCGGCTTCTCGGCCTGGTCGTCGACGCGCTGCTTCCGCGTGCCGATCGCAAGGACTGAGCGGCGACATTCTCATTGCGCCGATCGGTGCGCGATCTGGGTGAGATGTCCGACGGATGGCGGATGGCCTGCGGAGCGGTAACCGGCAGGATTGCCGTCATGGATCCTGAACTGGAAGCATTCCTGCCGTTGTTCCCCAAGGACGACCTGGCCGACCCGTTCACCTCGCGCAAGGAGTTCGCCGAGCGGGCCGCCGCGAAGCCGGCGCCGGACATCGCGGGCATGGAGGTCGAGGACCGCGTGGTGCCCGCCGATCCGGATGTGCCGGTACGGATCTACCGGCCGGACCAGGCGCAGGGGGCCATCGTGTGGCTGCACGGCGGCGGGTTCGTCATGGGCGACGTGGACACCGAGCACCCCTGGGCAGCCCGGGTCGCTGACGGCTCCGGCGCGGTGGTGATCTCGGTGGACTATCGGCTGGCCCCCGAGCATCGCTTCCCCGCCGCCCTGGACGACGCCTATGCCGTACTGACCTGGACGGCCGAACACGCCGCCGAGCTAGGCGTCGACCCAGGACAGATCGCGGTCGGAGGTCACAGCGCGGGCGCGGGATTGGCGGCGGCGGTGGCGCTGCGGGCGCGCGACGAGCAGGGGCCGCCGATCAGCTTCCAGCTGCTCAACGAGCCCGGGCTCGACGACCGGCTGGACACCTGGTCGGCACGGAACTTCACCGACACGCCCTGGTTGTACCGCGACAAGCTCGCCGCGATCTGGCGGCTCTACCGCGACTCCGCGCCCGCCACGCCGTACGCCGCCCCCGCCCGCGCAGCCGACCTGTCCGGCCTGCCGCCCGCCTACATCGCCACCGGCGAGTTCGACCCGCTGCGTGATGAGGGCATCGGCTACGCGCTGCGGCTGCTGCAGGCCGGCGTGCAGGTCGAGCTGCACCAGTGGCCGGGCACCTTCCACGGCTCCCAGGCGATCCTGTCGGCCGAGGTGTCGCAGCGGCAGATCGCCGAACTCGGCGCGACCCTGCGCCGCGCCATGGCCGGCCAAACACCTTAGGAAGGTCGTTCCGCCATGACTGCTCCCCCGATCGATCTCTTCGCGTCCGCCATCCATCTTCACCAAGACGGCGAGATCCGCGCCGGGAGAACGACGACGGATCCCGACCAGGACGGGTGGCGGCTGACGGCCTTCCACGCGAAGACCGGCGCCGACGTCCACGCCGATCACTGGGAGGTCCACCCCGAGGCGGAAAAGGTCGTGTCCTGCCTCATCGGGAAGATCCGCCTCTACCTCCGTGCGGAGTCGCCGGGGCAGGAGGAGGAGATCAGGCTGACGGCCGGGACCGCCGCCATCGTCCCGCGCGGGCGGTGGCACCGCATCGAGCTGGACATCCCCAGCAACATCATGGCCGTCACCCTGCCGCGTGGCAGCCGGCTGGAGAAGCGGGCCGAAGAGATCTCGTGAGCGGTGCCGGGCGCGCGATCAGTTCACCAGCACGATCTTTCCCCGGGCGTGGCGGCTTTCGCTCAGTTCGTGCGCGGCCGCGGCCTCGGCGAGCGCGAACGCCGCCGCGACCG
>NZ_JBHSPA010000010.1:0-36009 GCF_042656245.1 Nonomuraea insulae
GGAGAGGCTAAACGCCTCCGGAGGGCCGGTAAGACCACCGCGTGCGGTGGCGCAGTCCAGTGAACGAGGAAGCCTTCGAGGTGCCACATGAACTCATGCGGCACGGGCGAGAATCCCCGGGCTTCAGCCCGGGGAGCGCGTCAACGGATACGACAGCGAACGGGATGCGTCCGAATTCAGCTTCGATGTGCTCGAGCACGCCGGGCACCGCGGTCAGTTGGGGCAGCTACTCCTGGCAGAGTTCCTCACCGCGGAGAGCGACGGCCTGCACCGGCATGGCCAGCCCCTGGCTTGCATTGAGGTCGGTGATGATGTCGACAACCGTCCGACCGGCCCATGCGTAGAACAGTTCTTCGGAGAGCTCGCATCCCCACTCGCTCAACGCCTGCTGCCAGGCGACAAAGCGCAGCGGCATGGAATCGGCTATGGTCCCGTCGCAGTCGAAGAGGTAGGCGCCGAACTCACCGGGGGGGAAGACTCAAGATCACCGGGCTATTTTATGGGGAGGCTTCGACCAGCACTCGCTCAGCCCAGGCCGGTTGTTCTGCGCGCTGCCCGCACCGCCGGCGTCAGACGACCAACGCAGCCCGCAGCCCACGGCCCAGGTGCAGCTCCGCGACTGCAACGGCACCGGCGCGCAAGGCTGGACCTACGACTCCGGCACCGGCCAGATCGTCAACCCGTACGCCAACAAGCGCCTCGACGCGACGGACGTCAGCTTCGCCAACGGCGCCCGACCGCAGATCTGGGACTGCGGCGGTGGGGCCGACCAACGGTGGACCCGCGCCTGAGCGAACACAAGGAAGGATTAAGGAAGGAATGCGGCGCCTCCGACTCAGACTGGACGCAAGCTCGCAGCACGCCACTTCAGAGGGTGAGTTGGCGGAGGTGGGCGATCTCCCGGGCTGTGGTGGCCGCTTCCATACGGGCCAAGGGATCGGCGTCGGCGAGGCTGTTGAAGGACAGTTTGGTGAGGTCTTCGATGCGCCGGATCGGGACTTGGTAGGTCTTGTAAGCGCCGTAGGAGAACTCCGCGGGAGCGGTCTCCAGGCCGTCGATGAGATGGTCTTGGCTGAGCAGGTAACCGGTGGCCGACAGCTCATCGTTCTGTTTGACCATCGCCACGACCTTCCAGTATTGACGCGGCAGTTGGACGCCGCGGTAGGGGTCGTCGTCGGCGGCCAGAACCGGGCCGGTGAAGACGGTGGCTTTCAGGTCGCGGGTGTCGGCGTTGTCCAGGATGTAGTCCTCCAGGCCGGCCCAGGTGGTCTGGCTCTGGTTGAAGTCCTTGTGCTGCGGGGTGCAGTTGGTGAAATGGAAGGTGTCGTCGTTGCCGGATTTGGCCATCGCATGCCTGGCTCCCCATGCGGGGTCCAGGCGGCGGACCAGATGGCCGCGGTCGAGGGGATTGTCGCGGTAGACCTCCTCCCCGGTCTGTTCGCTGTCGGGCAGGCGGGGGTCGAAGATCCAGCGGTCGGGGTCGCGGCGGATGCGCAGGCTGGTTTCGCCGTCGATGTTGACCGCGGTGAAGAAGGCCAGCCGCCGTTGCCGGTTCATCACCACGCTGAAGTGGTGGTAGTTCAGCACGTGCGCCTGCCCATCGTCGGCGCTCCGGTTGAGTGCCGCCAGCGGGACGAGATCGGGGTGCAGCATGGGCAGCGGCACCCGATGCCCGCCCGGCAGGAAGTCCGGGTCATAGCCGCGGCGGCCGGCATAGTCCGGATCGATCCGGATCGCCTCCGGCGCTGCTGAGGCCGGGCCGGCCGTGGCGACCGGCTCGCGGAGCTGAAGAATGACGGGGGCCGTCAGAGTCAGAGTCAGCGGCACCTGCCCAGCGGCCAGCCGCCCCACCACCGGCTCTACCTGCCCCACCACCGGCTCTACCTGCTCCGCTACCGGCTCCACCTGTCGGGTGCGCGAGCGATCGGGCGAAGCGGTCAGAGCCGCCGCCGCCGACGTGGCCGGCGCCGCCGTGGCTGGCGTGGCCGACGTGGCCGGAGTCGCGGGCGTGGCCGACGTGGCCGGAGTCGCGGGGGTCGCAGGCGTGGCCGGCGGGAGGCTGATGCGTTCGGCGAACAACCGGTCGAGCAGGGCCTGCTGGTCCACCGGGAACGGTTGAGCGTGCAAGGCGGCCAGCAGGTGACTGACCCGCACCCCTTCGTTGATGACGCCGCCGAACGCGTCGTGGTCAGGGTCGGGGACGCCGGCGTGGTGCAAGGCCACGATCTCCCACTGGTCGTTGAAGACCGGGGAACCGGAGGAGCCGGGCTCGGTGTCGGTCTGGTAGTGCAGGAACGACTCCAGGATGTCGACGATCCGGTTTTCCCGCAGGGCGACTTGTTTCTTCTCTCCACCCGGATGCTGGATGATCGTGACGAAGTCCCCGATGATGACTTTGCCCTCGGACGCCACCAGGTGGTTGAACCCGAACCGGGCCAGCTCGCCGCTGGTCGCCTTCACCGCCACCAGCGCGAAGTCCAGCTCCTGGTCGGCGAAGAAGAACCGGCCCGGATCCAGAGAGAACCCGTGCAGCGGCAGCGGCCGTCCGTCGATGCCGTCCTGGAAGTCGAACTCGACGCTGCTGTGGCCGGCCGTCCCGGCGTCACCAAGCACATGGTGGTTGGTGAGCAGCAGGTCCGGGGAGACCAGCGACCCGGTGCCGTAGCCGGCCAGCCGCCCGCGCGTGTCACGGACGACCACCCGCCCGACCGCTCGCGCCGCCGCCGCTCCGCCTTCCAGGTAGCCGACAGGGAGCAGGTCATTGGTTTGGATGATCCGCTCCAGCACCGCCACCGCCGCTGTCACGGCCGCCGGGTCCGAGGCGGTTATCGCTGCGGGGTCGATCGGGTGGATGTCCCGGTAGTGGCGGCTGAGCCGGTCGATGCGGGTGGCCACCCGCATCGGCTCATCGGCCCGGGCGATCCCGCCCGGCTCGGCCAGCAGGGCGATCGTCCGCCGGCGCTGCTCACTCCTGCCGGCCACCCGCGCCGCCACCTCTTCCCGCAGCCCGGCGGGCGGTCCTTCAACCGCAGCCATTGCCCCGCACCTCATTTCCCCCGATGCCCGGCCAGCCCATCGCTTTCCTGGCAGGGGGCGTTATTCCCCTACTGCACTCATGTAAGTCTCCATAGGCCCCCTGACCTGCACATTCGCCTAGCCCGAGACGGCGATGGCCGCTGTTCGTCATCGGGCTGGCAGACGATCCGCGCCTGCCTGATCAGGCTTCCAGCGCTCTTGAGCGGACAGGCTGCGCCGCTGTCTCCGCAGCGACGGTATCCAGGCCGGCCGGTAACTCGCCTGGATCACGCACCAGAACAGGGTCACGCGCCATGAACGCCGGCAGACGCGGGCAGTTCGGCCGCCCGCGGCTTGTCGACGAGATCGGAAGGCGAGTCGATCTCGATCAACGAGAGATGTCCGATGTGATGTGCACGCTGATCCCGTTGAGCACGCGATCCAGCCCGTACTGGAATTGCTCCGCGGGAGGGAGGCGCGAGGTGCGGGATTCCAGCAGGGAGCGGCTGAACAGCGGAAAGGCGCCCGATTCGACGACCTGTCGTACGTACGGCCCGATGTAGTCCCGCTTCCATCGTTCCGGATCCAGGCCGGTACGGCGGGCCTCCTCCAGCCAGCCGATCTCGCGGCGGATCGCGCTGTGGACGTAGTCGTTCAGCATGCCGACGAAGCCAGTGATGTCGTCGATGTCGAGGCCGCGCCGGTCGAGTGCGCTGAGCGCGAACTCGTGCACGCGCAGCAGATGGGGGCCCAGGGTCGGACGACCGGTGAGCAGCGCGATCAGCCAGGAATGGCGTAGGCCCGCGGCGCGGATCCGGTGGGCGACCAGCGAGAGATCGGAGCGCCAGTCGCCGGACGGGCCGTCCGGGAGCTCGATCTCGCCCATCGCCATGTCGATCATGAGGTCGAACAGGTCATCGCGTTTCGGTACGTACCGGTAGAGCGACATGGCGCCGGTGCCCAGCTCGCACGCGATCCGGCGCATGGTGGCGGCCTCCACGCCTTCGGCGTCGGCGATCTGGACCGCCGTCCGGGTGATCTGCTCGCGGCTGTAGCCAGGCCGTCGCCCGGGCCCGGAACGCTCCTGGCGTTCCGGGAGCATCCAGATGCTGGTCGGTTCCTCGTCGGGCATCTGCACCCCCTCTGTTTGCGTACATCGTACCTGAATGGCTATGGTTCATTTCGAGTACGCAGTACGCGAATGGAGGACGTGTGGACCGATCTCTTCGTACTGGCTTGATCGTGGGAGATCTCGGTGGGTGGCGACGGCCTATGAACCGGACTCCCGCCGACCCCGCCACCACAGGAACGTGAGGGCCCGCATGCGGAACAGAGCACAGAGCGTGCACGTGAAGATCGTCCTGGACGTCATCTGCGCGCACTCCTACCTCGGCTACAGCCGCTTCATCCGCGCGGCAGACCGGCTCCGGAGCCAGGACGTCGCGGTGACGGTCGAGGTCCTGCCCTTCGAACTCGCCCCCGGCACCTCCACCGAAGGGCAGCCGCTGCTCGCCGTACTGGAGCAGACGTTCGGTCCCGAGGCCGCCGCCGGCACGGCGAGCTTCGCCGCGCGCGCGGCGCTGGAGGGCCTGCGGTTCGAGTACGGCAAAGCCATCGCCACCGGCACCTTCGAGGCGCACCGGCTCATCGCGAGCGCCGCCCTCCAGCACAAGGCCGAGCCGATGGTGGAACGCCTCTTCCGCGCGCACTTCACCGACGGGCTGCACATCGGCGACCCCGCCACCCTGGCCCTGCTGGCCGCCGAGGCCGGTGTCGCCGTGGACGGCGTGCCGGCCGGCGAACTGCGCGCCCGGCTCCAGCGGGTACGCCGGCTCGGCATCACCGGCGTTCCGGTCTTCCTGATCGAGCGGCTGCCCCCGCTGACCGGATCCCAGAGCGAGAACACGCTGTTCGCGGCCCTGAAAGAGGCCGCGCAGAACACCATGCCCGAGGGCTAGCTCAGGCAGACGCCCCTACACCGTTGACAGAAAGGCCTGATCATGACGACATCGACCGGCAAGACGGCGCTGGTGACCGGCGCGAGCAGGGGAATCGGCCGGGCCATCGCCACCCGGCTGGCACGACAGGGCGTCCGCGTCGCCGTGCACTATGGCAGCAACCACACGGCCGCCAAAGACACGGTCTCGGCCATCGAAGCGGCAGGCGGGCAGGCCTTCGCCGTCCAGGCCGAGCTGGGCGTGCCCGGAGACGCAGAAGCACTGTGGGCCGCGTTCGACGCGCACGCCGACGGCCTGGACATCCTGGTCAACAACGCTGGAATCCTCGGCGGCCAGGCCGAGATCGGCGGCGTGACCAGGGAGGGTTTCGAGCGGCTGTTCGCGGTCAACAGCACAGCTCCGTTCTTCATCACGCAGCTCGCTCTGCCGCGGCTCAGAGACGGCGGGCGGATCATCACGATCGGTACGATGCTGACCCGCGGCATGGCCATGCCAGGGGCGATCGACTACGCCATGTCCAAGGCGGCACTCGACGTGCTCACCTCGACACTCGCCAAGCAACTGGGGCCGCGCGGCATCACCGTCAACACCGTGGCGCCCGGCGTCATCGACACCGACATGCATCAGGGCCGCCTGGTCGGCGAGGCCCTGGCCTGGTTGTCATCCCTGTCGCCGCTGGGCCGGCTGGGCACGCCGGAGGACGTCGCCGGCACGGTGGCCTTCCTGGCCTCGGACGACAGCCGGTACGTGACCGGGCACCACCTGGACGTCTCCGGCGGGACGCTCGTGTAGCCAGCGGATCCGGGCGCCCGGCAAGTTTTCACCGAACAGCGCGCGTCACGGTCAGGTGCCACGCCGGCTCGATCCGAGCGCCCGTACGCCGACAAAGAGCAAAGGAGAGAGAAATGACCGTCACCGGTCTATCGCCCGATATCACCCGCCCCGATGCCGGCACCGTCCTGGTCACCGAATCGTCCGCACACCACCTCACGGTGGAGGAGATCTCGGCCGTGGTAGAGCACGCACCCTGGCCTGAAGGGCTCATCTCGTTCAGCACGTTGGTGAGTACCGACGGCGAGACAGTGCTGACCTACACACAGTGGGCCAACGGCGAAGCCAGCCGTGAGTTCATGGCCGGACTCACCGGCACAGAGCCGGTCGAGTACCGGCTGTACCGCAGCAGCGGGCGGGAAGATCCGCCGGTCCCAGGCTGCGTCGTCGTCGTAAGTGTCGAATTCGACGGACCCGACAACCAGCGGCAACAGCACTGGATCGACACCGTGTTCGACGCGATGGCGGGCGAAACCCAACCACATCCCGGCGGGATCTCGGGCCATTTCCACCTGAGCACCGACGGCACCCGGGTGCTCAACTACGCGGAGTGGACCGATGAACAGGCGCACCGCGACGCTCTCGACACATCCGGCCAGGCAACGGTGGGGTCGTCGCCCGGGTGGCGGCGGGTCGTGGACTTCCCCGGCGTGAAAAGCGGCGGATTCCGCCGCTACCAACTGCGGCACAGCCTTTCCGTATCTCCGTAGTCCGAAGCCACCTATCAGAGAGAAGGAACATCCCGCTGGTAATCCGTCTTACGGGGAACTGCACCCGCCGCCTGCAGGGCCAGGCCTGACTCACAGAAGCGCTCTGGAACATACCGGCGATATACCGCCCCTTCGTACACTTCCCTCCCTGATGACATTGGAGATCGGGTTCCTCGGACCCTGGGAGATCAAGGCGAGCGGGCGACCGATACGGCTGTCGGGCCGTCGCCGTGTCGCCGTCCTGACGCGGCTGGCACTGGACGCCGGCCGGCCCGTCACCGCGCGTCAGCTCGTCGCCGACGTATGGGGGCAGACCTCGACGGCCACGGCCGGCAAGCAGCTGCACATCGTGGTGTCGAAGTTGCGTGACGTGCTCACCCCCGAGATCATCGCGACCGTGCCCGGCGGTTACCTGCTGGACCTGCCTCGCGACCAGGTCGACGCGCACAGCTTCACGATGCTGGCCCGCCAGGCGCGGATGGCGCGCGACCGGCGCGATCCTGGCACGGCCGACGGGTTGTTCCGGCGGGCGCTGGCCCTGTGGCGGGGGCGCGCCCTGGCCGAGCTGATGGAACCGTGGGCGCAGATCGAGTCCAGCCGCCTGGAGGAGGAGCGGCTGGCGGTCTTCGAGGACCATATCGACCTGCGGCTGGCCGCGGGGGATCACCACGCGGTGTTGACCGACCTCGCCTCGCACGTCCGGGCCCACCCCCTGAGGGAGGGCCCGCGCGCCCAGCTGATGCTGGCGCTCTACCGCGCGGCCCGGCCGTCAGAAGCGCTCGCGGTCTACCGGGAGAGCCGCGCCGTCATGGCGGAGGAGCTCGGCCTCGAGCCGGGCACGCGGCTGCGCGAGCTGCAGCATGCCATCCTCACCAGAGATCCCGTGCTCGAGCTCACCACTCCGGCGCAGTCCGGCAGGATCGTCCCCGCCGAGCTGCCCGCCGACACCCGCTCGTTCACCGCCAGGCACGAGGAGGTGGAGTGGCTGCGGGAGGCGGTGCAGCGCGCGGGTGTGGCCGTCATCGACGGGCCAGGCGGCGTGGGCAAGTCGGCGCTCGTCCTTCACGTCGCGCACGCGATGGCCGGACGGTTCCGCGACGGCGTCGTCTACGTCAACCTGAACGGCTCGACCCCGGGACTCCAGCCGCTACCGGTCCTGGACGCCCTGGGCCACCTGCTGCGCTCGCTGGGGCTGGACGGCTCCGCCGTACCGGCAGATCTCGAAGGGGCGATCGCCCGCTACCGGTTGCTCACCGCGGCGAGCAACCTGCTCGTCATCCTCGACAACGCACTCGACGCCGACCAGGTGCGGCCGCTCATCCCGGCGGGTGCGGGCTGCCGGACCGTCATCACCGGCCGCGACGCCCTGATCTCGCTCGACAACGCCCGCCACCTGCACCTGGACGGGCTCGGCGACAGCGATGCCGTCACGCTGCTCGCCAGGATCGCGGGCCAGGGCCGGGTCCAGCGCGAGCCGGAGGCGGCCGCGAAGATCGCCGAGCTGTGCAGTGGCTTCCCCCTGGCCATCCGGATCGCCGGCGCCCGCCTCGCGGCGCGGCCCGACTGGCGGCTGGCCGACCTTGCCGACCGCCTCGCCGACGCGGCCCGGCGCCTGGACACCCTGCAGTACGCCGACCTGGCCGTACGCACCAGCATCGCGGTCAGCCACCGGCACCTGAGCGAGGAACCCAGCGGCCACGACGCCGCGCACGTCCTCCCGCACCTCGGCCTGCTCGACGCGCCGACCCACACTCCGGCCGCCACGGCTGCCCTGGCCGGCTGGCCCGAGGCACGGGCGGAGGCGGCCCTCGAGCGGCTCCGCGCCGCCCGGCTCCTGGAGTCCGCGGGGCACGGCCGCTACCGCTTCCACGACCTCATCCGCCTGTACGCCAGGGAGCAGGCCGCCCGCGAGCTGCCCACGGCGGAGCGCGCGGCCGCGCTGCGCCGTGGGCTCCACCATTACCTGGCCTCGGTCAGCACCGCCACGCGGCTCGTGCACGTCGAGGACCCGGAGCCCGTGTACGAGGCCGAGCAGCCCGGTGTCGCGTTCACCAGCGCGCGGGAGGTCAGCGACTGGACCGAGGCCGAGCGTGACAATCTCCTGGCCGTGACCCGCCAAGCGGCCGAGTCCGCCGATCCGGGCACCGCCATCGGACTGGCGATCGGGCTGCACTGGCCGTTCAACTACCGCGGCTGGGTCACGCACCTGGCCGACGTCCACCGGAACGCGGCCGAGGTGGCCGCGCGGTGCGGAGACTGGGCCGGCCAGGCGCAGGAGGAGAGCTACCTGGCCTGGGTCTACCGCGACCAGGGGCTCTTCGAGCTGGCGATCGATCACCTCGAACGGGCTGTGACGTGCTGGGGCAAGGCCGGCCTGCCGCACCGGAGGATGGGGTCCTTCAACAATCTCGGCATCGTCTACACCCTGCTCGGGCGGCTCGACCTCGCCGTCGCCAACCTGGCACGGGCCTTGGACATCGCCGAGGAGACCGAGCATCGCTACGCGCGGGGCGCCATCTTCAACAACCGCGTGCACGTGCTGTGCCGGCAGGGCCGGTTCGAGGAGGCCATCGCGCAGGCGAGGGTGGCCGTCGTGGAATGGAGCGGCATCGGCTCCCTGTACGGGGAGGGCGCGGGTCGCGAGACTCTGGCCCGCGCCTACATGCATGCCGGACGTCTCGCCGAGGCGGCCGACGTCTACCAGGTCGCGCTTGCGCTCCTGCGCAAAGCCGCATACCGCAGCGGCTACGCGGTGGCCGCCTGGTGGTCCGGCCAGACCCTGCACGCCCTGGGGCGGCACGCCGAGGCCCGGCAGGACTGGCGCATCTGCTTCGAGACCCTCCTGGAGACGCGCCTCCTGACCCACGCGGAGGTGGAGGAACTGCTTGAGCAGCCCGTTCCGGACATGCCGGGGCCGATCAGGAACATGCTGTAGGCCGCCTACCGGCGCGCTCTCGTACCGCGCCCGGTCCTGCTCAGGCCCGGATGACGGTCTGCACGAGCGTCCCAGCCGGACGGCAAGTCCGGCTCCCGTGACCGGGCGGGCGGTTCAGCGGAGCTTGGCGAAGAACGCGCGGACGTCGTCGACCAGCAGGGCCGGCTCCTCCATCGACAGGAAGTGGCCGCCCCGGCCCAGCTCGGTCCAGTGCACGATGTTGTGGTCGCGCTCGGCCCAGCGGCGGACGGTCACGTCGTGGGCCGAGACCAGCACCCCGGTCGGCGTCGTCCCGCGCTCCGGCGCCCAGCCCGCGCCCGCGCCCTCGCCCGCGCCCTCGCCTGTGTCCTCGCCTTCCCAGCCCGCGCTCTCGCCCCAGCCCGCGTCCTCGCCTCCCGCGCCCGCGCTCCAGTCCGCCGCGGCGGTGATCTCCTCGTAGTAGATCTGCGCCGCCGGTCCGGCGGTGCCGGTCAGCCAGTAGAGGGTGACGTCGGTCAGTATGCGGTCACGGTCGACGGCGTCCTCGGGCAGCCCCTCCTCCGGCGCGGTGAGCTCCTTGAACTTCTCCACGATCCAGGCGAGCTGTCCGACCGGCGAATCGTGCAGCCCGTACGCCACCGTCTGCGGGCGCTTGGAGTTGCACTGCAGGTACCCGTCGTTGAAGTTCTGCATGCTCTGCCAGCGCCGCTGCTCCACCTCCGACAGCCCGTCCATCTCGCCCTCGGCCCCGACAGGAAAGGTGATCATGGCGTTGAGGTGGATGCCGATGACGTGCCCCGGATCCTGCTTGCCGAGCTCCGGGCCGACCCATGCACCGGTGTCGTAGCCCTGGACGCCGTAGCGTTCGTAGCCGAGCGCGGCCATCAGACCGGCCAGCAGCCCGGCCATCCTGGCGGCGTTCATGCCCGGCCCGGCCAGCGGCGTGGAGAAGCCGAAGCCCGGCAGCGACGGGATCACCAAATGGAAGGCGTCGGCCGGATCGCCGCCGTGGGCGCGCGGGTC
The DNA here is from genome assembly GCF_042656245.1 of Nonomuraea insulae. Lineage (NCBI taxonomy): Bacteria > Bacillati > Actinomycetota > Actinomycetes > Streptosporangiales > Streptosporangiaceae > Nonomuraea > Nonomuraea insulae. The sequence goes on from NZ_JBHSPA010000010.1 coordinate 10,452, forward strand.
CGACAGCCGGCCGATGACGTCGAGGAAGTCCACGAACCCGCCCGGCCAGCCGTGCAGCAGGATCAGCGGCGTGGCGCCGGGTTCAGGGGAGCGCACGTGCATGAAGTGCAGATTCTGGCCGTCGACGGTGGTCAGGAACTGCGGGTGGGCGTTCAGCTCGGCCTCGCGCGCCCGCCAGCTGTAGCGGGTGCGCCAGTGCTCGGCCATCTCCTTCAGGTAGCCGACGGGCACGCCGCGGCTCCAGCCGACGCCGGGCAGCTCGTCCGGCCAGCGGGTGCCGGCCAGCCTGGCCTGGAGGTCGTCGAGCTGGTGCTGGGGGATCTCTATACGGAAGGGGCGGATGTCGATCTGCGTCATGGGGAGGACTGTACGAAGCGCTTAGGTCAGAGCCCGTCCTATGGTGGCGGGTGTGCTGAAAACCGCCGCGCGGCTGCTGAAGCTGCTGTCGTTGTTGCAGGCCAACCGCGATCGGCCGGGGGCCGAGCTGGCCGAACTGCTCGGCGTCACCCCGCGCACGGTCCGCCGGGACGTCGAGCGCCTGCGCGAGCTGGGCTACCCGGTGGACGCCGTGCAGGGCACGGCCGGTTACCGGCTCGGGGCCGGTGCGTCGCTGCCGCCGCTGCTGCTGGACGACGAGGAGGCGGTGGCCGTGGCCGTCGGCCTGCGCACGGCGGCGGGCGGCTCGGTCACGGGCATCGAGGAGACCGCGCTGCGCGCGCTGACCAAGCTGGAGCAGGTGCTGCCGCCCCGGCTGCGGTACCGGGTCAACGCCGTGCAGCGGGCGACCGTACGGGTCGGCGCCACCGGTCCCGCGGTGAGCGCCGACACCCTCATGACGATCGCCGACGCCTGCCGCCGCCGCGAACGGCTGCGCTTCGACTACTCCAGCCCCCGCCGCGGCAACACCCTGCGCTCGGTCGAGCCGCACCGCCTGGTCAACTTCGAACGGCGCTGGTACCTGGTCGCCTTCGACCCTGAGCGCGACGACTGGCGCACCTTCCGGGTGGACCGTCTCGTCCCGCGCACTCCCACCGGGCCCCGCTTCGCGCCCAGGCAGCCGCCGCACGGCGACGCCGCCACCTACGTGGCCCGCACACTGTCGGCGACGGCGTGGCCGTGCCAGGCGGTCTTCACCCTGCACGAGCCGGCCGAGGCGGTCGCCGACCGGGTGTGGCCGGGCATGGGCGTGGTCGAGGCGGTGGACGACCGGAGCTGCCTGCTGCACCTCGGGGCCGAGAACCCGTGGGCGCTGACCTGGATGATCACATCCGTGGACGCCGACTTCACACTTGTCACTGGCCCGCCAGGACTCGCGGAGGCGCTGCGAGCCCACGCCCGCCGCTGCCTCCTGGCGGTGCCGGACAGCCGGACCGGCTCGCCTTCGGGAGAGGGCCAGCCCTGAAGCTTCGCCGATCCATGGGATGCCTCTCATCGTGAATAGATCGGAAGAGATCTCAGCAGACGAGGATTCCTCCAGGTCGGCGCGGCGGCGGCGGCCCTCGCTCTGGCCGGCTGCGCTGGGGGCGGCTCCGGCGCCGGCCTCCAGTTCGCCTGGTGGGGCAGTACGACCCGCCACACCGCGACGCAACAAGCCATCACCGCCTTCAAGAAGAAGAAACCCGGCGTCCAGATCAAGACCCAGTTCTCCGGCTGGGACGGCTACCGGGAGAAGCTGGCCACCCAGACCGCCGAGTCACCCCCACCTGATGCGGGTGACCCTGGAGGGACGCTGGCGCGCGGACGGTGACCAGCCATGCGACGTGCGCGTACGGCACAACCGGACCGTGATCGCGTTCGAGACCGTGGACGGCTGGCCGATCCAGGGACGCCTGCTCCGGCTCTGACCACACGCGGCCCCTCACCTCACGGTCTCGTGCCTTCGGGGAACCCGGTCCAGCGCAGGTCGGCCGGGAGGTGGCTCATGTCGTTGAACATCACGATCGTGGGCGGCAGGCCGTCGCGGTACTCGATGACCGTCAGTGCGGTGTTGGCGCTGTTCAGTCCGAGCCACCGGGACGGCGGCGCGTCCAGCGCGTGCCGCACCAGCCAGGCGATCGGGTACGCGTGCGTGATCAGGACCTCGTGTGTGGTCGTGCCGGGCACGTTCGCGAACCGGGCTACCAGGGACTCAGCGAGCCTCTGGCCCGAGGCCGCCTCGGCGTCGTCGTAGCCGTCGAAGAAGCCGGCCCAGGACCGGGGAGTTTCCGCCGCGCCGGGAACGTAGGGCATGTGGTCGATGAGTTCGGCCGCCTCGCTCACGGGCACGTCCGGGAGATGCCGGGCGAGTTCGTGCGCGCTTGCCAGGGCTCGTGGCAGCGGAGAGTGCCACACGGCGTCGACCGGCAGGCCGGCGAGCCGTTCGCCCAGCAGGCCCGCCTGCCGGCGCCCGATGCCGGTGAGCTCGCCGAACGCGTCGGCCGCGCCGTGTCGTGCCAGGTAGAGGTGTCGCGTTGCCATGAGTGGTCAGGAGCGGGGCGCCCGTGCGGGCCCGCTTCCCGTCTCCTTTCGATCGGTGACGGTGCCGGTGGTGCCGTCGATGGTGATGAGGGTGCCGTCGTGAAGCCTGCTCGTCGCGTTCGGGATACCGAGGACGGCGGGGATGGCCTGTTCGCGAGCGACGATGGCGGCGTGGCAGAGCACGCCTCCGGTTTCGGTGACGACGCCGGCGGCGATGCGCAGCAGCGGCGTCCAGGCGGGGTCGGTGAAGGGGCAGATGAGGATGTCGCCCGGCCGCACGCGCGCGAAGTCGCCGGGACCGCGGACGATCCTCGCGGTGCCGGTCACGGTCCCGTGGCTGCCTGGTGTTCCGGTGAGTGTGGCCGCTGGGGCGTCCGCGGCGCCGGAAGGCGGTGGGGGTTCGGCGGTGACCGGCCGTGCTTGCAGGACCCAGGCGCGGTCGTCGACGATCGCCCACTCGATGTCCTGCGGTCCACCGCGTACGGCGGCGACCTCCTTGCCCAGCGCGGCGAGCCGCGCGGCGGTCGCGTCGTCGATCGTCGGCCGCTCCCGGATACGCGTGGGTACGTCGCTCACGACGAGCCGCGTGCCGCGCCGGTCAAGGCGGGTCCGTTTGTCCGCGATGGTGTGGGTGACCGACTCGTCCCCGGCGACGTGGTAGGCGTCAGGGGTGACCGTGCCCCCGACGACGCTGGGGCCGAGGCCCCAGGACGCCTCGATCTCGGTCGCGTCGTCCGGGTCCGCGGGTGTGAACATGACCCCGGACACCTCGGCGTCCAGATGGCGTTGCACGATGACGGCCATCACCGGATCGTCGCCAGGGTCGATGGCACGTGGGGAGAACAGCGAGGCCCAGCAGGCACGTACGGCATCGGTGACCTCGCCGGCTCCGCGCACGGCGAGAAAGCTCTCGTACCGGCCGGCCGCCGAGGCCTGACCGGTGTCCTCGTTCGAGGCCGACGATCTCACGGCCACGGGCGGATCGCCGAGTTCGGCGAGCGCGTGTCCCAGCGCGTCTACCACGGTGGCGTGGACCGGGCGGGCCTCGATCACCTTCCGCGCCGCGTCGAGATCGTCCGGCTCGCCGGTGAACCGCGCGAGGTCGAGATCGCGGACGGCGGCGCGGTAAGCGTCGAACGTGACGACGAAGCCGTCGGGAACCGGCAGGCCCGCGCGGAGCAACGCGCCGAGTGCGCCGGCCTTGCCCCCGCAGGTATCGGCGACAGCCTCCATGAGGGGTACGATCATCCACCCCGACCTTTCAACAGAATGTTGACGATGCGGTGTCGATTGTGGATCATGTCCTGCATGCCACGCAAGCAGGACATCGCTCACGATGCGCACGCCGACCACGCCCAGGCCCAACGTGAGCAGGACGCGAGTGCGCGGTTGTCGCGCCTGGGCGCGGACGCGCTCGACCCCCGCCCGTGGCGGCCCCCGCCCGCCCCGCCGTTGGCGGTCGACCTTGTGCAGTTCGCCGTCTGGCGCAACGCCGGCCTGAACCCGGAGGACATCCTGAGCGCGCTCACCCTCCTGCCCGCCGCGCGAGCCGAGGTCGAAGGACTCGAATCCGGTCTGCTGTTCATGGCCCGGAGCGCGGGACTGACCTGGGCGCAGATGGCGCACGCGATGGGATTCAACTCCCCGCAGGCCTGCCAGCAGCACTACACCCGCCTGACGGCACGACAGGACGCCGGCTCGTGAGGCGGGACTCCTCGCCCGGCGTCCTGGTCCTGCACGCCGTGCGCATCACCGGGTTCGCGGACGCGCCGGTGATCGCTCACCGGTACGGGCTCGACGCGGCCGAGACGAAAGAGGCGTTGCACGACGCTGAGGCGCGCGGCTGGGTCGAGCGCAGCGCCTTCGCCGGCACCGGAGGCTGGTCACTGACCGAAGCGGGCCGAGCCGAGAACGAGCGCCGGCTCGCGGCCGAGCTCGCAGGCGTCGGCGGCGCCGACGAGGTCCGTGACGTCTACCGCACGTTCCTCCCGCTGAACGCCATGCTGATGGCAGCCTGCACCGACTGGCAGCTCCGGCCCGCCGCCGGCGATCGGCTCGCCGTCAACGACCACTCCGATCCCGGCTGGGACGCCGGAGTCCTCCACGAACTCGCCGGCATCGGCCGCGCGCTCACGCCACTCGCGGAGCGGCTCGGGAGCGTCCTGACCCGGTTGCGCGGATACGACACACGATTCACCGCCGCTCTGGCGCGCGCACGGGCCGGGGAGGGCGCCTGGGTCGACGGCACCGGCGTCGACTCCTGCCATCGTGTCTGGTTCGAGCTCCACGAAGACCTCATCGCCACCCTCGGCCTCGACCGGCACGCGGAACTCTGAGTAATCCTGATCACAGATCTGGCGATACCCCATAGGATGCGGTCAAAGGTGAGGAAGGGTGAAGTGTGACCGAGCGTGAGCAGCCTCCGGGGAAGGTCGACCCGACCGTTCCCACCGTCGCCCGCATGTACGACTATTTCCTGGGCGGGAAGGACAACTTCCCCGCGGACCGCGAGGCAGCCGAGCGCATTCTCGAGCTGAGCAGCCGGGGCGGCGCGGACGTACGGGAGGTGGCCAGGGCGAACCGCGGCTTCCTGATCCGCGCCGTGGAGACGGCGGCCAGGGCAGGCGTGCGGCAGTTCCTCGACATCGGCACCGGGCTGCCCACCCAGGACAACGTGCACCAGGTCGCGCACCGGGTCATCCCCGACGCCAAGGTCGTCTACTCGGACAACGACCCGATCGTGCTGGTCCACGCCCGGGCGTTACTGACCGACAGCCCCGACACGGTGATCATCGACGGCGACGCGCATGATCCCAAGAGCATCCTGGCCGCCGCCGCCCACCACCTTGACTTCAGCCAGCCCGTGGCGGTCCTGGCCGTCGCGTTGTTCCACTTCTTCGAGGGCGACGAAGAGGTGGCCGGCATCGTCCGGGCCCTGCGCGAGCCGCTGGTGCCGGGGAGCCACCTGATCATCTCGCACGCGTACGTGGAGAAGGGCCAGAGCACCCCCGACCGGAAGATCGGGACCGAGAACATCTACCGGCGTACGACCTCCGGCGCGCTGCACTGGCGGGACTACGACATGGTGCGCACGTACTTCGACGGGCTGGAACTGCTCGAACCCGGCCTCGTACCGGTGCAGAACTGGCGCAACGACGACCCGTTCATCGTCCCCGGGATGGAGAAGGGCGGCATCCTGGGCGGCGTCGGCCGCGTCCTCTAGCGAGCCGGCCGGGCGCTGGAAGGGTCATGTTGCGCGAGCGAATGACGGCCCCTGTCACGCTGGCTGCCCCAGCTGCCGGCGTGGGCCGGCGGCATCCGGCTCCGGCACCTGGTGCATCACACGGCGGCCCTTCCCGCCGACTCGAAGATCGATGCCGTCATCACCGGCCGGACCACCGCGGGCATCATCCGGGCACTCACCCGGTTCCCGGTCCTGGATCGCCGGCCGGGCACCGAACACGTCTACTCCAACGCCGGATACGTCTGCCTGGCCGCGGTGGTGGAACGAGCGGCGGACATGCCGCTGCCCGACTTCGCCCGGCGCCACCTCTTCGTCCCGCTGGCGATGGCGGACACCCTCTACTGGCCAGGGCCCGACCCCCAGCCCCCGGGCGCCGCGCCGCTCGCGCGTCTTCATCCCGCCCCGCTGTCCCTGGGGGACGGCGGCGTATGGACGACTCTCAGCGACCTGCTGCGCTGGGGCCAGGCGCTCAACGCCGATGAACTCGGCATCTCGGGGCTCATGCAGACCCCAGGACACCTCGATGACGGAACGCCGATCGACTACGCCTGGGGCATCGGCGTACGGTCGCACGCCGGGCACCGCGTCTATCGGCACGGAGGAGGGTGGACGGGTCTGCGTGCCCTGCATGCCCGAGTGCCCGGCCTGGATCTGAGCGTGGCTCTCATGGCGATCGACGACCACACCGAGCGCCGGGTCCCGTTGCTCGACAGCCTGCTCGACGCGGTGACCGGACGGCCGCAACCGTGATCTGCGACACCGGGTGTCAGGCCGTTTCCCGGGCGGCGGCGCGGCCGGCCGCGCGGCCGGAGAAGACGCAGCCGCCGAGAAAGGTGCCTTCCAGCGCGCCGTACCCGTGCACACCGCCGCCGCCGAACCCGGCGACCTCCCGGGCGGCGTACAGGCCGTCGATCGGCAGCCCGTCCTGACCCAGGGCGCGGGAATCGAGGTCGGTCTGGATCCCACCGAGGCTCTTGCGGGTCAGGATGTTGAGTCTCACCGCGATCAGCGGCCCGGCGGCCGGGTCGAGGCGTTGCTCGGGCGTGCCGACCAGGAACAGGCCGCCGAAGGACCAGAACGCCTGCCCGCCCAGATTGGCGGCGTTCTCCTGGTCGACCAGGATGACCTTCCTGCCCGCGGCGGTCAGCTCATGAGCGGCGACCAGGCCGACCAGGCCCGCGCCGATCACGATGACATCTGCGTCCATGGCGGAACGCTCCTCACCGCCGGACGCCGCCTCGCTCTGGGGCAGAGCGCGTCATCACTCATCGTAATCGATCGAATCGTTTGGGTAAAAGTTGAGCGGGTTGCCGGTCAGGATGCGGGAACGAGTTGCCATTGCTGGTCGAGGCCGCCGTTGTCGGTCCATTGGACGATCCGGGCGCCGTCGGTCGTCGCTCCCTGCCAGACGCTCAGGACCTTGCCGGAATGCCGGGCTCTGATCTTGTAGTAGGAGCCGGTCGGCACCAACTCCCACTGCTGGTCGCCGCCGTTGTTCTCGACCCACTGCACGGCGTTGGCCCCGTCCGCGGTGCTCGTCTGCCAGATCGCCACCGTCCGGCCGCTGTTGCGGTTGAACAGGGTCCGGTAGCCGTTGCCGACGTCGGTCACGTGCCAGTGCTGGTTGTGCCCGCCGTTGTCGGCCCATTGCACAAGCTGGGCTCCGTCCTGCAGGCCGGCCTGGTAGGTGTCGAGGGCCTTGCCGCTCTTCCGGTTGACGAGCTTGTAGTACGGGCCGGCCGAGTACCCCAGGTCGACGTCGCCGTAGTAGACGGGGTTCGGCGTGTTGAGCCAGAAGCCCTCCGCCGCGAGGACGAGCACCCGGCCGGTGCCGCGCACGTACTGCAGCATGCGGCTGTAGCCGCGCGGCATCGTGGTCTTGACCGTCGTCCACGCGCCGGTGCCGTTCGTCGTGTTGATCCTGGCGTCGCCGCCGGTCCCGTAGGAGTTGTAGACCAGGCGGCCGTTCGGCAGCGTGATGATCCACGGGCTGCCGCCGCCGTCGCCCATGGGGCTTCCGTCGTCGGCCGCGTTCCACGACTCCGGGTTCGAGGAGATCTTGTAGTGGTTCGGCGTGCCGCTCAGGCCGACCATTTCGAACACCATGATGTACTGGCCGCTCGCCATGCGGGTCACGACCGGCATGCCGGGGCGCAGGGCGCGGTCGGGAAGGGCGACGTCCTCGGCCACCGAGCCCCAGGTGAGGCCATTGGCCGAGGTCTGGTGGACGAGCTTCTGGTCATGGCCGGCTTTGTCGCGCTCGTCGGAGTAGTACACGATGAGCTTGTTGTTCGCCACCAGCATGAACGGCTCCCAGATCGGCGTCGGGTCGGCGCTGCCCCATTGCCCGCCGCCGACCGCCACCTCGCTGACATAGGTCCAGTGGAAGCCGTCGTCGTTGCTGCGGTAGAGGTGGATGGCCGTCGCCGAGCGGTCCGGCGGCGACACGATGCCCGCGAGGAGGATGGTGCCGGCCGGCATCGTGCCGATCTGCTGCGGCAGGACGAGGAAGTTCGGGTTCGTCCACATGCTGTTCCAGTGGCGCGGTGAGCCGTCCGCCACGGAGGCGATCTTCGTCCACGACCGTCCGTCGTCCGTGCTGCTGAAGATCGGGAACGTCTGGCCGTTCGCCGGCTGATTGTTGTTCTCGAAGGTCGCCAGGATGCGGCCGCTGTTGGTCTGCGCCGACTTGACGTAGGTCGTGCAGTACGGGCGGTTGCAGGAACCCGACGGAGAGAACAGAACGGACGGTCCGAACGCGCCGGCGGGAGTGGCCAGGGCAAGGAGGCCGCCCAGGAGCATCAGCACGAGCAGTGCCGACCGTAACCTCTTCATCATCCTCATGGACGCTTCTCCTCGGTCGAGATATCAGGGTGATCCTGGTCGGCCGTCAGCCGGAGGTCGTACGCCGACGTCCCGGGGTCGTCCGGGGCGGGGGCGCGGTCGAGGCGCGGACGACGAGCTCGACCGGTTGGCCGCTCGCCGTGGGAAGGTCCGCGCCGGGCTGTTCGATGGCGTGCACCAGGAGCTTGATCCCCTCGGCCGCCACGGCGTCGAACGGCTGGCGCACGGTGGTCAGCGGAGGCGTGATGTAGGCGGCGACCGGGACGTTGTCGAACCCGACGACACTGACCTCTTCGGGCACGCGACGACGGGCTTCGACCAGCGCCCGGATCACGCCGATGGCCATGTCATCGTTGGCGGCGAACACCGCGGTCACCTCGCCGTCGCCGGCCAGCTCGCGGCCCGCGGCATAGCCCGAGTCGGCCGACCAGTCGCCGTGCTGGACGGGCGGCTCGTGACAGCCGCGTTCCCGCAACGCGGCCCGCCATCCCTCCAGGCGATCCCTGGCGGCATACCAATGCTGCGGACCGGCGACGTGATGGACACTCGCGTGCCCCAGATCCAGCAGGTGCTCGGTGGCCACGCGCGCCAGCAGCCGGGTGCTCACTCCCGTGGCGACCACCCGAGGGGCGGCGAAGGCCGACGGGGCGCCGAGGACGAGAACCGGCACGTCCACGCGGACGGGCTCGGTCTGCTCGTCGGTCTGCTCATCGGTCTGCTCATCGATGGGCTCGGAGATGACGATGCCGTCCACCCCCTGCTCCAGAAGCGACTCCACCGCCCCGGCGATGCCCGAGGAGTCGCCCTCCATGGTGTTGACCACCCGCAGCGCGTACCCGGCGTCCCGGACGGCGCGCTCGACCCCGATCAACAACGAAGCGGGCCCGAACAGCGCGGTGCCGAGCGACACCACGCCGATGGACCGGGTCCGGCCGGAGGCCAGCGCACGTGCCGCGTTGTTCAGCCGGTAGCCCAGTTGATCGGCCGCGCTCAGAACACGCCGGCGTACCTCGACCGAGACGTACGGCTCATTGTTGAGCACCCGGGACACGGTCTTCTGGGAGACCCCCGCGAGGCGGGCCACGTCGACGCTGCGCGGCATCCGGCCACTGCTTCCTTCAACCAGTCGCGTCATGGTCTCTCCGGCTCTGACTGCGCAGTCATATCTACGCAGTCATGTGTACGCACGAGAGGCGCGAGCGTCAAGAGCCCGTCACGCGAGTCCTCCCGCCTGCTCACCGGTTGTACGGCCCGGTTGCGCTCCGTGGTGCGGTGGAATAAAGTCCGAATTCTTTCAGCAAACGTTTTCTGAGCATCGGACGCGGCGATGACGAAGCGGGGCAGGCGAGGCACGACCCTTCAGGAGATCGCGCAGGAGATCGGCGTGTCGGTGGCGACCGTCTCCAGGGTCGCCCGTGGCGTCGGCCAGGTCTCCGAGGACACCCGCCGCCGGGTGCTCGCCGCCATCGAGCGCTACGACTTCCGCCCGAGCCGGCTGGGCCGGGGCCTGGCCGAGCGCTCCCACGGCGCGCTCGGCATCGTCTTCCCCGGTCTGTCAGGGCCGTACTTCTCCGAGGTGATCGGCGGTTTCGAGGAGGAGGCGGTACGCGCCGAACTCGCCGTCATCATCCTCGGCACCCACCTGCTCCGCGAGTCCGACGAGCTGGTCAGAGACACGGCGGCGCGGGTGGACGGGCTGGCCGTGATGGGCGGCATCCTGTCCGACGACGTGGTGGACCGGCTGCGCGACCGCGGCGACCCGGTGATCATGCTGGCCGGCAGCCCGCGCGCGGGCATCCCCACGATCCGGACGGAGAACCTCTCGGCGTTCGACCGCCTGACCAGGCACCTGCTGATCGACCACGGCTACGACCGGTTGGTGTTCGTCGGCGACCCGGAAAGCTCACCGGACGCCTCCTACCGCTGGAGAGGATTCGAGCAGGCCTACCGGCATGCCGAGGCCGGGCCGCCGGCGAGCCCGGTCCGCGTGGGTCTCACCCAGTCCGACGGGTTCATCGCGGTCGACCGGCTGCTGGACGCGGGGCCGCCGCCGAGAGCCCTGGTCTGCGCCAACGACGAGACGGCCATCGGCGCCGTGCTCGCCCTCCTGGACAAGGGGCATCGTGTTCCGCAGGACGTCGCGGTCACCGGGTTCGACGACATCCCGATGGCCGGACTGCCCGTCTCGGGGCTGACCACCGTACGCCAGCCGATGCGCGAACTCGGCATGGAGACCGCGCGGCTGCTCCTGCGCGAGATCGAGGGCAGCGGACCCGTGGCGGTCGATCACGTGCTGGAGACGCAGCTGGTCATCCGGGGCAGCTGCGGGTGCGGCACGGCCTGACGTTCTGACGCCCGCCGCCCCGCCCGGCGCAGGCTTGACACAACCTCTTGACAGGTCCAGCAGGGCTGATCACTGTGTAATTCGTACTGTAAGCGCTTGCAGAAAACGTTGGTACGCCGGGCACTCCACCTCGATGACGGGCCCGGCTCAAGGGAGGCACAGTGAAACGGTTATCACCCGTGCCCGGTCGTTGGACCAAGGGCCTGCTCACAGTGGCGATGTTCGCTGCCTCAGTACTCGTCGGCACGTCCGCGGCGGGCGCTCCCGCCCTCGCGGCGGCGGCGCCGAAGGTCGGAGATCCCTGCACCGCGGGCGACCTCGGCAAGCGCTCCCCGTTCATCAAGAGCGCGACCGTGGTGCCGACCGTCACGCATTTCAAGACGTTCTTCGTCACCGCCGGCACCACGGGCAGCCAGGTGATCACGCTCGAGAACTCCACCGTCATCACGGTGGAGGTCGGCACCACGACCCAGATCACGGCCCAGTTCGGCATCAGCGCGCTCAGCTTCGTCGGGGCGTTCGTGAACCGGACCGTCAAGACGAGCACCGCCTCCACGGACAAGGAGGTCCAGCAGATCACCTGGAACTTCCTCGCTCCCGGCTACTATGGCCTGTTCAAGGGCACCCGCAAGATCAGCGGCGAGTACGGCAGCATCAACTGCGACCGCGTCGACAAGGGCGGCGGCGTGTTCGCCACCGAATGGGTCGAGCGCCCCGGCGGCTCCTACACGACCTACTCGGTGATGGAGGAAGGCGCGATCCGGTGCGAGGACGTCGTACCCGCGAACAGCGTCATGAGACTCGCGCAGATCCAGCTCGGCTGTGACGGCACGGCGGCCAGGAGAGCGGCGGAACAGGCGGCGGAACGATCGGCGGAGAAGGCGGCCGAGCAGCCGCGGCGGCAGCCCTCGGCAGGCGGGGAGATGGCGCTGTTCGCCGCGCCGCCGGGATTCACCTGCGAGGCCGGCTACTACCGGATCGGCACCCCCGACCGGCTGCTGAACTGGTGGAACCAGGACGGCACCGACGAGATCCGCCTGCGCGGCTGGTCGAGCTCGACCCGCGCCCAGTGGAGCCTGTGCCAGGGGCCGGCGAGCAACGGCAGGCCCGAGTACGTCCTCATCACCCGCTACAGCGGCAAGTGCCTGACCCTGCACTCCGCCGAGACCCTCATCGAGGGCGGCAGGCTCATGGAGGACGGCTGCCGGACCGTGGACGACAGCCAGCGCTTCTACATCTACCGGGATGTGCCCGGATCGGACAAGGTCGGCATCCAGGTCAAGAGCCCCGGTTACATGGCCGGCCAGGTCCGGATCGCGGACAACGAGACCGTACGGCAGTACAGCACGGGCATGGCGGACGGCACGGGAACCTACCTCCTGGAGAAGATCGCATAAGACGCCTGGTGACTCTCTTCCTGATCTCGGCTTAGGCCAGAGGTCAGGAAGAGTCCCATGCGGTTCACGCTGACAGGCCGCAGGGCGACGGATCACGGCGCCGCGTAGGGGATGGTGACCACGTCGGCGCCCCCGTCCCAGGAGATCTCGAACCTCCAGCAGCCCGCCCTCGGCAGATCGAGGCCGGAGGAGCCCGGGCGGTAGAGGACCGAGCGGGTGACGGCGAGCTCAGGGGCCTCTCGCAGGCTGGCCTTGATGGTGAGCGTGGACGTGGTCTTCAGCGTGCTCTCGCGGACGATCCAGAGGATCTTGTTGCTCCTGCCGGGGCGGGGCGGCGCGTACAGGGGGTAGCCGAACAGGACGCCGGCCAGCTTCTTGTTCACGCCGATCACGTGGTTCGGCCTCGCGCCCTTGCGGAACCCGGGCGTACGGGCCCAGGACGGAAGCTCGCGGTTCTTCACCACCCCGGGACACGGCGCCGAAGGGGCCGGGGTGCCGGACGCAGCCGACGGGGACGCGGCGCCGGTCACCAGGGGAGCGGGCGGGGACGGGCGGGAGTCACTGCACGCCGCCAGCGCGCAGGCGAAGATCACCACAACGCATGCCGGACGCATCCGCGCCTCCCTTCCCGCCCGCGAGCCGGGCTCACAGGGCGAGGTCCGCCGCCATCGTGCCGAGGCCGCCCCGCGCCGCCCTGATGTGCACGCGCCGGTCGTCGTCCGCCCACACGTGGACGGGCGCCGCGCTGCGCCGCATGGCGCCGGCGGCCACCATCGCCACCTCCGGCTCGATCACCACGGAGCTGAGCCGGAAGTGCACGGCCACGACGTCCTGCGGCTTGGCGGACGCGTCCACGCCGCAGGCGACGTAGACGTTCGACGTGCCGTCCTCGTTGCTGCCGACGAAGGCGATGCCACGGTCAGTGGGACTCGCCATGAAGGCTCCTTTCCTCATCCGTTGCGTGGTAGCGGGTGGGTATCAGCGGCTCGTGGTCGCCGGCGGGCGTGCCGAACATCAGCCGCCGCCAGTCGCCGCTGTAGGAGTAGATGCCGGACACGGTGGCGATGCCCAGTCTGCGGGGCACCCGGGCGGCCTGGACGTGGACGGGGATGTCGCCCATGCCGTACACGCTCCGCAGGTCGTGCCAGAGGGAGATGCTCAGGACGGTTCTGGTGTGCCAGTCGGTCACGGTGGCGCTGCCGAGCCAGCCGCTGACGCGGACGCGCACGGCGCGCTTGACGCGCCAGTGCAGCCCCAGCACGATCAGCATCCTGAGCCGGGTGCGGCACTCGAAGCGGGTGACCACGACCTGGGTGCCCGGCCGGTGCGCGGTCATGGAATCACGCCCTGCCAGAAAGTGACCATTCCGAGCACGAGCAGCGCCGCGCCCGTCGTCCTGCGCATCGGCACGAACCATGGCCTCCTGACATCGCACCTGGCCTGGCTCTCGTTCCAGGTGGCGGCGCGCAGCGCGATGGCGGCGACGCCCGCGGCGGTCGCGCCGAGCAGGACCAGCGCGGCGTGCGACGGCGCGAGGCAGACGAGCCCGGCCAGCGCCGCCCACACCAGCGACGTGCTCTTCTGCGTGGTGACCAGCAGGGACAGGTCGAACCCCCACACCAGACCCAGGCGTCCCGGCGGGAGGGTGCGGACCAGCGACTGGGGGACCTGCCGCCAGACGTGCGGGGTGCGGTCGGCCATGTCAGCCACCCCGAGCGCCGCGATGGCCAGCCCGGCCGCGATCTCCCGGACCGGGAGCGGGGCGAGAGCGGCGAGCGCCGTGCCCGCCAGGTACGCCGGCAGGCCCAGCAGCCCCGAGGCCACGGCGCCGCCCGCCAGCAGCCCCGCGAGGAACCGGGTTCCCCGCGGCCTGTCCCGCGTCAGCATCGGACCGGCGACCCCGGCCATCGATTGGCCTCAAGGGGAGAACACCTGCAGGATCGCACCGATGCCCGCGACGACGGCCCACGTGATCATGCGCTCCTCACTGCTGGTAGCAGCGGCCGGCGGAGAGCTGGTACCCGGTCGTGGGATGGTGGTTCGCCTCGCAGCAGTCGCAGGCCCTGGTGCTGCCGCTGTTGCACGTCCAGATGTAGTCGGCCTGCGACACGCACGAGCTCCAGCTCGTGTTCGGCGGATAATTCTCCAGGCTGCAGCAGCCGTAATTGGCCGCAGCGGCGGACTCGGTGCTTCCGAACACGGTCACCGACGCGGCCAGGCCGGTCGCGCCGATATTCCGGAAGAACCGCCGCCGGGGCCTTGCCGTGCTTTTCTCAGGCATGATCGTGCACCTCTTCCGAGGACAGCGCGGCCAGATCGCTGAACGTGTACGCTTCCGACAACCGGCCATCGACGAAACGCAGCGCGGCCGGGCTGATACGAACGCCGAAATTACCGGCCACCCATTTCCCGCCGGGGTCGATGAAATGCGGCAGCCCGCCGAGCGAATGCCTGGCGACGAAATCCTCGCCGCTCTCCGTGCTGCCGGTGGAGACGACGACGCCGACGGAGTCGCGCACCTGGTGAGCGGCCAGGCCGGTGGCCAGCGCCTCGCAGCTCGCGCAGGCGGTGCTCAGCACCAGCAACATCGGCCGCTCGTCGGTGGGGGCCAGTCCTGACGGCCACTCATGGGCCGTGGCGCCCATCAGCACGCCGTTCACCGGCCTGGTGGCGGGGGCCGGGGCGGGGACCCGGGAGGCCAGCTCGCCCATCATCGCGAACAGCAGGGCGACGGCGGCGGTCAGCAGGACGAGAGCGAGGCTGAAGAGGATCGTCATCGGACCGGCCTGGTGAGCAGGTTGTCGAAGGACCTGCGGGCGTCCCCGCGGTGCGCCACCAGCAGTCGCACGGTGACCCCGATCGAAATCGCCGCCGCCGCCGCCAGGCCCGGCGGACCACCCTCGGCCGCCAGGCAGAAGGCCGCCATCAGCGCCAGCGACGCGCCCATCAGCACATTGGACGGCCCCAGCGGCCTGGCATCCCGCGTGCCCGCGCACCCGCACGGGCGGAGGCTGCCCCGCACCGTCCCGAGCGCGCCCAGGCCCAGGAATGCCAGCCCGAGCAGCCCGATGGCCGCCCAGCCCGGCGATACCGGGAACGGCAACGCGAGAGCCGTCACCGCGGCCAGTTCGAATCCGGCGAACACCCGCATCAGCGTGGAGGACGCGCCGGGAACCCGCAGTTCGCGAAACGCCTCCGCGGCGATGTCGGGGCGGACCAGCTTTCCCGCTGCCCCGTGAATGAGAACGGCACCGGAAAACGCAGAGCAGCCTAATTCAGCCGAGTCGGCAAGGCCCATGCAACTACCCACCAATTCCCGTGGTCCCGCATGCCACGATCATCATTGTCGCTCGTGACCATGACTGACAAGGGACAAGGTGGAAAGCGTGCTTTCCGGACGCGGCCCGTCCAGGAAAGCCGAGCCGGAAAATCGTCAGAGGAGGCCGCGCTTCTCAGGAGGATCGACGGCGGGGTGCGCGCGGGCGGTCCTGGAACCGCGCCGGGTTCCCTCTTGCGACGCGCCCGCCTGGGGGGTCGGCTGCAGGCCTCCCGGGACCACCGAATCGATCGCGCAACACGAGATGTTGGGTGTGACTTTTCGATCGCCCCTATATATGGTGTCCCTGCAGCCGGTTCGGTCACCCAGCCAGGGTGGCCGAGGCAAGAGGGAACCTGGTGGAAATCCGGGACTGCCCCGCAGCGGTGAGTGGGAACGACCGCCGTCAGGCGCACTGGGCCAAGGGTCTGGGAAGCGACGGCCAGTAGGCGTTCAGAAGCATGCCCACAAGTCCGAAGACCTGCCGGCCGCGCCGTACACGATCATGCGTGTGCGGCTGCTCCGAGGCCGCGCGGGACGGCTGACGGCATCGGCGCGAGGGCTGTGCGGCCTCCTTGCCGGCGCCTCCCGCGCGTGCTCTCGGTTCATGACCGAGTTCACGAGGGGAGAGCGCTATGACGGTCACCGAGGACCCATTGACTGGACGGGCGATGGACGGTGGCGTGCCCGCGCCGCGGCGCGTTCAGATGCGGGTGCGCAAGCGCAACGGCACGGCCGAGCCGGTCGACGTCAACAAGATCGTGCGTGCGGTGGGGCGCTGGGCCGAGGATCTGACCGACATCGACCCGATGCGGGTGGCCACCAAGACGATCAGCGGCCTGTACGACGGCGCCACCACCGCGGAGCTGGACCGGCTGTCGATCCAGACCGCCGCCGAGATGATCGGCGAGGAGCCGCAGTACTCGCGCCTGGCCGCGCGGCTGCTGTCCGGCTACATCGACAAGGAAGTACGCGGCCAGGGCGTGGCCTCCTTCAGCCAGGCGATCCGGCTGGGGCACGCCGAAGGGCTCATCGGCGACGAGACCGCCGAGTTCGTCACCGCCAACGCCCGCAAGCTCGACGACGCGATCGACTCCGCCGCGGACCTGCGGTTCGAGTACTTCGGGCTGCGCACGGTCTACGACCGCTACCTGCTGCGTCACCCCTCCACCCGGCTGGTGGTGGAGACGCCGCAGTACTGGCTGCTGCGCGTGGCGTGCGGGCTGGCGGACACGCCCGCCGAGGCCATCGGCTTCTACCGGCTCATGTCGTCGCTGGCCTACCTGCCGAGCTCCCCGACGCTGTTCAACTCCGGCACGCGGCACACCCAGATGTCCTCCTGCTACCTCGTCGACTCGCCCCGTGACGAGATCGGCTCCATCTACGACCGCTACGCCCAGGTGGCGCAGTTGTCGAAGTTCGCCGGCGGGATCGGCATCTCCTGGTCGCGGGTACGCTCGCGCGGCGCGCTGATCCGCGGCACCAACGGGCACTCCAACGGCATCGTCCCGTGGCTGCGCACCCTGGACGCCTCCGTGGCCGCCGTCAACCAGGGCGGCCGCCGCAAGGGCGCGGCCTGCGTCTACCTGGAGCCCTGGCACCCGGACGTCGAGGAGTTCCTGGAGCTTCGCGAGAACACCGGCGAGGACGCCCGCCGCACCCACAACCTCAACCTGGCCAACTGGATCCCCGACGAGTTCATGCGCCGCGTCGAGGCCGACGGCATGTGGTCGTTGTTCGACCCCGACGAGGTCCCGGAGCTGCCCGACCTGTGGGGCGAGGCGTTCGACGAGGTCTACCGCGCGGCCGAGCGGGCCGGACGCCAGGCCAGGCAGGTCAAGGCCCGCGACCTGTACGCCAAGATGATGCGCACCCTCGCCCAGACCGGCAACGGCTGGATGACCTTCAAGGACGCCGCCAACCGCCTGTGCAACCAGGCGGCCGAACCCGGCAACGTCGTGCACCTGTCCAACCTGTGCACCGAGATCATCGAGGTGTCCAGCGACGGCGAGACCGCGGTCTGCAACCTCGGCTCCGTCAACCTCGCCGCGCACGTGGCCGACGGGGATATCGACTGGGAGCGGCTGCGCGCCACCGTACGCACCGCGGTCACCTTCCTGGACCGCGTGATCGACATCAACTACTACCCCAGCGAGCAGGCGGCGGCGAGCAACCCCCGCTGGCGGCCGGTCGGGCTCGGCGTGATGGGGCTGCAGGACGTGTTCTTCGCGCTGCGCCTGCCGTTCGACTCGCCGCAGGCCAAGGAGCTGTCCACCCGCCTCGCCGAGGAGATCTACCTCTCCGCGCTGGAGACCTCCGCCGCTCTGGCCGAGCGCTTCGGCGCCCACCCCGCCTACGACCAGACGTGGGCGGCGCGGGGCAGACTGCAGCACGACCTGTGGGACGAGAGCGGCACCCAGACCGAGCGCTGGAACGCCGTGCGCGAGCGGATCGCCGCCCACGGCCTGCGCAATTCGCTGCTGATCGCAATCGCGCCCACCGCCACCATCGCCTCGATCGTCGGCTGCTACGAATGCATCGAGCCGCAGGTGTCCAACCTGTTCAAGCGCGAGACCCTCAGCGGCGAGTTCCTGCAGATCAACAGCGCGCTGGTGACCGAGCTCAAGACGCGCGGGCTGTGGAACGAGCGCGTCAGGGCCGCCATCAGGCAGGCCGAGGGTTCGGTGCAGGGCATCGCCGTACTGCCCGACGACGTGCGCCTGCTGTTCCGCACCGCCTGGGAGCTGCCGCAGCGCGCGCTGATCGACATGGCCGCCGCGCGCTCGCCGTACATCGACCAGAGCCAGTCGCTCAACCTGTTCCTGAGCGCCCCGACGATCGACAAGCTCTCCTCGATGTACCTGTACGCCTGGAAGTCGGGCCTGAAGACCACCTACTACCTGCGCTCGCGACCGGCCACCCGCATCCAGCAGGCCACCGTGCCTGTCACTGGGCCCCTCATGAGCAAGTCCGAGGAAGCCCTCGCCTGCTCACTTGAGAACCCCGAGTCCTGCGAAGCCTGCCAGTAAGGAGTATTTCCGATGTTGCTCGACCCGGGCATGAGCCTGACCCTGCGCCCCATGCGCTACCCGCTCTTCTTCGACCGCTACCGCGACGCGATCAAGAACACCTGGACCGTCGAGGAGGTGGACCTGCACTCCGACCTCAAGGACCTGACGAAACTGTCAGCGGCCGAACGCCACCTGGTCGGCCGCCTGGTCGCCTTCTTCGCCACCGGCGACACGATCGTCGCCAACAACCTGGTGCTCAACCTCTACCAGCACGTCAACGCCCCGGAAGCGCGCCTCTACCTCAGCAGGCAGCTGTTCGAGGAGGCCGTGCACGTCCAGTTCTACCTGAACCTGCTCGACACCTACGTGCCCGACGAGCAGGAGCGTTTCGAGGCGTTCGCGGCGGTGGAGAACATCCCCTCCATCCGGCGCAAGGCGGAGTTCTGCTTCCGCTGGATCGACTCCCTGGGCGACCTCCAGCGGCTGGAGACCCGCGACGACCGGCGCACCTTCCTGCTCAACCTGATCTGCTTCGCCGCCTGCATCGAGGGCCTGTTCTTCTACGGCGCCTTCGCCTACGTGTACTTCCTGCGCTCGCGCGGCCTGCTGAACGGTCTGGCCTCGGGCACCAACTGGGTCTTCCGCGACGAGTCCATGCACATGGCCTTCGCCTTCGACGTGGTCGGCGTCGTGCGCCAGGAGGAGCCGGACCTCTTCGACGAGGAGCTGACCGGCCAGGTCAAGGAGATGCTCGCCGAGGCGGTGGAGTGCGAGGTCCAGTTCGCCGAGGACCTGCTCGGGCAGGGCGTGTCGGGCATGTCGATCACGGACATGCGCGCCTACCTGGAGCACGTGGCCGACCGGCGGCTGGCCCAGCTCGACATCCCGCCCATGTACGGGTCGAAGAACCCGTTCGCCTTCATGGAACTGCAGGACGTCCAGGAGCTGTCGAACTTCTTCGAGCGCCGCGTCTCGGCCTACCAGGTGGGCGTGACCGGCTCGGTCAGCTTCGACGCCGACTTCTGACATGTCCCTCGGCCCCCACCCGGCGCTCCCGCCGGGTGGGGGCCGATGGTCTGGCCGAGGTCACACGCAGCACCCTCCGCCCCACGCCGCGGACCAGTCGATGCCGTGCGTGTCCTGCCGCTCCCAGTAGAACGTCGTCCTGGGCCTGCGACGGGGGGCGATCTCGTCGAGGGAGCAGGCGTCGTACAGCCGTCCGTTCACCATCGTCATCGTCACCGACGCCGAGTGGGCGATGTCGTCGAGCGGGTTGTCCCGCAGCACGATCAGGTCGGCCAGTTTGCCGGTCTCGAGCGAGCCGATCTGGTGCCCGGCCCCGAGGCTTTCGGCGACGTTGATCGTGGCCGTGCGCAACACCCGGTGCGCCGGCATCCCGCCCGCCGCCAGCAGCGCCATCTCCCAGTGCATGGCCAGGCCGGGGATCTCCCCGTGCGAGCCCGCGTTGATCCGAACCCCGGCCTGGTCCAGCCGGTTGACCGAGCGGGAGACGGCCAGGACGCCGATGTCGTACAGTTCGTCGGCGACGTGGATCGTGGTCATGGCGCGGGCGTGGGGCGGGGCCTCGTACGGGGTGTTCAGCGGGCTGTAGCCGCTCAGGCAGGCCTGCACGTACGTGCGGACCCGGGGGTCCTTCCACGCCTCGGTCCGCTGGTACATGTAGTTCTCGCCGAACAGCTCGCCGAACGCCACGATGAGCGTCGGTGTGTTCGACGCCCCGGCCAGCGACATGAGCCGCACCACGTCGTCGTACAGCGTGGCGACCGGCAGGTTGTGCTCCAGGTTGGTGTGGCCGTCCAGGATCATGCTGATGTTGTTGTAGAAGTGCGTCTCGCCCTCGACGACGATGTTGACGCCGTGCTCGCGGGCGGCCTTGACGAGCATCTGCCGGTGGCGGCGGGCGGGCCATTTGTAGCTCTTGACGCTGAGCGCCCCGAGCGCCTTCTTGCGGCGGATCACCCCGGCGGCGTCCTCGTAGGTCTCGATGGGGCTGTAGAGGTGGAAGACGTTGTGCGGGCGGCCGTGGATCGCGGAGCCGGTGCCGATCCAGCGCGGGCCGAGGGTGAATCCGGCCTGGGTGGTCTCGGTGCTCTCGAAGTTCGGCAACTCGGAGGAGAACGGGTCGAAGTTCGTGGTGACGCCGAAGGCCAGGGCGGCGTATCGGGCGGCCTGCTTCTGCGGGGTCACGCCGTTGCCGTCGCCGCCGTCGATGTGCCCGTGACCGTCCACGAGACCGGGCATCAGCGTCAGGCCGGCGCAGTCGACGACGGCGGCGTCCGCCGGCACCTCGACGTCCTCGGGACGGCCGACGGCGACGATGCGATTGCCGCGGACGACGACGGTTCCCGGCCGGTGCACCTCTTCGCCGCGCATCGTGATCACGGTGCCGCCGGTGAGCGCCACGCAGCCGCCGGGCACGTCGGCGGCCACGCTCAGGTTCACGGGTGAGGCAGCCTGCGGCAGCTCCCACTCGCCGCACTCGCGCACGTGAAGCTCGGGCCCGAGCGCCCAGTGCACGCTGCGGCCGTCGGCGGCCCAGGCCAGCGCGTACCCGCCGTGCCCGGTCAGCCGGTGGCAGGGCACCTCGCGGGTGTCCGCCGTGACCAGCAGCACATGACCGGTCTCGCGGTACGGGATCACGTGGTACTCGCTGGCGTGCCGGAAGGCCAGCCACCTCCGGTCGGGGCTCAGCCGCAGTTCGTAGGTGTCGACGTCGGCCGTGCGCGCGTGCTCCCTGCGGTCGCCGCCGCGCAGGTCGACGCTGAAGAGCACCTCGACGGGCTCGGCTCCCGAGGCGTCCACGACGGTGGCGTAGATCCTGGAACCGTCGGGGGAGAAGGCCGGGGCGTCGTCCGCCGGGCACAGGTGGCGGGGCTCGCCGCCGGCGGTGCTCACCACGTACAGGCCGGGGCGCGCGGAGGAGCCGCCGAGCTGGACGTCGTGCTCCTGCAGCCGGTAGGCGATGAGCGTCCCGTCGGGGCTGAAGGCGGGCTGGCGCAGGACGCCGGTGGAGGCCGTCACCTCGGCGGGTTCGTCCCAATGGTCGCGCCGGCACGTCCGCAACGTGCTGCCGCGCTCGTCGTCCCACTCGACGTAGGCGAGCAGACGGCCGTCGCGGCTGTAGGCCGGCTCGTTCGCGTGCAGAGTGTGGTCGCCGACAGGAGTCACGGCGTCCTTGCCGCGCGTGGTGTGCCACAGGCGGCCGAGCGCGGTGAAGGCGACCTCCTGCCCGCCGGGGGCGACGGCCAGGTGCCGCACGGCGCGCGCCGTCACCTTGTCAGGCGCCAGGTCGTGGCGGACGCGGACGGGCTCGATGAGCGTGTGGCGGCACTGCGCGGTGAACGGGATCGGCGTACGCTCGCCGCTCGTCATGTCGATCCTGTGCAGCCCGCCGCCCGCCCAGATCGCGACGTGACGGTTGTCGGGGAACCAGGAGAACCTCGGGTAGTAGTTGCCCTGCAGCTCCCACACCGCCTGGTTGTCGCGGTCGAGCCCGTCGTGGACCGGCTGCTGCCTGCCTCCGTCCACCAGGTCGAGGCAGAACAGCACGGTCTTGTCCATGACGCGCCGGATGAACGCCAGCCGGCGGCCGTCGGGGGAGAGCGCCGCCCTGATCGCACCGCCGAACCCGGCGACCACGGTGTCGGTGTGGCCGTCCTCCAGCCGCCTGCGCCGGATCGCGAAGTTGGCGTGGTTGGCGTCCACGTAGATCTTGGGGTTGACCAGGCGCTCGCTGTAGTACAGCCAGGCGCCGTCAGGGGACAGCGCGGGCTCCAGCACGTCGCGTCCGCTCGACGGCACGTCCACCAGCAGCCGTCCCGCTCCTGGACCCTCGTACAGGCGGATCTGGGAGGAGAACAGCTTGCGGTGGGCGCGGAAGATGGCGGGCGCGATCACGCTGCGCCCGTCGGGACCCCAGATGGGGTCGGTGAGTATCGCGTCGGTCTCCCACGTGAGCTGGCGGGGGCCGGACCCGTCGATGGCGCAGGCCCACAGGTTGTCGTAGCCGTCGGCGTCGCTCAGGTAGAGGATCTCGCGGCCGTCGGGGCTCACGCACGGCATGCGGTGCATGGCGGGACCGCCCTGGAGCAACCTCGCCGCCCCGCCCGCGGCGGGGACGGCGTACAGGTCGCCGAGCAGGTCGAAGACGATCGTCTCGCCGTCGGGGCTGACGGAGACGCTCATCCAGGTGCCTTCGGAGGTGGTGAAGGCGATCTCGCGGGACGGCTGCCCCGTGGCGGCGATGTCCCAGCTCATACCGTGACCTCCAGCCAGCCGTCCTCGGTGGCCGCGCACGGGCCGCCCTCCTGCAGGATCAGCAGGCCGCGGTCGAGGTCGAAGCTGATCAGCATCTTGGTCTCCCACCGGTCGGTCACCGGCGCGCCCGGCCGTGGGTGGGCACAGACGGGTGCCCCGTCCTCCCAGTGACAGACCAGCCCTTCGGCCCATTCGGTACGGTTCGCGGTGGTCAGCACCTTCTTCCGGGCGCGCAGCACGTCCATCCTGGGCAGCGTGTCGTCGCCGATGGCGGCCAGACGGTCGCCGGGGGCGAGCGCGGGATCGAGGAAGTGGTTGGTGTGCAACAGGTAGCCCTCCTCGGGCGGCAGCACGGCGACCCCGGCGGGCGACGCCTCGATGACGGCGCCGTCCGCGCTCTCGCCGTCCCAGGTCAGCACGGTGAACGAGGCCGAGGCCGTGAGGCGGGCCGAGCGGACGATGTCCACCGCGTCGGCCACCGACCGTGCGGTGTCGAGCACCTTCCTGGCCACCGCGTGGATGGGCACACCCTCGGCGGTGCCGTCGGAGGTGTGGCAGAGCAGGGTGAACAGCAGCCCGAGCCCGGCGCTGTTGACACCGGCCTTGCCGAGCACCCCGTTCTCCGCGAAGGTGGCGACCGTCAGGTCCTCGGGCGAGGTGTGCCGCAGGACGGTGAAGTTGCTGATCGACGGAATCCAGTCCCAGGTCTGCAACACGCTGGGCGGCCCCTGCGGGGGAAGCCAGGCCGCGGCCGTGCACTCCTTCAGCCCCGCGATCCGGCCCCTGACGAGGATCTCGGTGCGGCAGTTGAGCGCCGCCACCCGCCACAGGTCGAGTTCGGCGCCGCGAGCCACGCCCGCCAGCTCTCCCGCGAGGTCGGGCGCCCAGTCGTGCAGGAGTTCGTAGCCCTGCTCGGCGATGGTGCGCACGGTGTGCAGGTCGAGCCCGGCCGCGTCGAAGAGCCAGTCGTAGTCCTCGGCCGTGCCGTGGATGGCATCGCGCCATCGCTGCCCGATGATCCGGCCGCGGGTCGTGGGGTCGCGTTCGTCCGAGTGGTGGAAGTTGATGGACATCGGCGGCTCAGAACCGGAGGTGCCGGCCGATGGGCACCACCATCGGGGTGTGCGAGACCGGGTCGGAGATCACCTTCGACTTCAGCCCGAACACCGCTTCCACCAGTTCCTCGGTGACGATCTCGCCGGGCTTGCCCTGCGCGATGATCCGTCCCTGCCGCATGGCGATCAGGTGGTGGGCGTAGCGGCAGGCCAGGTTGAGGTCGTGCAGGACGACGGCGATGGTCCTTCCCTCCTCGAGGTTGAGCTGGACCAGCAGGTCCAGCACATCGATCTGATGTTGTACGTCGAGGTACGTCGTGGGCTCGTCGAGCATGAGGATCCCGGTCTCCTGGGCCAGCGCCATGGCGATCCACACGCGCTGGCGCTGCCCGCCGGACAGCTCGTCCACGCACCGGCCCGCGATCTCGGCGGTGCCCGTGGCCTCCAGCGCCCAGGCGACCACCCGCTCGTCCTCGTCGGTCCACTGCGTGAACCACTTCTGGTGCGGGTAGCGCCCTCGGCACACGAGGTCGGCGACCGTGATGCCCTCGGGCGCGGTGGGCGTCTGCGGCAGGATCCCGATCTTGGTGGCGAGCTGCTTGGACGGCATCTGATGGATGGCCTTGCCGTCGAGCGTCACCGCCCCGCCGCGTGGCTTGAGCAGCCTGGCCAGCGCCCGCAGCGTCGTGGACTTCCCGCACGCGTTCGCGCCGACCAGCACGGTGATCTTGCCGGGCGGGATGTCGATGTCGAGGTCGCTGACGATGTCGGCGCCGTCGTAGCCCAGCGTGAGCGCGCGGCCGCACAGCCGCTGCGGGTCCTGCGCGGGCGCGGGCGGCTGCTGCGGCTCCAGGGTGTCCGCCGAGGACATGCCCGTCATGTGCGGCATGTCGTCGGCTCGGAAGGATGGCATCGCCGTCAATCTCCTTGTCCTGAGCGGTTCGTCGTGGCCAGCAGCCACAGCAGGTAGGGGGCGCCGATGATGCCGGTGATGACGCCGACGGAGACCTCCGTGCTGGACAGCGCCGTACGCCCGATGAGGTCGGCCACGCACACCAGCACCGACCCGGTCAGCGCGGCGGGCAGCAGGGCGGGACCGGGCGAGCGCGACAGCCGCCGCGCGACCGGCGCGGAGACGAACGCCACGAACGCCACCGGACCGGCCGCGCCGATCCCGGCCCCCGCCAGCGCCACCCCGGCGACCAGGAGCAGCGGCCTGGCCCGCTGGACGGGCACGCCGATCGCGGTCGCCGAGTCGTCACCGAGCTCCAGCACGTTGAGCTGCTTGCCGAGACCCAGCGTGGCCGGGAGGAGGACCAGCAACATCAGGGCCACGGGCTCGATGTTCTCCCAGCCGCGGCCGTTGAGGCTGCCGCTCAGCCACAGCGCGGCCGAGGCGGCGTCGTGGGTGTGGGCGCGGGTCCAGAAGAACTGCGTCAGCGCCGCCGCGACCGCTCCGACACCGATGCCGACCAGGACCAGGCGGTAGCTCGACAACCCGCGCCGGTAGGCGAAGGTGTAGATGAGCAGCGCGGTGAGCAGCGCGCCCGCGGTCGCGGCGAGGGAGAGCGGCATCCCGCTCAGCCCCAGCAGCGTCAGCCCCATCACCGCG
>NZ_JBHSPA010000010.1:36047-126309 GCF_042656245.1 Nonomuraea insulae
TGAGTGCTCTCCGAGCCCGCGACGAGGATCATCAGCACGGCCCCGGCCGCGGCGCCCGCGTTCACGCCGATGATGTCGGGGCTGCCGAGCGGGTTGCGCGCGAGCGACTGGAAGACCGCGCCCGACATGCCGAACGCGGCGCCGACGAGGACGGCGAGCAGCGCGCGCGGCAGGCGCAGCGACTGGACGACGAACACCTCGCCGCCCTCGCCGGAGCCGAACACGGCGGGCAGCACGCGCAGCACGGAGATGGTGAAGTCGCCGACGGACAGGCTCAGGCAGAACGCCAGCAGGGCGGCCAGCGCCAGGCCGGCGGTGACCGCGCGCCTGCGCCCCGCCACACGGGAGCGGGTACGCGACACCTGGCGCAGCGCGTCGTGCGGGGAAACGATGGGTGTCATAGGGAGGCCAGGTTCTTGCGGCGGACGAGGGCGACGAAGACGGGGGCGCCGAGCAGTGCCGTCACGATGCCGACCTGCAGCTCGGCCGGGGCCGCCACCAGGCGGCCGACGACGTCGGCGACCAGCAGCAGGGTGGGGGCCAGGACGGCGCTGTAGGGCAGGATCCAGCGATAGTCGGGGCCGACGATGGCGCGGGCGATGTGCGGCACGGTCAGGCCGACGAAGACGATCGGCCCGGCCGCGGCGGTGGCCGCCCCGGCCAGGATCATGACGGCCACGCCGGAGACGATCCTGGCGCGGGTCACGTTCTGGCCCAGGGAGCGGGCCACGTCGTCGCCGAGCGCCAGCGTGTTGAGCACCCGGCCGCTGGCCAGCGCGAGCACGGCTCCGGCGGCGACGAACGGCCACACCTCGGCGGCGACGTCGGCGCCCCGGCCCGCCAGCGACCCGACCGCCCAGGCGCGGTAGGCGTCCATGGTCCTGACGTCGAGGAGCTGGACCATCGTGGTGAACGAGGCCAGCAGGGCGGTGACCGCGGTGCCCGCCAGCGCCAGCTTGACCGGCGTGGCGCCGTCCCTGCCGATGCTGGAGATCACGTACACGACCACCACGGCGATCCCGGCGCCGCCGAAGGCGAACCACACGTAGCCGAGCAGGGTCGTGACGCCGAAGAACTGCACGCCGGTCAGCACGGCGAGCGCGGCGCCCGCGTTGACGCCGAGGATGCCGGGGTCGGCCAGCGGGTTGCGGGAGACGCCCTGCATGACGGTCCCGGCGAGCCCGAGCGCCAGGCCGGCCATGAGCCCGATCAGCGTGCGCGGGGCGCGCAGCGAGCGGATCACCGTCTGCGCCTCGTCGCCCGGGTCGAAGCGGAACAGCGCGTCCTGCACCGACTCCAGCGGCAGATGCCTGGAGCCCAGCGCCAGGCTGGCCACGGCGGCGGCGGCCAGCACGGCGATGGCCAGGATCAGCCCGGCCGGGCGTCCCAGCCCGCCGACCAGGCCCTTGCGGGACTCGGTCTGGTGACGCCGGAAGGAGGTGTGCACGGTGGCGGCCATCCGGGCTACACGTCCCCTGCGCGTTCGAGCACGGCGGTGAGGTCCTGGAGCTGCCTGGTGTAGTCGGTGTAGTTCAGTGACACCCGCACCCAGCTCCCGACCTGGCCGGCCTGCACGGCCTTCATGGTGTTCCAGGTGGGGTACTTCTTCAGCGCGTCGGGGCCGAGCGTGTAGCCGCGGGCGTCGACCAGGACCACGGCGGGCTGATACTTGGCGGCGTTCTCCCAGCTCACCGCCTCGTAGTAGGAGCTGACGAGCTTGCCCGTCGGTTTCATCAGGTTCACTCCCCAGTCCTTGAGGTCGAGCAGGTCGGGGAAGAGGTCGGGGACGGCGAAGTACACCTGTTCCTGCGCCGGTGTCACGGCCAGCACGGACAGGTCGCCGCGCTCCTTCACCGTGGCCTTGAGCTTGTCGACCGCGCCCTGCCAGGTGGTGCGGGCCTGGGCGACGGCTCCGCCGTCCACGTCCGCGCCCAGCGCCTTGGCCAGGTCGGAGAAGCGCTGGATGACGTGGGAGGACGGCTTGGTCGAGTCGATGGCCAGGATCGGGGCGATGGTCTTGGCGTCGTTCTGCATCTTCTCGGTCTGGAAGCCGTACACGCCGCCGGGGAAGAGGACCCCGTCTCCCGTGTAGAAGGTCGAGACGATGACGTCCGGTCGCAGCGAGGCGAGCTTCTCCATCTTGACCTCGCCGAAGACCTCGCCGACCGACTCGACGCCGGTCAGGTCGAGCCCCTGGAGCATGGGGTTGCCGGTGAGGGGCGCTCCGCCGAAGATGCCCACTGGTTTGATGCCGAGGTGCATCAGGGCGTTGGCCGCGTCCTCCTGGGCGACGACCCGGATCTCCTTCTTGTCCAGCCGGACCGTTTCGGCACGGTCGTCGGTGAAGGAGAAGGCCCCGGTCGCCGCGGCGTTCCCAGCCGCGGGCTGCGGGCCACTCTGCTGGCCGCACCCTGTCATGAGCAGCACAGCGGCTGCCAGCAGAACGGCCAGAGGGCGAAGGGTGAAACTGTCAGGCGGTGTGGGGGGCGCGCTCATGTTGTTCCTCTCTCGGCGCCTACCCGGTGCTGTATCAGCCCGTTGACCTGCGGCGTTGGTCGGCGGAGGCGGCCGAAGCGTTCTTGCCTGAACGTTTCGGCACATACAACCACCAGCGAATGACCATGTCAACGGTCGATCGGCCACCGGGTTGATCACCCAGATCACGTCTCGGCTGTGAGGCTGTTGCGCGGGGAAGAGGGTCTGCCTATGGTTGCCGAAACGATTCGGCAAGAGAGGTGCGCGTGACCATCCACCTGCCCCCGCGAACGGCCGCGGATCGGGCCACGCTGGCCAACTGGCTGCGGGCTCCGTACAACCGCTGGTCGTTCCAGCACGTCCGGGAGATCGTGCCGACCGCCGTCATCCGCAAGGGCTCCGGGCCGGTCCTGGAGCTGCCCGAGACCTCCCTGCGGCTCGGCGAGCGCGAGGTGAGCTTCACCTCCCATCCCGACGACGGCGGCGCGAGCGGCTCCGAGCCGCTCGCCCGGCTGCTGGGACGCACCTACACCGACGGATTCCTGGTGCTGCGTCGGGGCCGGCGGGTTTTCGAGCACTACGACAACGGCATGACCCCCGCCTCGACGCACCTGTGCATGTCGATCTCCAAATCCATCACCGCCACGGCGGTCGGGCGCGCCATCGCGGAGGGGGCGCTGAGCCCGGCGGACCTCGTCGCCGACCACGTCCCCGAGCTGCGCGGCACCGGCTTCGAAGGCGCGACGGTACGCCATCTGCTCGACATGCGCACCGGGACGGGGCCGATGACTCCGGAGCAGTCCAGGACCGACATGGAGGCGACCCTGTGGGCGCCCATGTCACGGCCCGGCGTGCGCGCCGACCTGACGTCGTACTTCGCCGGCCTGGGCAACATCCGGCCGCACGGCGGCCCCTTCCAGTACCGGTCGGTGCTGACCTGCGTGCTCGCCCAGGTCGCCGAGCACGCGACGGGAACCCGCCTGCCGGAGCTGATCTCGCGAGAGGTCTGGCAGCGGATCGGCGCCGGGAGCGACGCCGACATCTGCGTGGACGGGCACCGCAACGGCCTGGCGGACGTCGGCGTCTCCTGCACGCTGCGGGACCTGGCACGACTGGGCGAGGCCATGCGGCGCGGCGGCGGCGTCCACAGCGCCGTGAACAGCGCCGTGAACGGCGCTTCGGATGGTGCCGGGGCGATCCCGCGCGCCTGGGTGACGGACACGCTGGTGCCGGACGCGGACCAGCGAGCGGTGTTCGCCCAGCATGGCGCGCGCTACCTGCCCGTTCCCGGCGGCTACTACCGCAACCAGTGGTGGGTCGCCGAGTCGGGGCCGCAGGGGGCGATCTACATGGCGCTGGGGATCCACGGGCAGCTCCTGCTCGTCCACGAGCCGGCCGAGGTGGTCGTGGCCAAGTTCTCCACCTGGCCGCAGGGCTGGTCCACGCTGCTCGCCCAGGACACGGTAAGCGCCTGCGTGTCGCTGGCCGAGTCGCTGGCGTGAACGTGAGCGGCGCCCTCTCAGCCCGGCCTGGTCGACTCACGGATCCGCAGCGTGGTGTCGATCACGACCGGGCCCGCGGCGAGTTCCCCGTTCACCCTCCTGGCCAGCAGGTCGACCGCCGCCCTGGCCATCTCGACCGGGCGCAGGTCCACCGCGGTGATGGGCGGGGAGGCGCTCTGCAGCAACTGCCCGTCCATGCCGCCCGCGAGCAGCATGTCGCCCGGCACCGAGCGCCCCGACTCGACGATCGCGTCGAGGGCGCCGAGCGGGGTGCCGTACGGGATCGCGAAGATGGCGTCGGGCGGATTCCTCAGCCGCAGGAGGCTGCGCACGCCCGTCGCCGCCGTGGCCCTGGGACGTTCCACGTCGACCAGCCGCACCTGCGGCTTGACGCCGTGATCTTCGCACCAGCGCGCGTACGCCGCCGAGGTGTCCTCGAACCACGCCCATGGGGCGTCCGCCGTCACCAGCGCGATCCGCCGCGCCCCCTGGGCGGCGAGATGGTCGAGGACCTGCACGGTGCTGCCCGCGTTGTCGGTCTCCACCCACCAGCCGTCCGTACGCTGGATGTCGCGGTCGATGGTGACCGCCGGCACGCCCGCGTTGTTGAGCACCGTCAGCGCCTGGTCACCCTCCCGGGGATCGGCGATGATCACGCCGTCCACGTCGAGCCGCGCCAGATCCCTGACATCCTTGGGGCGCGGGGCGACCAGCAGCTGGCGTTCGGAGTCGACGGTCGCGGCGGCGCAGGCGGCCACCAGGGCCATGTCGTACTCGG
Source organism: Nonomuraea insulae (assembly GCF_042656245.1). Classification (NCBI taxonomy): domain Bacteria; kingdom Bacillati; phylum Actinomycetota; class Actinomycetes; order Streptosporangiales; family Streptosporangiaceae; genus Nonomuraea; species Nonomuraea insulae. The sequence goes on from NZ_JBHSPA010000010.1 coordinate 40,803, forward strand.
CGTTCACCAGCCAGTCGCCCACGCCGACGTGGCCGACCGGCAGGCACATGGCGAACACCCCGGTCAGCCCGGAGCGCAGGGCGCGAGCCGAGCGCCTGGGCCGCCAGCCGACCTGCGTGATGGCTGTCAGCACTCGCTCCCGCGTCGCGGGATCGACCCGTCCCTTGCTGTTGACCACGTCGGAGACCGTTGTCATGGACACGCCGGCCTGGACCGCGACGTCGCGGATCGTAGGGCGCGCGCGTTTCGTGGTCAAGAAGGGTCTCCATCCGGGTCTGGGGCCGCGGGGCGGCGAGGTCCTGCGACCGCTCGACAGCGGATCAGGCCATTTCTAGCCGTGCCGAAAGGTTTCGTCAAAGGAGGAGCACCCCCCATGCCTGAGTATGACCGTTCCGGTCCGGATGAACCGGTGACGCTGGAGAACTGGATGCGGCCGCCGCACAACGTCGTCGCCTACCAGCACATCAGGGAGCTGATCCCCACCGCGGCCATCCCCCGTGGTGAGGGGCCCGTCCTGGACCTCGCGCACGACCCTGCCGCGGTGCCGCCGCCCGCCGAACGGGCCGCCGAACTGGCCGCCGGACTGGCCGGGCGCACGCACACCGACGCGCTCGTCGTGCTGCACCGGGGCCGGGTCGTGCACGAGCAGTACGACCACGGGATGCGGCAGGACACCCGGCACCTGTGCATGTCGGTGTCGAAGTCCATCACGGCCACGGCGGTCGGATCCGTGATCGCCTCCGGGGCGATGTCACCCGGCGACGACGTGTGCGCCATCATGCCCGAGTTCCGCGGCACCGGCCTGGAGGGGGCCGCCGTCCGTCACCTGCTGGACATGCGTACCGGGACGCGCGAGGACATCACCACGCTCGAACTCCAGCGCGCCTACTACTCCACCTGCCTGTGGGCGCCCCCCGCGCGCTTCCCCGAGGCGCCCGGCGAGGACGAGGACTCACGCGGTCACCTGTGGCGGCTGACCCAGGTCCGGCCGCACGGCGGACACTTCGAGTACCGCTCGACGCTGACCTGCGTGCTGGCCATGCTGGCCGAGCGTGCGACCGGCCTGCGGCTGCCCGAGCTGATCTCGCGGCACCTCTGGCAGGGTCTCGGCGCCGAGCACGACGCCGAGATCACCGTCGATCGCAACGGCAACGCGCTGGCCGACATCGGGATCTGCTGCACCGCCCGGGACCTGGCGCGCCTCGGGGAGGTCCTGAGACGGGACGGGCTGCGTCCCGGCGGAGCCCGGGTCGTGCCGGAGGGCTGGGTCGCCGACACTCTCACACCCGACGGGGATCAGGCCGGCGCCTTCGCCCCGCACGGGACGCCGTACCTGACCGTGCCCGGCGCCTACTACCGCAACCAGTGGTGGGTCGCCGCTCCCCGGGTGGCGGGCAGGGACGGGGTTTACCTGGCCCTCGGCATCCACGGCCAGCTCCTGTTCGTGCACGAGGCGGCCGAGGTGGTGATCGCCAAGTTCTCGTCGTGGCCGGAGCCGTGGATCGACGAGCTGGCCCGGGCGAGCGTGGCCGGTTGCCTGGCGATCGCGGAAGCTCTGACCGGCTCTCTGTAGACATATCCATGGATATATGCGAAAACTAACGACTGTTACATCTTCGCACGAACAGTCGATAGATCAACCAGAAGGGAAGTGGGCCGATGAATGCGGCCGCATGGGGCCTGGGCGCGGCGGTGCTGCTGGCCTCGATCGTGGAGATGGTGGAGGCGTTGACGATCGTCATGGCGATGGGCATGACGCGAAGCTGGCGCTCCACATTGATGGGCGTGGCCGCGGCTCTGGTCGCTCTCGCCGCGTTCACCGCCGCCGCGGGTTACGCCCTGGCGACCTGGTTGCCGGAGGCGGCGCTGCAACTCGCCATCGGCGGCCTGCTGCTGATCTTCGGCCTGCAGTGGCTGCGCAAGGCGATCCTGAGGTCGTCGGGACGCAAGGCCATGCACGACGAGGACCAGATCTTCGCCGAAGAGGTGGCGGTGGCCAAGCAGGCGGGCACGGTCAAGGCCGCGGGCCTCGACTGGTTCTCCTTCATGATCAGCTTCAAGGGCGTCTTCCTCGAAGGCGTCGAGGTGGTCTTCATCGTCATCACCTTCGGCCTGAGCGCCGGCAACATGCCGGTGGCGATCGGGGCGGCCGTCATCGGCGTGCTGCTCGTCCTCGTCGTCGGCATCGCCGTCAGAGGCCCGCTGTCGAAGGTGCCGGAGAACACGCTCAAGTACGGCGTCGGCCTCCTGCTGGCGGGCTTCGGCACCTACTGGGCCGTCGAAGGGCTCGGCATCTTCACCGAGAGCCGCCAGAGCCTGGACTGGCCGGGCGCCGATCTGGCGATCCTGGTCCTCATCGCCGCCTGGTTCGGGCTGTCGCGGCTGCTGGTCCGCACGCTCCGGCGGCCCGCGCCCGCCAAGTCCGCGCCCGTACCGAGCACGTCTGGGAGTTAGCCATGGGATTCATCCGAGGGTTCGGGCGGTTCTGGTACGACCTGATCATCGGCGATGACTGGAAGATCGCTGTCGCCGTGGTCACCGTGCTGGCGGTGGGCACGGTGGCGTTGCTGGCGTTCGCCGTGCCGGCGCCGGTGCTCACGCCGGTGCTCGGCGTGGGCCTCATGGCGGCCTTCGCCGTCGCGCTGGGGATCGACGTACGCGGCCGCTAGAAGCCGGTGCTCGGGCCGGGTGAGCCGACCGCACTTACCCGGCGCCGGGCCGTGGCGGCTGGGAGATGGCGCTGTCCTCCGCCTCGTACACCGAGGCGGCGAAGCCCTCCAGCGTCCTGGCGCAGTCGTCCAGGGCCTTGACCACGTCCTTCGCGCGGCCGGCGCCCAGGACGTCACGCGCCTTGACCTTCTCGTACCAGCCCTTGAGCTTGGCGAGGTCCTCCTCGTTCTCCTCCAGCTCGCCATAGGTGAAGTGGCTGGCGCGCACCTCCTTGGCGACGCCCTCGTGGAAGTCGACGCACTTGTCGAGGATCTCTTCGTACTCGTCGTCGCGTGCGGCGTTGTAGAGGGCGGCCAGCTCGTTGTCGCCGACGACGGAGGAGGTGGTGATCAGGAACGCCTGGCCGGACATCGACTCGACGATCTCGCTGCGCAGCGTCCGCAACATCCGCTCGCTCTGCGGCGTGCGCGGCGCCACCGCCGCGGAGTTCTGCAGGTAGACGGCTCCGAGGTTGCGCAGGCGCCGCCAGACCGCGGCTCGCAACCGGGTCGGCTCGCTGGGCACCCGGTAGACCAGCATCAGCCAGGTGACCGGCTCGGCGGGCTCGGCCCGCTCTCCCTCAGTGCCTGGCAAAGCCCGCCTCCTCGCGTGTCAGGATCACCCGATCGTATCCGTGCGCGCGCGAGCACAGGCACGCGGTTCAGCCGGCTCGGGTGAAGTAACCGCGGGCGACCATGTCGGTCGTCACCAGGATGGCCATGGCCTCGGCGGCCAGCAGCGCCACCAGCACCACGAGCTGCACGATCCCGGCCTCGATCGGGCTGGCCCCGCCGAGCAGCATTCCCACGAAGGCGCCGGGAAGCGTGACCAGCCCCACGGTTCTGGTCTGGTCCAGCGCCGGCACCAGGGCCTGGTTCGCCGCCGGCCGGCAGATCTCCAGCGCCGCGTCCCTCGGCAGGAAGCCCAGCGCCAGGGCCGCCTCCACCTCTCCTCTGCGCTGGTCCAGCTCGTCCACGGCCCGCCGCCCGGCGAGCGAGGTGGCGGTCATGCAGCCGCCCAGCAGGATGCCCGCGATGGGGATCACCACGATCGCCTCCATGGAGATCACCCCCGTGCCGGCCAGCAGGGCGAGCACCGGGACGACGCCCGCGGCGATCGGCGCCGCCGCCCACCAGGCCGCCCGGCCACGCGTGATGCGCCGGCCCGCGGTGAAGGCGGCGACGCCGTACATGAGCAGGATGAAGCCCGTCGCGGCCGCGAAGTAGGCGACCACCCAGGCGATCAGGGCGGAGACCGCGCCGAGTTGCACCGCGGCCCGCAGGCAGGCGGTCAGCACCGCCCGCCCGTGGCCGAGGTGGCCCAGCCACGCCACCAGGGCGCCCAACCCGACGAGGGCCACCAGGACCACGGGCAGGAGAGGGGTCAAGGAGATCAAAGAAGAGGAACGCACAGCCAGTACTATCCCGCTGCCGGGCCGGTGGCGGGTCCACGGACCCTGCCCAGGCTCATCGTTTCAGGGCGCAGGGAGACTGCTCGGAACCCCGGCAAGGCCGGCTGATTCGCGGTGGAGGCCCCGCCGGTGTTGCCAACCCTAGGGGGCGTTAGGTTAGCTTTTCCTAACCATCGTCGATCGGGGAGGTTCTCCGGTGCCTCGTCGCGCCGTGCGGGTCCGGCCGTCAGGAGCCGGGGTCGTCGAGCAGGTCGCGGAGTATCGCCTCGTCGCCGGGTTCGAGACCGCTCACGAACCGCCGGAGCACCGAGGCCCGGTCGCTCTCCTCCGTCAGCAGACGGTTCATGTTCGCGGCGACCAGGCCCGCCGCGTCCGCGATCGCCGTGTAACGGAAGGCCTTGCCGTCGCGTTGCCGCCGCACGGCGCCCTTCACGGCCAGCCTGTTCAGCGTGGTGATCACCGTGCTGTAGGTCAGGCCCGCCGGAGCGCCGAGACCGTCGAGGACCTCGCCCGTCGTCAGCGGCCGATCCGAGGCGGACAAGACGGTGATGACCTGCGCTTCGAGCTGCCCCGCCCGCCTTCTGGGCGCGGCCGGCCCCGGGGCCGGCGGCTGGCGCTCTGTCATCCGCCGAATCCTATCCCTGCCCACCGACGCAGGCCGTCGCGCGGCTCGGCCCGAGCACCGGAGCGCGGGATTGTTTGATCATTTCGTCTGGTCCGTGCTGACCGTCCCGGTCGTGGTGGTCGCTCTCACCGCGCTTCTCGCCGACCGGCTGCCGCCATCGCCCGCCGCCGCGGCGCTGGCCTGGTCGGCCGCCGGAGCGGCGCTGGCCAGCCTGCTCAATCTGGTGGCCTTCACCGTCAAGGCGGCGGCCGAGATCCCCTTCGTCGCCGGCCGGTTCGGCTGGTCCTACCAGGTCGTGATCGCCGACACCGGTCACGTGCGCTGGGTTCCCTGGCTCTGCGCGATCTTGCTGGTATCGGCCGCGGTGGCCGTCCGCACCGTGGTCAAGCGCCATCGCGGCGGACGCTCGCAGGCGCTGCGGCTCACCGCCTCTGCGACCGGCGACCAGGTCATTCTGGTCCCCAGCGAGAAGATCGACGCGTTCGCCGTGCCGGGCAGGCCCGGGCACGTCGTCGTCACGACCGCGATGAGACAGATCCTCACCGATGAGCAGTATGAGGCGCTGCTGGCCCATGAGCGCGCGCACCTGGAACAGGACCACTTCAGGCTGATGCTGCTCAGCGACCTGGCCGGCGCGGTGCATCCCGCGCTTCTGTGGGTCTCCCGCCGTGTCGGCTACCTGGTCGAACGCGCCGCCGACGAACACGCGGCAGCGGCGCTCGGCGATCGCAGAGTCCTCGCCAGAGCCATCGGCACGGCGGCTCTGGCCGCCGACGGCCGGCCCTCGCTGACGGCCGGCCCGTTCGTGTCCTTCGCCAAGACCAGACGCCCGGGCGCGATACCACGCAGAGTCGCCGCACTCCTCCGCGGCCAGGACCACCGGCGCCGCCTCTGGCCGGCCGCCATCCCGGCCGCCTTGGCGGTGAGCTCACTCGTCTGGACCGGAGAAGCCCTGTACGACCTGGTCGAACTGCTCGTCACCGCCCATGGCTGAGGGCTGGACCGCAGTGGTCCGCCCGTGCCTGAGGAGGTGGGCTTCATCGGTGCAGGCGTCGACGAGGTCGAGCTGACCTTCCAGACCGATCGAGGTGCGCGCCTTCAGCTGAGGCAGGAGCGGGCGCCGGCCGGGCGCCCGCTCCTGCATTCACCACCCGGCGCTCCTGCGGCAGCCGGCGCTCCAGCCGCAACATCAGCACCGCGCCCAGCACGGCTAGGAGGCCCACGACGAGCCAGGGGAGCAGGCGATCCTGGCTGAAGAGCAGGCCGAACAGGCCGGGCGCGAGGATGTTCGCACCGGCGAAGGAGTACTGGAACGCCGCCAGGTAGGTGCCCCGCGACCCGGCCGGCGCCGCGTCCGCGGCGAGCGCGTTCGACGCGGGCCCGTAGGTCATCTCCGCGGCGGAGTAGCAGACCACCGCCGCCACCAGGAACGGCACCAGCGCCTCGGACGGCAGCAGGACGGCCGCCGCGGACGCGGCGCACCACAACGCCCACAGTCCGCCGGCCCATGTCATGGCCCGGGCGCGGGACCAGCGGCGGCGGACGAAGCGGGTGACGGCGGCCGTGCAGGTGGCCAGCAGCAGGGTGTTCAGGGCGAGGAGGGGGCCGGGGGCCCAGTCAGGTCCTGACAGGCCCTGGACGACGTAGACGGGCAGCGACAGGGCGAGGAACGAGCTGCACAGGGCGAAGATCGTACAGGTCCCGATCAGCGCGAGGTAGGGCCGGTCCCGCAGCAGCGCCCGGTGGCCCGAGTGGCCGTCGGCCGGTGGCAGGGCGTGCGGGGTGGACGGCACCGCGAGGACGACCACCAGCGCGGCGACCAGGAACGCCAGCGCGCTGCCGAGAATCAGCCCGTCGTAGACGCGCCCGGAGTCGAAGGTGAGCAGGGCGCCGGCGAGCAGCGCGCCACCGGCGGCGCCCGTTTCCCGGATCATCCCGGCCCGTGCGAACCAGTGGTCCTTGGCGTCCGCCCCCTCGGCGTCGGCCTGGTCGGCGATGAGCGTGAAGACCGAGGACCAGTAGACCCGCAGGCCGACCGTCGTCACCAGGACGGCGACCACCAGCGAAGCCGCCCCGGAGACCGTCAGGTAGAGCAGGAAGCCGAGCCCTTGCAGCGCCTGGCCGCCGGCCACCACCAGCCGCGGCCCGAGCCGGTCTACCAGCCGTCCGACAACGATCGGCACCGGCAGGGTCAGTGCGGTGGTCACGCTGATGAGCAGACCGATCGTCGCCAGGTCCAGGTCGGTGACCTTGAGGAAGTAGAGCAGCGACAGCGGGAGATACAGGCCCGTGCCCAGCGCGTCGACCGCCACCGCCGCCAGGAGCGGCCAGCCCCTCCGGCCTTTCCGCCCTGTCCCGTCGTCCGTTTCCGCCCGTGCCACGCGATGCACCGCCCTGTCCCGCCCCGACCGCCCGATGACCAGCCGTCGTTTCTAACACAGGTTTTCGGCGGCCCTCAACACCTTTGAATGGCCGTGGTCAAAGCGGCCACGGATGGCATGACGGGGGCAGGCGCCGCATGCCGCCGCCGCTGTGACAACATCCATGCTGATCGCGCTCGGCTCCCAACGATGGCGCCGGCGGCGAGCCCGTGGCTGGACCTGGCCAGGATGGACTTCGGTGAGCCCGGGTTGCGGCGCGCGATGCTCCACGCCTACTTCCCCGCGGGCATTCCAGCCGGCGCACCTGGCGAACCACCGGCTGCTCTACCTGCTGCTGGCCCTCGTGTGGGAGTACGAGTGCGGCGGGGATTGGCTGCACGAGCGAGTCCCCGGCATCGAATCCGCACTCGCCACAAGCTGAGGGAGGATGCCGCGCCGGCCGCCGTCACCGGCGACCAGCGGGGTATCGGTCAGCGGGCGACGGCGCAGGCGTCTCTGTTGAGGGAGATCCGGCTGGGCAGGGAGGAGTCTCCCGTGTGGCTGGCCAGGTAACCCATGGTGACGCTGCTGCCAGGGGCGATGGAACTGTTGTGGGTGGCGTTGACCGCGGTGATCATGTCACCGCTCTGGACGAGGTCGGTGTTCCAGTCCGAGATGACGCTCTGTCCCCGGGCGAGGGGGAATCTCAGCGTCCAGCCGTTGATCGGTGCGGTGCCGGTGTTGGTGATGGTGAGATCGACGGTCATGCCGCCACCCCAGATCTGCGTTTTGTACGCGATCCGGCAGGTCGGCTTCGCGTACTCGAAGGAGACGCGGTGCAGGCCGCCGGGAAGGTCGTTGACGACGTAGAGCTCGCCCTCCGGGGTGGCGCCGAACGCGGTGACCTGCGTGGGCGTTTGCCCGATCTCGGCCTGGGAGTAGCCGCCCGCGTCGTTCTTGCGCAGTGCCCACACGGTGGAGTAGCAGTAGTCGGTGGCGATGTAGGTGTCACCGACCAGGTCGGCGAACTGCTTGCCGTGGTACACCATGCCGCCGATGACCGCGCAGCCGCCGGTGTGCGGGGAGTAGGTGAAGATCGGCTTGGTGTACGTGGCGTCGGCGCGGCACTGGGTCTGGTCGAACACCTCCAGACCTTCGTAGCAGGACCAGCCGAGGTTCGCGCCGGCCTGCCGTCCGGTCTTGATGTGGTTGATCTCCTCCCACCTGCCCTGGCCGACGTCGGCGATCCACATCGAGCCGTCGGCGTGGTCGATGGAGAAGCGCCAGGGGTTGCGCCCGCCGTACATCCAGATCTCCCCGCGGGCGCCCTGGACGCCGACGAACGGGTTGTCCTTGGGAACGCAGTAGGCCAGGGCTCCGCAGCTCCGGCTGACGTCGATGCGCAGGATCTTGCCCAGCAGGGTGTCCAGCCGCTGCCCGCTGTCGAAGGGGTCTCCGGAGCCGCCGCCGTCGCCGATGCTCATGTACAGGTTGCCGTCGGTGCCGAAGGTGATCTGGCCGCCGTTGTGGTTGCTGTTCTCGGCGTGCTCCTGGGAGAGCAGCGGCACAAGGGTCGCGTCGTTCATGTTGTATCGGCCCAGGGTCACCGCGCCGTCCGGCAGCGCGGTGTAGGCCAGGTACAGGTTCTGGCTCTTGGCGAAGTCGGGCGACAGGGCGATGCCGAGCAGTCCTCGCTCGTTGCCGGATTCGTCCACCGACGCCGTGATGTCGATGATCGGGGCCTGTGCGAGACCGGTGTCCGGGCGGTAGACGCGTACGGTGCCGCGTTTCTCGACGATGAGCAGCCTTTTCGTTCCGTCGTCGGGTGCGGCGATGGCGACGGGGCGTCGCAGCCCGAAGGCGACCTGGGTGGTGGTCGCGTTGATCTCCTCCAGCGGCACCTTGGAGGCCGCCGCTCGCCGCGGCGTGTCGCTGTCCGCGACGGATAAGGAGGTCATCGCGGCGGCTGGTGGGGTGAGTGCGCTCACAGGGGCGAGCAGTGGCAGGGACAAGGCGAGCAACACGGGTGCTGCCCAGCGTTTTCCTGGCATGTCGGGCTCCAGAGGCGGGCTTCGTCGGAGTCCGGAGGACAGTGGTTCCTCGGACCGGAGCGCGTCGGGGCACGCAACACGCCCGGCCCGGCCGCATCCGGCCCCGAAGCGAGCGGATGCGACACCGACCAGGCAGGTTCGTGCTCTGACGTACCCGACCGGACGGTATCGGCTCGTCCGCCGTCACAACCAGGCCCGCGACCACGACGTCCGCCCTGAGACGCGGCGCCAGACCGCACTTCCCCTCTGACCGGCGGCGATACGGGAGCGCTCCGGCGAGGCCCGCCACCGGCCTGATGAAACGTACATCGCCACATGGCCCGCCGCGATACCGCGTGGCCTGGACGTGGGGAGCCGGATATCCCCCTGGGAGGGGAGACGCCTGCCTCGCTGTGGGGAGTGATTCCGGGTGCGCGGCTTCTACGGTCGGAGACATGGTTGATTCTGAGCGTCCGAGACGCTGGCCGGCTTACGCGGTGGCGGTGCTGTTCCTCGGTTACGCCGTGGGGAAGGCCGCCTTCGCTCTGCAGGCCCGGCTCGGGTTTCCGGGCGGCCCGCCCGTGTCGGCCGCCGAGACCGGGAGCTATTTCCTGGACGCGGCCACCGCGCAGTGGCTCGCAGCCGCGTCCGGTGTGCTGGGCGCGTGCGTCGCCATCGCCACGGTCACGGCGCTGGGGCGCAGGGTGCCGAGAATGCTCATGCTCCTCGTGCTGGCCGGGATGCTGCTGGCCGTCGGCGGCGGCGCCGGAATCATGATCGTGGACGGCTTCGTCGGTATCGGTGTGGGCTGGCGGTGGTACCACGGGGTCCTGGGAATCCTCGTGATCGGGCTGTTCCTGGAGATGATCCGGTCCTACGCGGCGGTGACGAGACGTGTCTCGGACTGATCGGGCGCGGCGCCGGCCGGGCACGCCGCGCCGGCTCGCACCTTGGCGCGCTGGGATCTGCTGCTGTGGTCGCCGTTCTTCCTGCTCTGGGGGGTGTGCTGGGCGAGGGCCGGATGGCGGCTGGGCCGCCGCCGACCGGCGGAACTATGATCGACCAGGCTCCGAGAAGAAGGCGCACTATGGAGATCCGCGAGGCGTATCGCCCGCTGCTGAGCCGGCTGCTGCCGGAGGACGAACCAGGCAGCCTGGTCGTCCGCCAGGGGCAGTTCCATGAGGTGATCATGGGGTCGGAGCGTGTCGTGTGCCTGCCGCGTACCGAGGCCGCAGCCGCGCGGCTGCCCGGCCGGGCGGCGGTGCTGCGCACTCTCGCCGGCCTTGAGCTCGGCTTTCGCGTGCCGCGGCCACTGCTGGAGGGAGACGGTGAACCACCGTTCCTGGTTCTCACGCGTGTTCCCGGAGCGCCTCTTGAGCGCGACGTCCTCGATGACGCTCAGACGGCCGAGGCGGCAGCGGGACAATACGCGCTGCTGCTGGCCGGCTTGAGAAGAGCCGGTTCTGATCCGGCGGTACGTGCGGCGTTACCGCAGGCGGCCGGGGACCGGTGGCGGCAGTTCGCCGTGGACGTCCGTACGGAGCTGTTCATGCTCATGTCCGATGAGGGGCGGCGGCGAGCCGAGCGGGAACTCGACGCGCTCGACGCTCTTCCGCACCTGACCGAGGCGGTGGTCCATGGTGATCTCGGCGCCGGGAACGTGCTGTGGCGGATCGTCGACGGGATGCCGCGGCTCAGCGGAGTGGTCGATTGGGACGAGGTGACCCTTGGCGACCCTGCCGAGGACCTCGCCGCCACCACCGCCGGTTACGGCGAGGAGTTCGTGACCCAGGTGCTCTCCTTGGGAGGGTGGCCGGCGGAGGGGCTGGCCTGGCGAATTGCCGTGATCCGTGGCACTTTCGCGCTTCAGCAGGCCTTGTCCGCTCACCGGGACGGCGACGCGGAGCAACTGGCGGATGGCCTCGCCGGCTATCGGTGAGGGCGTAGGTGGTACCGGTCGGTTCGATCGACTGCTAGGGTCATGGATCGTACCGAACGGTTCTATCTTCGGGCGCCGGCCACCCTGATGCTGATCGATCAAGGACGGAAATGACGAACTACGTACTCATCCCGGGGATGTGCCACGGCGGCTGGTGCTTCGAGGAGCTCTCGGGAGGGCTGCGCGCCCAGGGGCACACCGTCCACCCGCTGACGTTGACCGGGATCAGCGAACGCAGCCACCTGCTGCCCGGCGCGGTGAACCTCGACACGCACATCCAGGACGTGACCGCGGTGCTGGAGGCCGAGGATCTTCGCGACGCCGTCCTGGTCGGCCACAGCTACGGCGGAATGGTGATCACCGGTGCCGCCGACCGCGCGCCCGATCGGGTCGGCTCGCTGGTGTACATGGACGCCATGGTGCCCGGCCCCGGCGACTCCTGCTGGAACCTGGTCTCCGAGCGGGAACGGCAGTGGTACCTGGACGTCGTGGAGACCGGTTTCGGGTCGCGGCCGCTGCCGTTCTTCGACCCGCGCGCCACGGCCCACCCCGTCGCCTCCCTGTTGCAGCCGCTGCGGCTGACGGGCGACCTCGCGCACCTGCGGCGCAGGGTCTACGTGTACGCGGCCGGCTGGGACGGCCCGTCCCCGTTCACCTCCGTCTACGAACGGCTGCGCGAGGACCGGGCCTGGACGACGTACGCGCTGGCGAGCGGCCACAACCTCATGCGCGACGCGCCCGAGGACCTGTTGAGAATCCTGCTGGGGACGCCGGGCACCTCGGCGTGAGAGCCGGCCCGCCTCGGGCCAAGGCCGCGGCCACACCTCCTGTTCGCGACCGGTGGGCCGGCCTCACCGGCGTGCTTCGGCCGTCGGTTCCAGGTCCAGCGGGCCGCCGGCACGCGACGGCAGCAGCACGACGATGAGCACAGCGCCGAGCGCCACGCAGACCGCACCCGCCCTGAGCCCGCCCGAGTAGCCGACGACGCTCAGCGCGGCCACCCCGACGGCGCCGCCGATCTGCTGGACGGAGGTGAACAGGGCCGAGCCGAGACCGGCGTCCTCCTCGGTGGTGCCGTCGACCGCGGCCGCGGCCATGACGGGCAGGCTCAGCCCGTTGCCCACGCTCAGTATGAGCATGCCGGGCAGGACGTGGAGAGGGTAGGAGCCGCCCGCCGCCACGCCGGACAACAGCAGCAGGCCGGCCACGTTGACCAGGAACGCCAGCAGGAGCGCCCAGCGCGTCCCGATCCTGAGCGAGACGCGGGCGGACAGCCACATGCCCGTCAGGATGCCGGCGCCGTAGGGCAGGTAGGCGATGCCGGCCAGGAGCGGGCTGTATCCCAGAGCGGTCTGCACCTGGATCATCAGCAGGAACGACATCGCGTACATCGCCATCGAGAACAGCAGGGTCGCGCCGTTGGCGGCCGCCCGAGTCCGCGAGGCCAGGAACGACCCGGGCACCAGCGGCGCCGCCGCCCGCGACTCGGCCACCAGGAACGCCACCGCCAAGACGGCGGAGAGCACGACGGCGCCGATGACGATCGGGTCGCTCCAGCCGGTCTCCCCGGCCCGGAGCAGCCCGTACACCAGCGACACCGCGGCACCGGTGACCAGAACAGCGCCGGGAACGTCGAGGCCGCGCCGCCCGGCGGCGCGGGACTCGGGGACCAGACGGGGGAGCAGCGCCAGGGCCACGGCCACGACGGGCAGGTTGATCAGGAAGATCCCACGCCAGGACACCAGGTCGGTCAGCGCCCCGGACAGTACCAGGCCCGAGGTCCCGCCCAGGGCCGCGATGCCGCCCCAGACACCCAGCGCCTTGGCCCGCTCCTCCGGCCCCGAATACAGCAACGTGACCATCGACATCGCCGCCGGGCCGGCCATCGCGGAACCCGCGCCCTGCACGAATCGCCCGATCACGAGCTGCCACGGCTCCTGCGCGAGCCCGCAGGCCAGGCTGGCCACCCCGAACAGCGCCACCCCGGCGAGGAAGACGCGGCGGCGGCCCAGCAGATCCGCCATCCGGCCGCACAGCAGCAACAGCCCGCCGAAGGCCAGGAAGTAGGCGTTGACGACCCAGGGCAACCCGGACGCGCTGAAGCCCAGCTCATCGCGGATGCTGGGCAGGGCCACGTTCACGACGGTGTCATCGAGCACGAGCATGAACTGGACAAGACACAACACGATCATCGGCACCCGACGACGCTATGATCCGCCGCGCATGGCCACAATCCGCGACGGGGCCAGTCTGTGTCGCATGGAGGACATGAGCGCGTTCACCGCCGGCCACGGGGGAGCACGGCAGGACACCGGCCTGGTGCGCTTGCCGTGACGACCCGTCAGACGAGGTGGCCGTCCACCGGCAGGATCGGCGCGTCCACCGGGACCGTCTGCGGATACTTCAGTCCGGCGCCGGTGTTCAGCACCACCACCTCGTCGTCCCCGCCGATCCAGCCCGAGGCGCGCAGCTTGCGGGCCGCGGCGAAGGCCGCCGCGCCCTCCGGGCAGACGAAGGCGCCTTCCAGGGCCGCGACCTGCCGCAGTTCGGCCAGCAGTTCGGCGTCGGTGACCGTGATCGCGGTCCCCGCGGTCTCGGCCAGCGCCTCCAGGATGAGGAAGTCGCCCAGGGGCTTGGGCACGTTGATGCCGAAGGCCACCGTACGGGAGTTCGCCCAGTATTGGCTCTCCCGTTCTCCGCTCTCGAACGCGCGTACGATCGGCGCGCAGCCCTCGGCCTGGACCGCGACCAGCCGCGGCAGCGGGCCCGAGATCCAGCCGAGCTCCCGCAACTCGTTCAGGGCCTTGTGGATGCCGATCAGTCCCACGCCACCGCCGGTCGGGTAGAGGATCACGTCGGGCACGCGCCAGCCGAGCTGCTCCGCGATCTCGATGCCCATCGTCTTCTTGCCCTCGATGCGGTACGGCTCCTTGAGCGTCGAGGCGTCGAAGACCTGACCGTCCGAGGCCGCGACCAGCTCGCCCACCATCCGCCCGGCATCGCTGATGAGCCCGTCCACCAGATAGAGGTCCGTGCCCGACGCCACGCACTCCCGCCGGGTGATCTCCGGCGCGTCCACCGGCATGACGACCGTGGCGGCCAGCCCGGCGCGGGCCCCGTAGAGCGCCCAGGCGGCCCCCGCGTTGCCGTTGGTCGGCATCGCCAGCCGCTCGATGCCCAGCTCTGCCGCGCGTGACACGCCTACCGCGGCCCCGCGGGCCTTGAACGAGCCCGTGGGGATCAGACCCTCGTCCTTCATCAGCAGCCGCGGCACGCCGATCCGCTCGCCGTAGCGGGGCATCGGCAGCAGCGGCGTCATCCCCTCGCCGAGGGTGGTCACCGCCTCCGGGCTCCTGACCGGCAGCAACTCGTGGTAGCGCCACAGGTCCGGCGTACGCCGCGCGATCTCCGCCGGGCTCACCGAGGAGCCGACGGCCGCCAGGTCGTAGCGGGCGAGCAGCGGCGAGCCGCACTTCGCACACAGGTTCTGCGGGCGCTCGCTGTCATGGACGGCTCCGCATCGGCCACATTCCAGATGGGACAACTGGCTGAAAGTCACGCACGCTCCCTCAACGCTCTGGCGGCCCGAACGGTTGGGTGTCTCCCGGAGACGTTTAGACCTGTCCCCATCGTAGGGGAGGTGCTGTCCGTAACCTCCGGCTGTCACAGGAGCAGGTTGATGATGACGGTCAGGAGTATCGAGAGCACGATCGACACGACGATCATCGTCAGGCATCCGGCCCAGCCCCCGAGCGGCCGGATGTCCCAGTTCCCTCGGCGCATGCCGAGTGGCTACCCGCCAGGGCCGACCTCATGAGCGCGGGTGCCGAAGCAGGCGCATATCTCTCTGGCGTTCGTTCAGCCGGCAGGGAGAACCCGGACCAGATAGTCGGCCAGTTCGCCCGGCCGCGACAACATCACCATGTGGCTGCCGGGCATCTCGTCCGCGACGATGCCGAGCCGCTCCCTGACATGGCGGCGCACGAAATCGGGGGTGAAGAACCGGTCGTCGCGGCAGAGCAGGTACTTCGTCGGAACGTCCGGCCAGGCGGGCAGCGGCCAGGGCTCCCGGCCTGCCCGTTCCATGCTCATCTTCTCGGCGAGCGCGCCATCGTGGGCCAGGACCCGCCTGCCCAGCTCGCGCGGGACGTCGTGCAGATAGAGCTCGTAGTCGTCGTCGATGCCGGACGAGGGCCACTCGCTGCGTGCCCACCAGTCGTCCGGTGGCTCACCCGGCCTCGGGATCATGGCGGTTACCAGGACAAGCGCGGCGGCCCCGGCACGCTCGCAGACGAGAGGGCCGACGAAGCCACCCCAGGAGTGCGCGACCACCACGAGAGGCCGGCGTTCTCCGACCGCCTGGACGACGGCGTCGGCATAGTCCCAGAGCCCTGCCCGCGGATCGGACATCGGCAGGTCCACCGCGACCGTGTCGTGCCCCTGACCACGAAGCTCGGCTTCGACGAGATGCCAGTCGAAGGCGCTGCCGCCGCCACCGTGGATGAGAGCGAAGGTTGTCATGACAGTGGTGACCACGAGCGGCACGAAAACTCATCGGCGGCCACCCGCGACGGGACTCATGCCCGCGCCCCATGCGGCTGCCTTCTCCACATGAGGACAAGCGCCAGGAGCCCTGCCAGGCAGGGGAGCAGGCCGGCCCAGCCCAGCAGCGGCGCATGTCGCCGCGGGCAGCACGCCGGCCTCAACCCCCCCGGGCATCCTTCATGCCGCGATCCGCCTCGCCGACAGAGACGGCCTCGCCGCCCTGTCCATGCGCAGACTCGGCACCGAGCTCGGGGTCGAGGCGATGGCCCTGTACCACCACTTCCCCAGCAAGGACACGCTGCTCGACGGGATGGTCGAAGAACTCGCCACGGTGGAGCCGGTAGCCCGTTTCGACGGCACTGACTGGCGAGAGGGGCTGCGCGGCTACACGCGAGCACGGCTGGAGACCCTTGCCGCCCACCCGAACCTGGTCCCGCTCGTCCTGTCCCGTCCGGCGACCACCGCGGGGAACCTGCACATGATGGAGACGCCGAAGCCGCCCGCGCCAGCGCGAACCGCGATCCCACCGCCCGCTTCGAGTTCGCCCTGGAGGCCCTGCTCACCGGCTTCGCCGCCGCCCGCCGCGAGCCTTGAAGCCCGTCCGGTTCGAGGGGTGGGGGCCGTCGCTCTGACGGCTCCCACCCCGTCCCGGCGGGGATGCCTACCCGGCATAGGTCTCGAACTCGGCGACCTTCGGCGCGCCGGTCGAGCCGGTGATCCTGAAGGTGAGCTTGCTCAGTGAGGTCGGGGTGAAGGTGATGGTGCCCGCCCCGCTGCCTGATTTCAGGACGGCGCCGGTGCCGCCGTTGACGAGCTGCCAGGATCCGATGCCGCCCGCGGCGCCTGACGCCTCACGGATGACGGCCCTGGCGACCGTCTTGGCGGAGCTCCACTTGATCGAGATGTCACCGGTCGAGCCGGACGGCGACCAGTAGGTGCTCAGATTGCCGTCCCGTACGTTGCCGTAGCTCGTACCGTCGGCCTTGCTGGAGCCGTCGGAGCCGGCCCCGATGCTGAGGTTGGTCCCGGTGGGCGGCGTGGTCGGCGGGTCCGTCGGCGGGTCGGTGGGAACGGTCGGCGTCGGCGTCGGCGTCTGCGGCGTGCAGTTGCCGTTCGACACCTGCAGCCCCTTGTTGGCGCCTGCCGTCTGCCGGACGATGTCCGGCACGCAGCTCGCCCCGTCGAGGCCGTAGGAGTAGGGGATGCTGACGGTGGTGTTGGACTGCGGGTTGGGTCCGGCGGGGGCGTTGTCGCTGCCGGGGGCGGACCACGTCACGTTGTCGAAGATGTTGCCGCCGACCTGCCAGTAGCCGGCCTCGCTGGTGTAGAAGGTGCCGAGAACGTCCTTGGAGTCCTCGAAGTAGTTGTTGTCGACCTTGGCGCGGGCTCCGGCCCGGGAGTTGATGCCGGATTCGTGCAGGTCCACGTAGTGGTTGTTGTAGATGTGGGCTATGCCACCACGCAGCAGGGGTGTGCGGGAGTCGATGTTCTCGTACAGGTTGTGGTGGAAGGTGACGAAGCCGTTCGAACGGTCGCTCTCGCTGGACCCGATGAGCCCGCCGCGGCCGGAGTTGCGCAGGATGCTGTAGGACAGGGTCACGTACTGGGTGTCGTCCTTCATGTCGAAGAGGCCGTCGAAGCCCTCCGCCTCTCCGCCCGAGGCCTCCAGGTTGGCGTGATCGACCCAGACATTGCGGACGCCGCTCTCCATGCCGATGGCGTCGCCGCCGTTGGACGTGGGCGAGCCCGACTTCTTGACGTTGCGGACGGTCACGTTCTGGATGATGATGTTGCTCGACTCGCGGATGTGGATGCCCAGCTGGTCGAAGACGGCCCCGTTGCCGACCCCGATGATCGTGACGTTGCTGATCTGCTTGAGTTCGATCACGCTGGCGGCGGTGTTGCAGCTCGCGCCCGACACCTTGGTGGTGTTGCCGTGATTGATGGTGCCCTCGACCTGGATGGTGATCGGGGTGCTGCTGCTGGCCCGGCCGCACAGGGCCGCATGGATCGCGGTCCCCGTGGTGGCCTTCACCGTCTGCCCGCCCGCACCGCCGGTGGTCCCGCCGTTGCCTGTCGCGTAGCCGGTGGCGCTGCCGGCCGCCGCCGATGCCTGGATCATCGGTAAGGCCACGCCGACCGCGGCCGCAGTGGCCACCGCGGCCAGCGTCGCCTGGAGTCGCAACGCGACTGCTCGTCTCATCCTTGTCTCACCTTCGTGTTGAATGCCGGGTGCGTTCTTCCCCGCGCCGTCACCGTAGGAAAGCGCTTTCCCAGTGTCAATGCATCGTGAAACTTTCATTTCGCCACCCGGTGACGCGGGGCCGCGCCGCGAAATTCACGAAAGACCGCAGGTGAGAGTCAGGTCATGGGGTGGTGCGGTGTTGGTGACTGGTCCGGTAGCGGCCGGGGGTGGTGCCGATGATGTCGGTGAAGGCTGCGATGAAACCGCTGGGGTTCGCCCATCCGCAGGCGTGGGCGACGTAGGTCGTGTCGTGGTCGTCGGCGAGAAGGACGAGTGCGTGAAAGACGCGTAGTTGTGTGCGCCACTGATAGAAGGTCATGCCGAGTTCGTTGTGGAACAGCCGGCTGAGCGTGCGGGCGCTCGCTCCGATTCTCTGCCCGAGTTCGGCCAGCGGGGCGTTGTCGCCGGGCTGCTCGTACAGGATCCGGGCAATGGCCTGGAGCCGGTCATCGTGTGGTTCCGGCAGGTGCAGTCGCTGCTCGTGTGCCTCGTGGAGTTCGTCGACGAGGACTCGGCGCAGGCGGGCGCGGGCGGCGCGGTCATGGTCGCGCGCGGCGGGGTCGTAGTTGTCCGGGCCCGTGAGGGTGAGCAGGACTTCGCGGGCGAGGCCGGAGACCATGAACACGGCAGGACGGCCTGGTGCGAGCCGGGCCAGGGATGGCGGCAGGAAGAGGATCCGCATATCGGTGTGGCCGTGAGCGCGGTGGTAGTGCGTGAATCCAGCGGGGGTCCATGCGACTCGATTGGCTGGAACGATCGAGGTGCCACGTTCGGTGTGCACCGACAGGACGCCGCGGGCCGCGTACACCAGGTGTCCACGTGGATGGGACTGCACTGAGCTCGTTCCCCCCGACGGCCACAGGTGTACGCCTCCGGACGGCCACAGATGTGATGTCGGGCCGGGCTCGGGAACTTGGCGGCCGATGGGCATAGCTTGGCATTCTACCGGTGGCCCGCCACACCGCCTTCTGGCGACAGTGGACCCATGCGCAATTCAGCGGGTGTGAGATGAGTACGACGATGCGAGCGGCGGTCTGTGTCAAGGCGGGTGGCCCGGAGGTGCTCGAGATTCGTGAGCTGCCGGTGCCGGCGGTCCGGGAGGGCTGGAGCCTGGTGCGGGTGAAAGGCACGGGCTTGAACCGCTCGGAGCTGAGGACCCGTCAGGGGCATTCCCCGAACGTGAGGTTCCCGCGTGTGCTCGGGATCGAATGTGTGGGAGTCGTGGCGGCCTCGACCGATCCCACGTTGCCGGAAGGGACGACCGTCGCGGCGGTGATGGGTGAGATGGGCCGGGAGTTCGACGGCGGCTACGCGGAGTACGCGTTGTTGCCGAATTCGCTGCTGATGCCGCTCACCACCACGTTGCCCTGGGACGTCCTGGCCGCGCTGCCCGAGACGTACTTGACCGCGCAGGGCTCGCTGGACGCGTTGGGGGTCGTGCCGGGTGGTCATGGGCGGTTGCTGATCCGTGGCGGGACCTCGTCGGTGGGGATGGCGGCGGTGTCGATCGCGTCCGGCTACGGTGTCGAGATCGCGGCCACGACTCGGCGGCAGGGCAAGGTCGACGCGCTGGCCGCGGCCGGCGCCGACCACGTACTCGTCGACGCCGGTGGATCGCTGGCGGCGGGCGTGCGCGCGCTCTGGCCCGAGGGCCCGGACTACGTTCTGGAGCTCGTCGGGGCGAGCTCGACGGTGGACTCGCTGAGCCTGGTCCGCCGGGGCGGGACGGTGTGTGTAACGGGCTCGCTCAGTGGGTGGTCGATCCCGGACTTCCAGCCGGTGGCGATGATCCCGTCCGGGACCAAGCTCACGGCCTTCCACAGCGACGACGCCAAGGGCGGCGCGGGCACGACCGTGTTGCGGCGGATCGTCCGCGAGGTCGAGGCCGGCGTCTATCGACCCAACATCGACCGTGTCTTCGGCCTGGACGACATCGTTGCGGCCCACCGCTACATGGACAACGACCAAGCCACCGGGAAGGTCGTCGTGGTGCCCTAGCCACCCGGCGATGGTCGGGCTTCGGTGCGTCACCGCCGCTCCGGTACCTGCCTGGCCACGTCGACGCCGCCGGCGGGGATGGGGCCTCGGACCGCCAGGAACGCCCGGCGGTAGGCGCCGGGCGTGGTGCCCAGGGTGCTGAGGAAGCGCCTGCGGAGGTTGGTGGCCGAGGAGAGGCCGACACGGCGGGCGATGGCGTCCAACGGGAGGTCGGAGGACTCCAGCAGGTCCCGGGCCGTGGTGATCCGCTGGGTGAGCAGCCACTGCCCTGGGCTGGTGCCGAGCTGATCGGCGAACCGCCGGGCGAGGGTACGCGCTGAGACGCCCGCGTGCGCGGCCATGCTCTCAATGCCCACCGGTTCACCGAGCCGCCCGGTGATCCACTCCAGCAACGGCGCGAGCGTGCCGTCGATCTGCGCGGGGTGTGGCGGCGCCGAGTACTGCAACTGCCCGCCCTCGCGGTGGGGCGGCATGACCATGGTCCGTGCGATGTGCGCGGCATACTGGGCTCCATGGTCGCCGCGGACCAGGTGCATGCACAGGTCGAAGCCGGCCCCGGCGCCGGCGCTGGTGGCCACGTCACCGTGGTCCACGTACAGCACATCCTGGTCGAGCCGGACGTGCGGGAAACGTGCGGCGAACTCGGTCGCCAGCGCCCAGTGGGTGGTCGCCCGTCGTCCGTCCAGCAGGCCCGCGTGCGCCAGCGCGAACGCGCCGGTGCAGATGCTGACCACGCGCGCTCCGCCGGAGTGCGCGCGCCGCAGTGCCCGGACGACCGCGGGTGAGGGCGGCTCCGCGGTGGGCAGCCAGCCCGGGACGACCACCGTGTCCGCCCGGTCGAGTGCGTCGAGCCCGTCGGTCACGAGCATGTCGTATCCGGCGTGCGTCGCGACCGGGCCTGGGCGCTCCGTGCACACGCTGAAGGTGTATCGCGTCGGAAGTCCTGGCCGCTCGATCCCGAACACCTGGGCCGCGCAGGCGAGCTCGAAGGTCGATTGCGGTGGGCGGATAAGTGCCACTACGCGATGCATGGCAGGAAAGTACCGCATGATGTCTTTCCTGACACTCGGCGGGGCTGCGGCAGAGCGCCAGGCTGGCCTCATGACGACAGAACAGAACACCCCTGCCTATGTGTGGTCCGCCGTCCAGGACGCCCCGGTTCACGACGTCTTCCCCGGCATCCGGCTGCGCCCGCTGTGGAGCGGGGGCAATGGCGCGAAGGCCTATGTGCTGGAGATGGACGCGAACTCATGCTGGCAGGGGGTCGACGTCCACGACCCGGGTCCCGAGGAGGTCTTCGTAGTCTCCGGCGTCTTCAACGACGGCGACCGGGACTACCCGGCCGGCTCCTTCATCCACGCCGCCGCAGGCTCCTCGCACGTTCCGCAGACGACGACGGGCTGCACGCTGTTCCTCTTCTACCCGGAAGGCTAGAGGCCCTTGAGGAGGGTAGCCGGTCGCGCCCTGCCTCGATCGCCATCATTGCGTTCGCCCGCACCCCATTGCAACGCGGAGTTGCATTTGCACACATCGTCATTGCACTGATTTATCGGCATCGAGCTGCTGTTACGCACAAGTGGTGATTGACGATTGGTTGAACGCAACGTAGCTTTCAGGATGTGATGAACACGTACTATCGCGAACATGAGCCGGTCATGCCGTCCTTCGACCGCCCCGCCGGCTGCCCCTTCGACCCCTCCCCGGATCTCACCGCGCTGCGCGCCGAGCTGCCGATCGCCCGCTTGGCCGCGCCCGAGGGCGCACCGGGCGTCTGGCTGGTCACCGGCTACGAGCTGGTCCGCCAGATCTTCGCCGACCCACGCTTCAGCGCACGCTACGAGACGCAGTACCACCCGCTCATGGGCGCGCAGCTGCCGCCCGCGCCGATCGGCGACCTGACCGGCATGGACGCGCCCGAGCACACCCGCATCCGCAAGATGCTGATCGGCAAGTTCACCGTCCGCAGGATGAACCAGCTCACCGAGCGGGTCACCGAGATCACCAGGACCCAGCTCGATGAGATGGACAAGCTGGGGCCGCCGGCCGACCTGGTCCAGGTCTTCGCCCACCCCGTGCCGGCGCAGACGATCTGTGAGCTGCTCGGCGTGCCGTACGACGAGCGCGCGGACTTCATGGGCTTCACCCAGTCCCTCTCCAGCGACGACGACGCGGAAGCCCAGCTCGTGGCCTTCACCCGGCTCGGCGAGTACCTGCGCGACCTCGCCCGCGCCAAGCGCGCCAACCCCACCGACGACCTGCTCAGCGACCTGACCGCGACCGACATGACCGAGGACGAGCTCGGTGGCGTGGCCGCCTTCCTGCTCGCCGCGGGCCTGGACACCACGGCCAACATGCTGAGCCTCGGGACCTTCGCGCTGCTGCGCAACCCCTCGCAGCTCGCCGCCCTGCGCGACGACCCGAGCCTGGCCGACGGCGCGGTCGAGGAACTGCTGCGCTACCTGTCCATCGCCACCACCGGCATGCGCGGTGTGCTGGAGGACGTCGAGCTGGGCGGCGCGCCGCTCAAGGCCGGCGACACCGTCATCATCGCGGTCAACGCCGCCAACCGGGACCCGGCCAAGTTCTCCGGCCCCGACGTGCTGGACGTCCGCCGCTCGGCCGCCGGGCACCTGGCCTTCGGGCACGGCATCCACCAGTGCCTCGGGCAGCAGCTCGCCCGTGTCGAGATGCGCGTCGCCTTCCCGGCGTTGCCGGCCCGCTTCCCGTCGCTGCGGCTCGCCGTACCGGCGCAGGAGGTGCCGCTGCGCGACCCCATCCAGATCTACGGCGTGCGCAGCCTGCCGGTCACCTGGGAGTGAACCCCCGCGGACCTTCGTGGACCTTCGCGGAGTCGAGCTCGCCGCCACCGCCTCCCGATCGCCCGCGCCCTTCTCTCGCCCTGACCGCATCTCCGACGAAGATCTGACAAGTTTCGCAAACCACCTCTTCCCCGCCGCGCCGGGATGGCCTATACCCATGATTACGGACGATCAGAGGAGGTCCAATGCGGCTGTTAGGCCGTCTCGCCCTGGTACTGACCACCGTCGTGGCCTGGCTGCCCGCAGCAGCCGGCACGGCCACGGCCGACCCCGCAGGAGCCGCCGTGGCCCCACCGGCCCTCATCAACGCCGACTTTCCCGACCCGGACGTCCTCCAGGCCGGCTCCACCTTCTACGCCTACTCGACCAGCAGCCGGGCCGGTCGCATCCAGGTCGCCAGCGCCCCGTCGGCCACGGGCCCGTGGACCGTCCGCGGCGACGCCCTGCCCGACAAGCCGTCCTGGGCCGGCAGCGGCGGCTTCTGGGCCCCCGACGTCTCGCGCCGCGCCGACGGCCGCTACCTGATGTACTTCACCGGCCCGAGCACCGCAGCCGGCCGCATGTGCATCGGCGCCGCGACCGCGACCGGCCCGCTCGGCCCGTTCCAGCCGGTCGGCAGCGCGCCGCTGGTCTGCGACGCGAGCGAGGGCGGCGACATCGACCCGTCCAGCTTCGTGGACGGCGACGGCACCCGGTACCTGGTCTACAAGAACGACGGCAACGCGGTCGGCAGGCCCACGATCCTGTGGTTGCAGCAGGTGGGCGCGGACGGTGTCACGTTCGCGGGCGGCCGGCGCGAGCTCATCCGCAACGATCGGCCGGAGGAGGCCGGCGTGATCGAGGCGCCGGTGCTGGTCAAGCGGCCTTCCCGGTACGTGCTGTTCTACTCGGCCGGCTCGTACGCGGGCAACAGCTACTTCACCGGCTACGCCACGTCCCCGTCGCTGACCGGCTCCTACGCCAAGGCCTACCGGCCGCTGATGACGACGGCCACCTTCGACGGCGCTGTGCAGGGCCCCGGCGGCACCGACGTGCTCGGCAACCGCGCCTTCTTCCACGGCTGGGTGAACAACGCGCGCTGGATGTACACCGCCGAGCTGGGCTGGGCCGACGACCTCCCGGTCGTGCGCGGCAGCCGGGTCCGCTACGAGGCCGAGCGGGGCACGCTCAACCACGCCGAGGTCCGCTCGGGCGCGGCGGGCGCGTCACAGGGCGCCGTGGCCGCCAAGATCGACTACGCCGACAGCTGGGTCGACGTCCGCGTGTACGCGCCGGTCGCCGGGGCGTACACCGCGTACGTGGCCTACGCCGCCGGTTTCGGCGACGCCCAGCACCTGGTGACGGTGAACGGCGGCACGCGGTCCACGCTCAACTACCCCAACCGCGGCTGGGACAACTGGACCCAGGTGCCGATCGGCCTCACCCTGAACGCCGGCTGGAACGTCCTGCGTTTCCAGCACCAAACCCGCTGGGCCGAACTCGACTACGTCGAACTCGCCTGATCGGACGGCGTCGTCGGGCAGGCACCCGTCTGTTCGGCGACGCCCCGCGAGGTCACCTCGGCGCCGGCGTCGTACGCCGGGAGTAATGCGGTCTTGACATGCGGTGTAATGCGAAAGAGACTCGCGCTTAACATTTGGCACTTCGCGGTAAGCCCGGAGAATCGGTCGAACGCGCAGGACGGGTGGACCGCCCGTCACAGGCCCTACGGTGACCGGCGAAGGAGACACCATGGCCACCTCCATCAGGCCGCCGGGAAACGGGACCGCCAGCCGTGCGCGAGACGACACAAGGCTGGCGCTCCTGTTCATCCTTCCCGCGCTGATCGGCTTCCTGGTCTTCCTGCTCTGGCCGACGCTGCGGGGCATCTACCTGAGCTTCACCAAGTTCAACCTGCTCACCCCCGCCCGCTGGACCGGGCTCGACAACTACGTGCGCATGGTGGAAGACCCGGTGTTCTGGAACGCGCTGGGCGTGACCGTGTACTACGTGGTCGTCAACATCGCCGTCCAGACGGCCCTGGCGCTGGTCATCGCGGTGATGATGCAGCGGCTGACGCGCAAGACCTGGCTGCGCGGCATGGTGCTGACGCCGTACCTGGTCTCGAACGTGGTCGCGGCGCTGGTCTTCCTGTGGATCCTCGACTACCAGCTCGGCATCGGCAACAAGGTGCTGGAGCTGATCGGCGTGGACCGGATCGGCTTCCTGGCCGACTCCGCCTGGGTCATCCCGACCATCGCGCTCATCAACGTCTGGCGGCACGTCGGCTACACCGCGCTGCTGATCTTCGCCGGCCTGCAGACGATCCCCGAGACCTTCTACGAGGCCGGCCGCATGGACGGCGCGAGCGAGCTGCGCATGTTCCGCAGCATCACGCTGCCGCTGCTGCGGCCCGTCATGGCCGTGGTGCTGATCATCAGCGTGGTGGGCTCGTTCCAGGTGTTCGACACCGTCGCGATCGCGACCAGAGGCGGGCCGGTCGACTCCTCCAGGGTGCTGCAGTACTACATCTACGAGGCCGCGTTCACCCGCTTCCAGTTCGGCTACGCCTCGGCGATGTCCGTGGCGCTGCTGATCGTCCTGGTGATCATCACGTTCGTGCAGTACCGGCTCACCCGGGCCGGCACCTCAGACCTGGCCTGAGGAGGGTGACATGGCCACCGTTACGGCGCCCGCCGCGAGCGACGCCCACGCCGCAGGACCGGAGCCGCCGCCGAAGCCCCGGATCGGCATCGGCCGCGTGCTCGCCTGGGTGTTCATGGGCCTGGTGATCGCCGCCAGCGTGTTCCCGTTCTACTGGGTCCTGCGTACCGCGCTGTCCGACAACAACGCGCTCTACGCGGGCGGCGACAGCCTGCTGCCCGTGCGGTTCTCGTGGGGCGGCTTCGAGCGCGTCTTCGGCGTGCAGACCGGCCAGGAGGCCATCGACGCCGGCGGCGCGGGACAGCCGATCGCGTTCTGGCGCTACCTGCTCAACTCGGTGCTGGTCGCGACGATGGTCACCGCCGGGCAGGTGTTCTTCTCCGCGATGGCCGCCTACGCCTTCGCCCGGCTGCGCTGGCGGCACCGCGAGAGGGTCTTCGCCGTCTTCCTGGCCGGCCTGATGATCCCCGCGGTCTTCACGCTGCTGCCGAACTTCGTGCTCATCAAGCAGCTCGGGCTGGTGGACACCGTGCTCGGCATCGCGCTGCCCACCATGCTGATGACGCCGTTCGCGGTGTTCTTCCTGCGCCAGTTCTTCCTCGGCATCTCGCGCGAGGTCGAGGAGGCCGCGCTGGTCGAGGGCGCCTCGAAGACGCGGATCTTCTTCCGGCTCATCCTGCCGATCTCGGCGGCGCCGATCTCCACGCTGTCGATCCTGACCTACATCACCTCCTGGAACGAGTATTTCTGGCCGCTGATGGTCAGCTACACCGACAAGTCGCGTGTGCTCACCGTCGCCCTCGGCGTGTTCAAGTCGCAGAAGCCGCAGGCCGGCCCCGACTGGGCGGGCCTGATGGCGGCCACGCTGGTGGCGGCGCTGCCGATCCTGCTGCTGTTCTTCGTCTTCGCCCGCCGCATCGTCAACTCCATCGGCTTCAGCGGGATCAAGTGATGCACAGACGAATCCTCCTGGCCGCGCTCCTGCTGACCACCGCCTGCGGCGGCGGGAGCGGCGGCGCCGCCGGCACCATCGAATACTGGCTCTGGGACTCCGCCCAGCAGCCCGGCTACCAGAAGTGCGCGGACGCCTTCCAGCGGCAGAACCCCGGCCTGCGCATCCACATCTCCCAGTACGGCTGGGACGACTACTGGTCCAAGCTGACCGCCAGCTTCATCGCCGACACCGCCCCCGACGTCTTCACCGACCAGCTGTCGAAATTCCCCCAGTTCGTCGACCTTCAGGTGCTGCGCCCGCTCGACGGCCTCGCCCCCACCAGCGACATCGAGGACTCCGACTACCAGGAGGGCCTGGCCGAGCTGTGGAAGGGCAAGGACGGCAAACGCTACGGCTCCCCGAAGGACTGGGACACCATCGCGATGTTCTACGACACCGCCGCGCTCAGGTCCGCCGGCATCGACCCGGCCACGCTGGGCGAGCTGACCTGGAACCCGCGCGACGGCGGCACCTTCGAGAAGACGGTCGCGCACCTGACCATCGACCAGAACGGCGTCCGCGGCGACGAGCCCGGCTTCGACAGGACCAGGGTCAAGACGTACGGGCTGGCGGCCAACGGCGCAGGCGGCGACAACTGGGGGCAGACGCAGTGGTCGGCCTTCACCGGCAGCGCCGGCTGGCAGGCCATCGACAAAAACCCCTGGGGCACCCGCTTCAAGCTGAACGAACCGGTCGTGCAGGACACCCTGAGCTGGTACTTCGGCCTGGTGCGGAAGGGCTACATGGCGAGCTTCGCCGCGATCGGCGGCAACAACCCGATCACCTCTGACAAGCAGATCCAGTCCGGCATCGCCGCGATGGGCCTCGCCGGCTCGTGGACGATCTCCTCCTTCACCAAGCTCACCGACGCCGGCGGCAAGAAGCTGGACATCGGCGTCGCACCCACCCCGATCGGCCCGACCGGGAAGCGGGCCTCCATGTTCAACGGCCTGGCCGACTCCATCACGACGTTGTCCAAGCAGCCGGAGAACGCCGCGAAGTGGGTGAAGTTCATGTCAGGGGAGCAGTGCCAGAACATCATCGGCCAGTCGGGTGTGGTCTTCCCGGCCCGGCCCGCGGGCACCGAACTGGCCATCCAGTACAACAGGAACGAGCGGAAGCTGGACGTGTCGGCCTTCACCGACCACATCAGGAACCGCACCACGTTCCCTCTGCCGGTGACCTCGAACGCGGCCGACGTCACCGCGCTGATGCGGCCCGCCTTGGACGCGATCTTCCTCGGCGAGTCTCCGGCCACCTCGCTCACCGGCCTCAACCAGCAGCTCAACGAGCTTTTCGAGGTGGCCGGCTGAGCCGGGTCCTGACGAGCGCCACTCGCTGAGATCGGCATCCGGGTGTCGGGGTGCGCTGACGCGTGGCAAAGTGGCCGACT
Source organism: Nonomuraea insulae (assembly GCF_042656245.1). Lineage (NCBI taxonomy): Bacteria > Bacillati > Actinomycetota > Actinomycetes > Streptosporangiales > Streptosporangiaceae > Nonomuraea > Nonomuraea insulae. The sequence goes on from NZ_JBHSPA010000010.1 coordinate 68,514, forward strand.
GCCGCCTCGGGGTGACAGCGTCCGCGGTGAACGTCTCGACAGGCTCGGAACGGAATCGGTGCATGGAACATATGAAATGTCCGGACTGCGGGGCGATGTTAGCTGGAACCGGGCCCCAGGAGCCCGTGTCCAGCTGTCCGAGTTGTGCGCTGCCGCTGCGGGGACCCGCCGCGCACGAGCTCTGGCAGGTGGACGAAGCTCTCGCCGGGCTGAAGGATCAGCAGGCGCGGCTGCAGGCCCGCCGCGGGGAACTGCTCGGTGTCCTGCGCGCCGGCCCGGCGGATCAGGAGCCCGCGGCCGCGCCGCCCTCGCACCCCGGCGCCCCGGCACGGGAGGTCTCCCCGGACGCCGCGAAGAACGTCCTGCTCATCCTCGGCGGCCTGCTGCTGACGGTGGCGGCGGTGGTGTTCACCGTGGTGAGCTGGGGGCAACTGGGCATCGGCGGGCGCGCGGCCGTGCTGGCCGCGTTCACCGTGCTGATTCTGCTGGCGCCGGTCGTGCTGGTCCGGCGCGGGCTCACCGCGACGGCCGAGACCGTGGCCGGCTTCGCGGTCGCGCTGCTGCTGCTCGACGGCTACGCGGCCAGGCAGGCGGGATTCCTCGGGGTCGACACCCTCGACGTGCTGGACTACCTGGCGGGGGTGTCCGGGCTCACCGCGCTCTTCCTGGTGGCCTATGCCAGGCTCACCCGGCTTCGCGGGCCCGCTCCGGTCGCCGTGGTGCTGGCGCAGCCGGTCATGCCGCTGCTGACCGGCGACGTGCCGGCAACCTGGCTGGTGGCTGCGCTGGTGGCCACGGCGGCGCTGGACGTCGCCCTGGTCCGTTACGGCAGGGGAGCGGTGAGGGTGACGGCCGCCCTGGCCGGCAGCGCGGTCGCGACCCTCGCCCTGCTGGGCGGCGCGCTGTACGCGCTGGGGTCCGCGTCCATCGATCAGGCCCTGGTCAGGTCGGTGCCGCTGGTCGCGCTGGCTCTGCTCGGCGGGTTCGTGACCTGGCTGCTGGCCGGGCCTGGCAAGGCTGAGGGGGAGATCTGGGCCTCCAGGGCCGTCGTCGGAACCGCGCTCACGCTGATCGCCGTGCCGGCCGCGCTGGCGCAACCGGCGCTGGACGGCCCGGGCACGGACTGGCGTCCGCTGGCCTACCTGGTCCCCGCACTCGTGGTGGCGCTCGCCGCCACCTGGCTGCCCTGGCAGAAAGTACGGCTGGCGGGCCTGGCCACCGGCTGGCTGGTGGCGCTGCTGACCACGCTGACGCTGGTGCCCCGGCTCCTGGCCGGCCTGGCGGCGCCGCTCGCCTGGCTGGACGTGCTCAGGACGGGCACGTGGAACGGACGGCAGTGGCAGCCGTTCGAAATGGTGTCGCCGGCGGATGTGGTGGTGCTGGGCGCCGTGGCGGCCGGTCTGCTGGCGGCGGCCGCGCGCGGCCCCGGTGGTCGGCCGGGGAAGGCGGCGGCCGCACGCGGTCCCGGCGGGTTGCCGGGGAAGGCGGCGGTCGTGCGCGGTCCCGGCGGGCAGCTGGTGAAGGCGGCGGCGTCCGGCGCGCTGGTGTCCATGGCGCTCATGGTCACGCTCGCCCCCCAAGCCTTCGCGATGCCCTACCCCTCCGCGGTGGCGGTGCAGGCGGTGCTGGCCGGCGCACTGGCGGTGGCCGCCACCCTGAGCAGGGCGCCCTGGTGGGCGACTGCATGCGCGCTCCTCGCCGGTGCGGCCTCGGTACGGGCGGCGGCGTACGCGTTCGGCAGCGAGCCCGCGACGCTGATCGTGCTGCCGATCCTGGCGGTGGCCGCCGCCCTGGCGATGATGGCCAGGCAGAAGGAGCTCCGGATCTGGGGACTGGGCTTCGCCGCGCTGTTCCTCGGGCTGGAGGCGGTGGCGGCAGGGCTCTCGCTGGGCCTGCGCGTCCTGGTCGCGGCGAGCGTCGGATTCGCCGTGGCCGGGGTGCTGGTGCTGCTCCTGTCGCTGTGGGCGGGCCCGGCCGGCCGCGGTGGCGTGCACGGTCTCAGGTACACCGGCGTCACCCTGCTGTTGCTGGCCTCGTGGCTGCGACTCGGGGCGGACGAGGTCACCGTGGTCGAGGCGTACACGGTGCCGTGCTCGCTGGTCCTGCTGGGATTCGGCTGGTGGCGGCGGCGCGCCGCACCGGTTTCTTCCTGGCCGGCCTACGGCGCGGGTCTCTCCTTCACCATGCTGCCCAGCCTGCTGGCGGTCTACTCGGACACGGAATGGCGGCGGTCGCTGGCGCTCGGCGTGCTGGCGCTGGCGGCGCTGATCGCCGGAGCCCGGTTCCGGCTCCAGGCGCCCACGGTGATCGGAGCCGTCGTGGTCGCCGGGGTCGCGGTGCGGGAACTGGGCCCGTACGTGTCGGAGATGCTGGTCATGGTGCCGCGCTGGGTGCCGATCGCCGTGGGCGGGCTGCTGCTCGTGGTGGTCGGGGCGACGTATGAGGCCCGCATGCGAGACCTGCGCCGGTGGCGTGACAGCCTGACGGCGATGGGCTGACCCCGGCCGCCCACGCCGTCCGGGGAGCTACCCTGGGCTGATGTTCTCGCCCCAAGGTCCGTCGCTGCGTGAACTGGTGGTCCAGGCGATGTCCTCGGTCGAGCGCGGCTACGACCTGCTGGCCCCGAAGTTCGACCACACGCCTTTTCGCATCCCCGACAGCGTTCTCGACGCCACCGCCGACGCCCTGCGTCCGCTCGGCCCGTTCGGGCGGGGACTGGACGTGTGCTGCGGCACCGGCGCGGGCATGCGGATCCTCAAGCCCCTGTGCCAAGGACGGAACACGGGCGTCGACTTCAGCACCGGCATGCTCGCGCGGGCGCGCCGGGCGCACCCGGACGCCGAGTGGTTGCAGGCCGACGTCCGGGCCCTGCCCTTCGCCGAGGATTTCGACCTCGCGGTCAGCTTCGGCGCGCTCGGACACTTCCTGCCCGCCGAACGGCCCGCGCTCTTCGCCGGGGTGCACCGCGCATTACGGCCTGACGGGGTCTTCGCCTTCCCGATCGGCGCACCTCCGCCCATCGGGTCGCGCCCCTACTGGGCGCTGCTCGGATTCGACCTGGCCATGCGGGTGCGCAACGCCGTGTGGCGTCCCCCCTTCGTCATGTACTACCGCACCTGCCCGCTGCACGCGGTCCTCGCCGACCTGACAGCGGCCGGATTCAGCGTGACGACAGTCCCCTTGACGGCCCTGGGCCGGCGCGACGACGGCAGCCCGCGGTGCCGGCTCGTCCTCGCGCGGAGAACTTAGCCGCACAGGTTCGCGCGGACCCGGCGTGGCGTCTTAAGCAAGGTTAGCCTAACCTTTGCTCCATGACCGAGGAGATCTCTCTCCGCGGCGCGGAGCTCAACCTCAGCTACCACGGCATCACCGTGGTCGAGGAGGGCCGCATCGTGCTGCGGCCGGGCCACGTGACCGCCCTTGTGGGCCCGAACGGCAGCGGCAAGTCCACGCTGCTGCGCGCGCTGGCCAGGCTGCACCGCCCCGACAGCGGCACCGTCACGCTGGGTGACGGCGCCAGCGCGCTGGACCTGTCCGCGCGCGACTTCGCCCAGCGGGTGACGCTGCTGGCGCAGAGCCGCCCGACACCGGGCGGCGTGCGGGTGCGCGACGTCGTCGGGTACGGACGCCACCCCTACCGGCGGCGCTGGCGGGCCACGGATCACGAGGGCGCCGCCGCCGTCGAACGGGCGATGGAGCTGACCGGCCTGACGCCGATGGCCGAACGGCCGGTGGACGAGCTGTCCGGAGGCGAGCTGCAGCGCGTCTGGCTGGCCACCTGCCTGGCCCAGGACACCGGCGTCCTCCTGCTGGACGAGCCCACCACGTTCCTCGACCTGCGCTACCAGGTGGAGCTGCTCGACCTGATCCGTGACCTGGCCCAGGAGCACGGGGTGGCGGTCGGCGTGGTCCTGCACGACCTCAACCAGGCCGCCGAGGTCGCCGACCACGTCGTGCTGCTGCACCGGGGCCGGGTGCGCGCGGACGGGCCGCCCGCGCAGGTGCTGACCGAGGACCTGCTCAGCGACACCTACGGCATCCGCATCGAGGTCATCCGCGACCCCGGGACGGGCACCGTGACCACCCGGCCGATCGGCCGCCACAGCAAGATCCTCCACGCAACGACATGACAGGAACCACCATGCGCAGTGCCCTGACGGCCCCCCTGACAGCCCTCGCCGCCATCGTCGCCCTGGCCGCCTGCGGCACCACCGAGGCCCCCGTAACCGAGCAGGCGCCCGCGTCCAGCGGCGCCGCCTCGGCCAGCGCCGCCCCCGTGACCGTGACCGACGCCCGCGGCAAGCAGGTCACGCTCGACCGCCCGGCGACCAGGGTGGTCAGCCTGGAGTGGGGCGAGACCGAGATGCTGGCCGGCCTCGGCGTCATGCCGGTGGGCGCGGCCGACGTGAAGGGCTACGCCACCTGGGACACCGCCGCCAAGCTCGACTCCTCCGTCAAGGACGTCGGCACCAGGCAGGAGCCCAGCGTCGACTCCATCAGCGCCCTGCAGCCCGACCTGGTCGTCATGGAGTCCGACGACGAGGAACTGGCCGCGCAGCTGGAGAAGTTCGTGCCGGTGCTGGTGGCCAAGGGCAGCGACGCGAGCGACAACCTCAAGCGCATGCGCGACGACGTCAACATGATCGCCACGGCCGTGGGCAGGACCGACGCCGCCGCCAAGCTGCTGGGCGGCTTCGACGCGGCGATGGCCGACGGCAAGGCCAAGATCGCCGCCGCGGGCGCCGCGGGCAAGCCGTTCGTCATGGCGGACGGATGGAAGGAGGGCAGCACGATCAGTGTCCGTCTCTTCGGCAAGGGCGCGCTGGTCTCCGAGGTGGCCGGGCAACTCGGGCTGAAGAACGCCTGGACCGGCAAGGTGGACGGCGACTGGGGCCTGGGCACCACCGACGTCGAAGGCCTCAGCGTGCTCAAGGACTCCGACATCCGCTTCTTCTACAACGCCTCCGACGGCGAGGACGTCTTCACCGACGGCCTGGCGGACAACGCCATCTGGAAGGCGCTGCCGTTCGTGGACAAGCAGCAGGTCATCAAGCTGCCGAACGGCATCTGGACCTTTGGCGGGCCCCTGTCGTGCCAGCAGTACGCCGACGCGCTGGTGAAGGCGTTCACGGGTTGAGCACGGACGTCCTGACCCCGGCGCCGCCGGCCGCACCGCTGCGGCGGCTGGGCACCGCCGGGATCCTCCTCCTCGCGCTGGCCGCCGTCGTCCTGGTGGCGGCCGTGCACGTGACACAGGGAACCTCGTCGATCGGCGCGCTCGACCTGCTGGCGCTGCCGTTCGGCGGCGACTCCGGCAACGCCGAGGAGACCGCCCGCGTGCTGCTGGCCTCCCGGCTGCCGCGGCTGCTGGCCGGCCTCTGCGTGGGCGTCGCGCTCGGGGTCGCGGGCGCGCTGCTGCAGGCGGTCGCCCGCAACGCCATGGCCTCGCCGGACACACTGGCCGTCAGCTCGGGCGCGTACCTGGCGGTCGTCGCGGCGGCCGCGTTCGGGCTGGCGCTGCCCGTGGCGGTGTCGGGCGGACTGGCGCTGATCGGCGGGCTGGCCGCCGCCGCGCTGGTGCTGGCGCTGTCGGCCGGCGGGCGCACCGGCACGACCCGGCTGATCCTGGCCGGCACGGCCACGTCGCTGGCGCTGAGCTCGCTGACGAACCTCGTCATGATCCTCTTCCAGCAGGAGACCACCGGGCTCTTCGCCTGGGGCAGCGGCTCGCTCGTGCAGAGCGACCTGGCCGCCGTCAACCAGCTCGGCCCGCTGATCGCGGTGGCGCTGGTCGCCGCCGTCGTGGCCGGGCCCCGGATGGACATCCTCGGCCTCGGCGACGACACCGCCACGGTGCTCGGCCTGAACGTGCGGCGGCTGCGCCTGTGGCTGACGCTGCTGGCCGTGCTGCTGGCCGCGGCCGCGGTGACGATCGCGGGGCCGATCGGGTTCGTCGGGCTGTGCGCCCCGGTGGTCGTGCGGCTGCTGCCCAAGTCCATCCCCGAGCTGCACCGGCATCGCGTGCTGCTGCCCCTGTCCGGGCTGGCCGGCGTGCTGATCGTGCTGGGCTCCGACATCGTGCTGCGGGCCGTGCTCGGCGCCCAGGCCGGGGTGGAGGTGCCGCCGGGCGTGGTGACCACCGTGGTCGGCGCGGCGGTGATGATCTGGCTGGCGCGCCGCTACCGCGACGCCGGCCCGACCCGCAGGCCGCCCGCCGTGCGCACGGGCGCGGCCCGTTCCCGTAACGCCTTTCTGGTCGTGGCCGCCCTCTGCGCCGCCCTGCTGGCGGGCGCGCTGGTGCTGGGCCTGCTGGGCGGCGACCGGTGGCTGCTCACCGGTGACGTGGTCAACTGGCTGCAGGGCCGCAGCGGGCGGGCGCTGACCTTCGTCCTGGATCAGCGCTGGCCAAGGGTGCTCGCCGCCGTGCTGGCCGGCGCGGCGCTGGCCGTGGGGGGCGCCGCCGTGCAGGCCGTGTGCCGCAACCCGCTGGCCGAGCCGGGCGTGCTCGGCGTCACCACCGGCGCGGGCGTCGGCGCGGTCGCCCTGCTCACCCTGGTGCCGATGGCCGGGATCTGGACGATGTCCGCGACCGCGGGCCTGGGCGCGCTGGTCGCGTTCGCCCTGGTGTACGGGCTGGCCTGGCGGGGCGGGCTGAGCTCGGACCGCCTGGTCCTGATCGGGGTCGCCGTGCAGGCCGCCTGCACGGCCATCACCGTTCTGATCATCGTGCTGTCCGACCCGTGGAACACGGCCAAGGCCCTGACCTGGCTGTCCGGCTCCACCTACGGCCGCGTCCCTGAGCAGCTCATCCCGGTCGCGCTGGCGCTGGTGGTCGTGGTCCCGCTGCTGGTCTGGCTGCGCAGGGACCTCGACCTGCTGTCCCTGGACGAGGACACCCCGCGCATCCTGGGCGTGCCCCTGGAGCCGGTACGGCTGGGCGCGCTCGCCGGCGCCGTGCTGCTCACCTCCACGGCGGTTTCGGCTGTCGGGGTCGTCGGCTTCGTGGGGCTGGTGGCTCCGCACGCCGCTCGCGCCCTGGTCGGGGCGCACCATGCCCGGGTGCTACCGGTGGCCGCGCTGCTCGGCGGGCTGCTGGTCAGCCTCGCCGACACCCTCGGCCGTACCGTGATCGCGCCGGCGCAGGTGCCCGCGGGGCTGGTGACGGCGCTGATCGGCACGCCGTACTTCGTCTACCTGCTGTGGCGCGCCCGCGCCTGATCGAACAGGAGCGGCATACGGTCACAGATCCCAAGGCGTGCCGTACTTGCCGGTGAGATCGCGGATCTCGGCGGCGGTCAGGAGCCGGGCTTCGCGGTCGCCGAGCAGCAGGAGCAGCGCGCAGACCTCCTCGACCTCGACGGCCGCGTCCGCCGCCGCGCGTATCGACGAGCCCGCCACGATCGGGCCGTGGTTCTGCAGGAGCGCGGCCCGGAACGGGAAGTCGAGCCGTTCCAGCTCCGCGGCCTGAGCGGCGTCTCCAGGAGCGGCGTACCGGATCAGCGGCATCTGGCCGACGCGCATGAGGAAGTACGGCGTCAGCGGCGGGACCGCGCTGCGCCCCGACCACGGTGGCAGGCACGCGGCGGCGGTGGCGTTGCGTGAGTGCAGGTGGACGACCGCCTTGGCGGCCGGGTCGCGCCGGTAGAGCGCGAGGTGCAGGGGGAACTCCTTCGACGGCGCTGGCCCGGCGACGTGCAGGCCGCATTCGTCCAGGACCGACAGGCGCTCGGGGTCCAGGGAGGCGAGGTCGGCGCCGGTGGGCGTGATGAGCAGCCGGTCGCCGTCGCGGACGCTGAGGTTTCCCGACGAGCCCGGACTCAGGCCGAGCGCGGCCAGACGGGCGCCGACTTCCACCAGTTCCGTGCTCATGACAGCCTGTCCCATGCGGTGGTGAAGATGTCGGTCTCCCCGAAGTTGCCGGATTTGAGGGCGAGGTTGATCGGCAGCGAACGCTCGTTCACCCGCGCCCGCGTACGTGACCAGGTCACGCCGGAGCTGATCTCGGCGCCGATGCGCAGGGTGCGAGCGCCCAGCGCCGTCACCACGGCCCCCGACGTCTCACCGCCGGCCACGAGCAGATGGTGGGCCCCGGCCGCCACCAGGGCGGCCGCGCAGTGCGCGAGCGCGCGTTCCACCAGCTCCGGCTCCTGGCCCAGGTCGTCGCCGGGACCGACCGAGTAGATCAGCGGCGGCCGGTCGGGGTTCTCGCGCCAGTTCGCCGTGGCGAAGCCGATCAGGCCGGCGACGGTCGCGTGGAAGTCGTGGCGCAGCGCGGCCGTGTCGAGGCGCCGATGGGGAAGCGTCAGGCGGGCGTGGGCGACCTGCGCGCGGGTCGCCGCCGAGGCGCTGCCGGACAGCACCACGCCGAAGCGGCGGTCGGCGGGATGGGGGAGAGCCCGGGCGGAGCCGGGATGCGGGCCGGTGAGGCCGAGTGCCAGACCGGCCGCGCCGGTCACCAGCCGTAGGCCGGCGGTGGCCTCCGCGATGGCGCGCAGGTCGGCGTCCGTAGTGGCGTCGACGACGGTCAGCGCGTTCTCCGCCGCAGGGGCCCCCAGAGCCGTACGGATCTCCGCGGCGCCGGCTCGTACGGTGTCGTGACCGATGGAGTGCACCCGTCGCCGGGTCTGCGGGGCCAGCAGGCGGCCGAGATGCGAGTCCCGCATCGGGGTCAGCGGATGGTCGCGCATGGGGCTCTCGTCGAGCAGATCGTCGTGGACGAACAGCCTGGTGCGGTAGACGGTACGCCCGGCCGCGGGGAAGGAGGGCACCACCACCGTGCGGGTCTCGCCGAGCGCGTCGAGAAGGGCGTCGGCCACCGGACCGATGTTGCCTTCCGCCGTGGAGTCGAACGTCGAGCAGTACTTGAAGTAGAAGCGCTCGCACCCCGCTGCGCGCAACGCCTCCAGCGCCGCCAGCGAGTCGCGCACGGCGTCCGCGACGGGCGCCGTGCGCGACTTCAGCGCCACGACCACGGCGTCGGCCTCCTCCTCCGGCATGTCCTCCAGACCGTGCGGCCCGACGGCCACCACGGTGCGGAACCCGCGGGCGACCAGCATCGTCGCGAGATCCGTCGCTCCCGTGAAGTCATCGGCGACGGCCCCTAGGTACGGCATCTGCTCTCCGGTCACATGAAAGATGGCGATGATGTGAACTTACGTTACATTACTTGACTGAAATGTGAATCTGTGACTATTTTCTGTGAACCCCACCACTGCTTGTGAGCGGACTTTTCCGAGTCCCGCCAAGGAGCCCCCATGAATCTCCACCACCTGTTCGCCGACACCGGCGATCGCAGGGTCAGATACGCGCTGTCAGGAGCCGCGGGCGGATTCGCCCGCACCCTGCTCGCGCAGACGCTGGCCATGCCCCGGCTCGTTCCTGCCGTGCTGTGCGACGTCGAGGTCGACCGGCTGCGCGCGATGTGTCTCGACCTCGGGTACGCCGATGCCGACCCTGCGAATCTGCCGGGATGCCGGCGAGGTGTCGCAGGCGGAGGGGATCGCCCTGGTCACGGACGCGAACCTGCTCGGCGCGGCCGACTGGGACATCCTGGTGGAGGCGACCGGCAGCCCGTCGGACGGGTACGCCATGGCCAGGGCCGCCCTGTCGTCGGGCCGCCACGTCGCGATGGTCAGCAAGGAGGTCGACTCGGTCGCGGGCCTGCACCTGGCCCGGCTCGCCGCCGAGCGGGACGTCGTCTACACCACCGCCGACGGTGACCAGCCCGCCAACCTCATCGGCCTGGTCACCTGGGCCGAGACGCTCGGGCTCGACATCGTCGCCGTCGGCAAGTCGACGGAGTACGACCTGGTCTTCGATCCGGCCACGGGGATCGCCACCCAGCTCGACACCACCGTCGCGGCGCCGGCGCTGGCGGACCTGCTGACCCTCGGAGACGACGTGCGCTCCACCCTGCGCGCCCGCGCGGAGGCGGTCGCGGACCTGCCCGGCGGCCCGGCCGCCGACTACTGCGAGATGGCGGTGGTGGCGACCAACACCGGGTTCCAGCCCGACGTGGAGCGCCTGCACTACCCGGTCGCCCGCATCGCCGAACTCGCGGACGTGTACGCGCTCCAGCAGGACGGGGGAGTGCTGGGCCGTCCCGGCTCGGTCGACGTCTTCACCGCGCTGCGCCTGCCGGGCGAGGCGTCGTTCGCCGGGGGCGTGTTCGTCGTCGTCCGTACGGGTGACGCGGAGAGCTGGCGGACCCTGGCGGGAAAGGGCCACGTCGTCAGCCGCGACGGCCGCTACGCGGCGATCTACCTGCCCTACCACCTCATGGGCGTCGAGACCCCGATGACGCTGCTCTCCGCCGTCCTGCACGGACGGCCGTCCGGCGGCACCGCCCCACGCGGATGCGCCGCGCTGGCCGGGCGGGCGAAGCGGCACCTGCCCGCCGGCACCGTCCTGTCGATGGGCGGCCACCATCACGAGATCGAAGGCGTCCGGGCCGTGCTGCTGCGCGAGCAGGACACGCCACCTGACGTGGCGCCGTTCTACCTGGCCGCGCACGCCCGCCTGCGGCGTCCGGTCGAGGCCGGAGAGCTGATCGTCGTGGACGACCTGGAAGGCCACGACGCCGATCTGCTCGCCGCCTGGAACGAAGGACGTTCATGAGCGCGGACCTTCAGCACCTGCTGCTCGCCGGGGCCGCGATCGTCGTCCTCATCCTGCTGATCACCAGGTTCAAGCTGCATCCCTTCCTCGCTCTCGGCCTGGCGGCCATCGGGCTCGGCCTGGCCAACGGCATCGCGCCGGCCAAGGCGATCGAGCACTTCGAGACCGGCTTCGGCGGCGCGCTGGAGCGCACCGGGCCCGTGATCGGCCTGGGCGTCGTCCTCGGCGGAATCCTGATCGGCACCGGCGGCGCCGACCGGATCGCCAACGCCTTCATCGGCGCACGCCCGACCCGATGGGTCCCGGCCGCGGTCGCGGCCGCGGCGCTGCTCATCGGGATGCCCCACCTGTTCGACGTCAGCTTCATCATGTTCGCGCCGCTGGTCTACACCGTCGCCAAACGCGCCGGGTCACACCTGCTGTTCGTCGGTCTGCCCATGGCGGCGGGGCTGTACATCTCCCATGGCCTGCTCCCACCGCACCCCGCGCCGACGCTGGCGGTGTCCGCGTACGGCGCGAGCACCGGACTGACCATCCTGTACGGGCTCATCGTCGCGATCCCCGTACTGGTGCTCACCGGCCCCGTGCTGACCAGGGTGCTCAAGGACAGGTTCGGGCCCGCGCCCGACCTCGACAAGGGACCGGTCCCCGACGACGGCACGGCATCCCCCGACACCCGCCGCCCTGTCTCTCTCACCCTGGCCCTCATCTCCGTGCTGCTCCCCGCCGCCGTGATGCTCACCGGCACCCTCGGCACCGCCGCGACCGCCGAGGGCACCTGGCAGTACACCCTCTTCGAGGCCTGCGACGACCCGGTCCTGTCCCTGTTCGCCGCTGTGATCTTCGCGTTCTTCGCCCTCGGGGTGCGGACCGGGTTCGAGCGCGGCCAGTTGCAGAAGATGGCGGCCAAGGGGCTGGGCCCGGTCGGCGGCATCCTGCTGATCCTCGGAGCGGGCGGCGGCCTCAAGGAGATGCTCTCGGCGACCGGTGTCGACGACCTCATCTCCCGCTACGCCGTCGACTGGTCGATCTCGCCGCTGCTGCTCGCCTGGTCCATCGCCGCACTGCTGCGCATCTGCCTGGGCTCGGCGACCGTGGCGACCACGGCCGCCGCCGGCATCGTGGCCCCGCTGGTGGGCGCGTACACCGGGCTGTCCCCGGAGCTCCTGGTGCTGGCGACCGCGTCGGGCGCCGTCATGCTCTCGCATGTCAACGACTCGGGGTTCTGGCTGTTCAAGGAGTACTTCCAGCTCACCGTCGCACAGACGTTCCGGACATGGACCCTCATGTTGTCGCTGCAGTCCCTCCTGAGCCTGGGCGGGATCCTGCTGCTGAGCACCGTGATCGACTGAGTCGTACGTCAGGATCATGCAAAATAGAGCCCAAAGGAGGGAAAACGCGCGATGACCGCCCCGCAGGAGCCGCCGCTCATCCCGGACCAGCGCCGCGAACAGCTGCTCAAGCGACTGCGCCGCGAGGGCGTGCTGAGCGTCCAGCAGATCACCCAGATCTTCGGCGTCTCGCACATGACCGTGCGGCGCGACATCGCGGAGCTGGAGCGGCAGGGACGGGTCTTCTCCGTGCCGGGGGGTGTGCGGCTCGCCCACCAGGTGCACACCGAGCCGTCGTTCCAGGACAAGTCGCTGACCGACCAGCCCGAGAAGCAGGCCATGGGCCGGACCGCCGCCGAGCTCGTACAGGACGGCATGGTCGTCTATCTCGACGCCGGCACGACCATCCTGTCGATGGTGCCTTTCCTGGTCACGCGGGAGCAGCTGACCGTGGTGACCAACGACTTCACCACGGTCGAGGAACTCCAGGCGGCCAAGCACCTGACCGTCATCCACACCGGCGGCCAGGTCGAGCCGGACAACCGCTCCAGCGTCGGCCGCCTGGCCGCCGCCACCGTCCGGCAGCTCGCCTTCGACCTGGCGTTCATCAGCAGCAGCTCATGGGACCTCATCCGCGGCGTCACCACCCCGTCCGAGCTCAAGGTGGAGGTCAAGCAGGCGGCGATGACGTCGGCGTCACGCTCGGTGCTGGTGGCGGGCTCGTCGAAGTACGGCAGCTTCGGGATGTACCGGATCGCGCCCCTGACCGCCTTCGACACGGTGATCACCGACACCGCGCTCACCGAGGCCGCCGCTGAGGGGATCCGCGCGGGAGGAACCGACCTCCACCTGGCCAAGACGGCTGTGTGACGCCCGGCTCGCGGGTTCGTCATCGGCCCGCTCACCAGGTGAGGTAGCGGGCAGGGTTGTCCACCAGGATCTGGTGAGCGAGGTCCGGGTCCGCCGCCCTGAGGCGGGGGACGAAGCGCTCGGGCAGGTAGGCGAGGCCGGGCATGCCGCCGTACGCGACGTAGCGGGTGCGGCGGGCCACGTCGCCGCCGAGGAGCAGGCGCGAGGCCGCGCCGCGACCGGCCGCGGCGAGCAGGCAGTCGATGAGCATCGAGTCGGGCCACTCGCGGTGCCGTGCCATGCCGTCGTACTCCAGGTACGCGCCGGCCGCGGCGAACTCGGCGTGCAGGCCGGGGTCGGGGTTGCGGTCGATGTGCGCGAGCGTCACCCGCGACGCCGGCACACCCGCCGCGCCGAGCACGGCGAGCACCTCGAACCCGGCGCTGCCGTGCTCGAGGTGGACCATGATGGGCGCGCCCGTCTCGCCGTACGCGACCGCCGCCGCCTCGAGCACCCGCCGCTCGAACGTCGAGATCGACCAGTAGCCGATGCCGGTCTTGATCTGCCCGGCCCGGATCGGAGCACCGTCGGCCCCGTCGGCGAGCCCCGTGGTGAGCTCGCGTACGAACCGCCGCGAAAGCTGCTCCGCGGACAGCTCGCGCAGCCAGTGCCCTTCGGGGTAGTGCGCCTCGCGGTGCACGCCGGTCGAGGCGATCACGGCGAGCCCCGTCCGCGCGGAGACGCGCGCCAGCGCCGCCAGGTCGCGGCCGAGCCCGATCGGCGTCGCGTCGATCATCGCGGCGATCCCCGCGGCACGCAGCAGTGCCGCCTCCTGCCCGCTGCGTTCCTCATCGTCCAGTTCCTCTCCCGGCAGCAGCGGGCTGACCTGGAACAGATGCTCATGGCAGTCCACCGCGCCCAGTTCCCCGGGCGGCACGTCCCCGAGCACTGTTCGCACCGCTCCCTCCACAGCGTTGCCTCCCGTCCCCTGACCGCTAGGACTTCGCCGCGCCGGGAGGGGTGGCCAGCCGGGCGAGGTGTTCCACCCGGGCGGGACCCATCTCCAGGCCGAAGACCTCGGCGATGACCTGGGTCCAGCCGTGGATGAAGTAACGCCAGCCGTCGACCACGGTCAGCCCGGACCGTTCCTCCTGTGTGCGGGCGATGGCCAGGAACTCCAGCGGCCCCCGATAGTTGAGCTCCCAGATCAGCCCGCGCTCCGGCAGCCGCGCCGACGCGCCGAGCGGCGAGCCCAGCCGGTCCTTGCCCATGCCGGTCGCGTTCACGATCAGGCTGCCCGGCGGCGCGGCGGTGACCAGGTCGTCGGCGGGCCCGTCCGCCACCACGTAGGAGAACGTCTCCGCGGGCAGTCCGCCGCGTTCGTGCACCTCGCGTACGTGGTCCAGCCGGCGCGGGTCGGCGTCGGTGATCGTGATCCGCTTGGGGCGGTCACGGCGCCCGGCCAGGTACCAGGTGATCGCCGTGCCGGCGCCGCCCGCGCCGAGGCACACGACCTGCGCGCCGGTCCTGCCGAAGTGGCCCTCGGGGACGAATTCCTCCAGCGACAGCCGCGCCGTCAGCGGGTCGAGCGCGTGCCCGATGAGCCTGCCGTCGTGCTTGGCGATCGAGGACACCTCGCCGCACTCGCGCGCGAACCGGTCGAGGGAGCCGAACAGGTGCCCGGCCGCCTCGAAGATCCGGATCTTGTGCGTGGTGACCAGGGCGCCCGCGACGCCGTCGTCGTCACGAATCCGCTCCACGACCGCGACGTACTCCTCGTCGGAAGCGCCGAGGGGAATGTCGTAGCCGACCAGCCGGTCCTCGGGCAGCCCCAGCGCGTGCGCCCAGCGCGGGAAGATCTGCTGGATCGAGGATCCACCGGTGTCGACGCCGACGAACCCGAGCGCGCTCACGCCGCGACTCCCGTCATGGACGCGCGGGCGCGCGGGTCGGCAAGGTTGACGGTGCTCAATTTCCCTCCGCGGAGACTGGGTTGCGCGGGAGCCTGCCGGCGAGAACGGCCAGCACGTCGGCCGCGGCCGCGGCCCCCATCTTGTCGATGGCCTCCACCGTCTGCGCCCCGATGTGCGGGGTGAGGGTGACCCGGCCGGCCAGCTCCGGGTCGAGCAGCGGCGACGCGCCGCCGGATTCGGTGGTGAGCATGTCGGCCGCGTACGCGCCGAGCCGCCCGTCGTGCAGGGCCGCGGCGATGTCGGCCTCGCTGACGAGGTCGGCCCTGGCCGTGTTGATGAGCACGAGCCCGGGGCGTACGGTCGCGAGCCACCGCTCGTCGATCAGCGTGGCCCCGCCGGGCGCGTGCAGGGAGACGACGTCGCAGGTGGCCAGCTCCGCGAGCGGCAGGCACGGAATGTCGCCGGGCGACGCGTACGGGTCGTGCCCCACCACCTCACAGCCGAGCGCGGATGCCCGGCGGGCGAACGCCCGGCCGATGCGGCCGAGGCCGGCGACGCCGACGCGCAGTGAGGCGATCTCCCGGCCGCGGATGGGCGTCCAGAGGCCGGCCCGCACCCGGCGATCGCCTTCGGTGACGCCGCGTAGCGCGCTGAGCAGCAGTGCCAATGCCAGGTCGGCGACGGCGTCGGTGTTGGCGCCGGGCGTGTTCGTGACGGTCACGCCGTGCCGCGCGGCCGTGACCAGGTCGACGGAGTCGACGCCGACCCCGTACCTGGCGATCACGCGCAGCCTCGGCGCGGCGGCCAGATGGGCCTCGGTGATCGGCCCGGTGCCCGCGATCCACCCGTCGGCTCCGGCGAGCAGCGGCCGGAGCTCGCCGAGTTCGTGCGTGACGGGACCGCGTACGACCTGCGCCCCGGCCGCCGCCAGCTCACCGGCCACGTTCCGCGCCCCGGACCCGAACGACCGCGAGGTCACCACGACCTTCAGTGCCTCGGTCACCGGGCCTCCCTCGCGGCCCGGTGCCAGGACTCCAGGCGGTCGTAGGCGTCGCGGAAGACGGCGTGGCGTCGTACGTAGGCTTCATGGCGCTGGGAGTCGGGCTCGAACTCGGCGGTGACCTGCGACAGCGTGCCGGCCACCGCGAACGAGCCGAGCACGCCCGCGCCCACGCCCGCGGTCACCGCCGCGCCGAGGCTGCCCGCCTCCTCGGCGATGGTGCGGCGCCGCACCGGCACGCCCCACACGTCGGCGAGGATGCCCAGCCACACGTCGGAGGCCGCGCCGCCGCCGATCGCGTCGACCGCGTCCACGGACGCTCCGGCCTCGCGGAGCGCGAGCAGGCACGTGTACAGGTTGAAGGCGACCCCTTCGAGCACCGCGCGAGTGAGATGCGCCGGCCCGTGGTGCCGGGAGACACCGAGGAAGGCGCCCCGTGTCTCGGGATCCCAGTACGGCGAGCGCTCGCCCAGCAGGTGCGGCAGGAAGTAGAGCCCTTCGCCGGAGGCCTGCGCGGTGCCGGCGGCCGCGACCAGCGAGCGGAACCGCTCCTCGTCCGCGCCGGGCCGCAGCACCTCACTGATCCACGCCAGCGAGCCGCCGCCGGCCTGCATGGTCGCCGTCGGCACGTAAAGTCCGGGCACCACATGGTCGAAGGTCATCGTGCGTTTGCCCGGGTCGAGCAGCGGCGCCTCGGAGGCCAGCGAGATCCACGAAGAGGACCCGAGGTAGACGTAGGCGCCGTCGGCCGGGCTCACCACGCCCGCGCCGACCGCGGCGATCGGCCCGTCGCCGCCGCCGGCCACCACCGGGGTGCCCGGCCGGAGCCCGGTGACCGCGGCCGCCGCGGCGGTGACCGTACCGACGATCGAGGTCGACGGCACGATCTCCGGCAGCAGCGCCGGGTCGATCCCGGCCGCCGCGAGCAGCTCCGCGGACCAGACACCCGCCGTCTGGTCGTAGGCGTTGGTGCCCGACGCGTCGGACGGGTCGGTGACCAGCCGCCCGGTCAGCCGCTGCACGACGAAGTCCTTGGCCAGGCACACGTGCGCGATCCGCGCGAACACCTCTGGCTCGTGCTCGCGCACCCATGCCACCTTGTGCAGGCTGTAGGTGGGGTTGAGCCGGTGCCCGGTCAGCGCGTACGCCCGATCGTCACCGACCGCCGCCGCGACCCGCTCACATTGCTCGCCGCTGCGGGTGTCGGCCCAGATGAGCGCCGGGCGTACCGGCTCGTACGCCGCGTCGAGCAGCACCGCGCCCATCATCTGCCCGGACAGCCCGACCACGCGCACGGCCGAGGGGCTGGTTCCCGTCTCGGCGAGCAGCCGCCGCGTGGCCTCTCCGACCGCGCGCCACCAGTCATGCGGGTCCTGCTCGACCACGCCACCGGTGCCGTAGCGGGTGTCGTACGTGACCGTGACGGCGGCGACCAGGCGCCCCTGCGCATCGTGCAGGGAGGCCTTGTCGCCCGTCGTGCCGAGGTCGTGCGCGATGATCACGCGGTGCCTCCGGTCGCGGCGGGCGCGGGCGTGGATCCCGGCGATTCGGATGGTTCGGCCGCGCGCCGTCTGCCGCGGCCCTGCAACTGGTCGACGGCGACCGCGGCGAGGATCAGCGCGCCGATCGCGATCTGCAGGTAGAACGGGTCGATGCCGAGCAGCGTGCCGCCGTTGTTCAGCATGCCGACGATGAGCGCGCCGAGCAGCGTGCCGAGCGCCGTGCCGCGCGCGCCGAACAGGCTCGCCCCGCCGATCACGCAGGCCGCGATCGCCTGCAGCTCGTAGCCGGTGCCCGCGGTCGGCACGCCGTTGCTGAGCCGTGAGGCCAGCAACACGCCGCCGAGCGCGGCCAGCGTGCCGGACAGCGCATAGACGCTGACCTGCACGGACCGTACCGGCACGCCGGCCAGCCTGGCCGACTCCTTGTTGGAGCCGACCGCGTAGACGTAGCGGCCCCAGACCGTACGGCGCAGCGCGAACCAGACGAGCGCGGTCACGATCAGCGTGATCCAGATCAGGTTCGCGATGCCCAGGGTCTCGCCGCCGGCGATCTCGGCGAAGCCGTCGGGCAGCGGCTGCACCGTGCGGCCGCCGGTGAGCAGCAGCGTGAGGCCGCGCGCGATGCCCATGAAGCCGAGCGTCACGATGAACGGCGGCATCCTGACCAGCGCCACGAGCAACCCGCTGATCGCCCCGGTCGCGGCGCCCGCGAGCAGCGCGAGCACGATGGCGAGCGCCACCGATCCGCCGCCGGTCGTCTCGAACACGGCGAGCGCGGCGATCACCCCGGACAGGCCGACCACCGACCCGACGGACAGGTCGATGCCGCCGGTCAAGATCACCAGCAGCTGGCCGATCGCGATGATCGCGTAGATGGACACCTGGCGGCCCAGGTTGTCCATGTTCGTACTGGTCAGGAATGTGTCCGTGAACAAGCTGAGCGCGAGCGCGATCAGCACCAGCACGGGAACGCCGTTCAGCTCGCGGCCGAGGACGTCGCGCATGCCGAGGATCTCCTCAGGCCGCGGCTCGGTCTTCACCCCGCCTCTGTCGTCGTTCCCGGCCGCCTTCGATGTCGCCATCTTCACTCCTCGCTCGCCGCGGCGGTCTCAGCGGTGCCGCCGGCCGCGTTCAGGCTGGCCAGCCGCAGGATCTCCTCCTCGGTGGCCTCGCCCGCGGGCAGGTCGCCGACGAACCGGCCCTCGCGTACGACCACGATGCGGTCACACAGCCCGAGCAGCTCGGGCAGGTAGGACGAGACGACGACCACGGACAGCCCGTCGCGCGCCATCTCGGCCACGATCTGATAGATGTCGGCCTTGGCGCCGACGTCGACACCCTTGGTGGGCTCGTCGAGCAGCAACACCTTGGCGCCGAGCCCGAGCCAGCGCGCCAGCAGCACCTTCTGCTGATTGCCGCCGGACAGAGAGGTCACCGGGTCGTCCAGGTCCGCGAACTTGATCGTCAGGCCCTTGACCGCGGCCGTCACGTGCGCGTCGACCCGCGAGCGGGTCAGCAGGCTCCGGCGGCTCACGGTGCGGTAGCCGGCCAGGGCGATGTTCTCCCTGATGGACAGCTCGGGCAGCAGCCCCGACTCCTGGCGGTCCTCGGTGAGCAGCCCGATGCCGCCGCGCGCGGCCGCCCGCGGCGAGCCCAGCGGCACGTGGGCGCCGTCGACGAGCACCTCGCCGCCGTCGGCGGGGTCGGCGCCGAAAACCGCGCGGACGAACTCCGAGCGGCCCGAGCCGAGCAGCCCGGCGAGCCCGACGATCTCACCTCGACGAACCGTGAGATCGGCCGGTGCCGGGGCGCCGCGTACCCGCAGGCCCCTGACCTCGAGCCGGGGCGTGCCGGTCTCCGGCCGCGCGCCCGGATAGAGGTTCTCCACCGGGCGGCCGACCATCTGCTCGACCAGCGTGTCAGGTGTGTGTCCTGCCATCGGCCTGGTCTCCACGAGCCGGCCGTCGCGCAAAACGGTGACCTTGTCGCCGATCGCGAACATCTCCTCGATGCGGTGCGTGACGTACAGCACCGCGATGCCCTCGTCGCGCAGTTCGCCGATGCGCCGCAGGAGAGCTTCGGCCTCCGCCTCCGCCAGCGCCGTGGTGGGCTCATCGAAGATCACCAGCCTGGCGTCCAGGCCGAGCACCCGCGCGATCTCCACCAGCTGGCGGGTCGCGGTGGGCAGCTCGCCGACGGGCGTGCCGAGGTCGAGGCGGCCGAGCCCGACCCGCTCCAGGTGGGCGCGGGCCTGCGCGCGGCCGGCCGCGCGCCGCAGCAGGCCGCCCCTGCTCGGGAAGCGGCCCATCAGCATGTTGTCGCCGACGCTCAGCTCGGGCAGCAGGCTGAGCTCCTGATACACCGCGCCGGCGCCGGCCTCGCGGGCCTGCGCGGGAGACAGGCTCACCGCCTGATCGGCGCCGTTGATCGCATACGAGCCGCCGTCGCGGGCCACCGCGCCGGTCAGCACCTTGATCAGGGTCGACTTACCGGCGCCGTTCTCCCCGGCCAGGCAGTGCACCTCGCCGGCGTACAGGTCGAGATCGACGCCGCGCAGCGCGACGACCCGTCCGTAGGTCTTGCCGACCCCGCGCAGCGCGACGACGGGTGTCGTGGCCTTGCCGTCCATCGGTCACCTCCCGCCTCAGCCGGTGGTCTTCGGCGGGTTGAGCAGCGACCGCAGCTCGGGCGCCTCGACGTTCCCGGAGTCGATGAGTACGGCGCCGGGGTCGAGTGCCACCGGAGGCACGGTGCCCCGTACGGCCATCGCCGCCTCGACCACGCCCTGGAAGCCGAAGAAGAACGGGTTCTGCACCAGGATGCCGTCAAGCGTGCCCTGCTTGACCGCGCTGACCTCGGCCGGGTCGGAGTCGAACGCGACGACCGCGAGGTCCTTGGCGTTCTTCTCACCGACCGCACGGGCCGCGCCGGTGCCCGAGGTGTTGTTGTCCGCGAACACGCCGGCCAGGCCGGGGTCGCTGCTGATCGCGTCGGCGACCTGGCTGACCGCCTTGTTGAGGTCGTTGTCGTTGACCAGCGTCTGCTTGACGGTGGCGTCCGGGCACTTGCCGGCAAGGCCCTTCTTGAAGCCGTCGAACCGGTCGACCAGCACCTGCTGCCCGGACGCGGCGGACTCGTGCAGGATCTTGCCGTCGGCCTTGCCCTGCTTGGTCATCAACTCGCACATGCGTTCACCGGCCTGCTGGCCGGCCTTGATGTTGTCGGTGCCGATGAAGCCCTCCGACTTGGTGGTCACCGCGTTGTCCACCACGATCACCTTGACCCCTGCCTGGCGGGCTCGGTCGATCACGTCGTTCAGCGCGGTCGAGGAGTTGGGGGCGAGCACGATCGCCTGGGAGCCGCGGGCGATCGAGTCCTCCACCAGCCGCACCTGCGGCTCGATGTCGGTCTCGGAGGTGGGGCCGGTCAAGTGCAGGTCGACGCCCAGATCGGCGCCGGCCTTCTTGGCGCCCGCCAGCATCGACTGCCAGAACTCCGACTCGGTGGCCTTGACGATCACGTCGATCTTGGCGCCGGAGACGCCTGCGGTGACCGGTCTCGACGAGGAGGCCTCGCCCCCGAACGCGGCCTTGCCCGCCACCACGCCGGCGGCCAGCGTGAGCACGGCGGCGAAGCCGGCCAGGCCTGGGGAGACGTACCTGAAGCGTGCCATGGGCTGCTCCTTTGTGCGGGCCCGCCGTGGGGGTCAGCCGGCCGCGGAGAAGGGGGCGAGAGTGTAGGAGGCGCCGTCGCGGTAGACCCGGCGGCCCATGCCGTGCTCGACGACCCAGCCGTAGTCGTGGCCCGCGGAACCGGGGTAGACGGCCAGGAACCGGTACGGCTCGTCGCCGACGTTGACACTGCGGTGCGCCCAGCCGGGCGGGATGTAGCCGATCATGCCGGGCTCCATCTCGATCCACTCGGTGCGCGTGCCGTCGTACATGAGCACACCGCCGCGCCCGGAGAGGCCGAGGTAGATCTCACCCTGGGGATCCGGGTGCATGTGGCCCTTGGTCATGTGGAACTCCCCGCTCACCGCGCCAGGGAGGATCGTGGTGAGCGACTGAGGCAGCTCCCCGGCGGCTTCCGGCACCGGGGATGCCGCCACCGTGTAGACCACCGGATCGTCGCCGTCGGCGGCGCGCCTGCGCGCGTCCTCATCGGCGAACAGCCCTGCCACGTCCGACATGCGGCGGGTCAGCAGCGGGCCTTCGGGTGTCATGGTTCCGTGAGCGGCGGAGAAGGAGATCCGCAGCGGGTCGATGGGCGGGATGGCGTACGCAGTCACAAGACCTGTTCCCTCCGGTGCCAGGAAGATTGCCGGAATAGTAATCCTGTAATGACAGGACTTCAACCCCCGAGCCACCTCCGATCACAGGTGGCCGGCCCGCGGTTTTCCTTCCTGGATCAGGCCCCGGCGGACGGATCGCCGCAGGTCAATCGACGACGATCATCAGGGGCCGGGACGGGGACGCGGCCGAGCCCTCGCGGGTCAGCTCGACCTCGAACCGGCTGCGATCGCCACGGTGAAAGGCGACGAACGCCTCCACCGGCCTGCTCGCTTCCCCGACGCTCACGCTGCGCAGCACGAGCACCGGATCGCCGCGCTTGATGCCGAGGCTGCGGGCCAGCGGGGCCGATGCGATCGAAGCCTCCACGGAGCGGTGCCCGCGTACCAGCTTGACCTGGTACTTCTCCTCCAGCAGGGCATACAGGGACTGGTCGGTGAGATCGTCGTCGAGCAGGCCGGGGGACAGGTCGTACGGGATGTGGGTGAGCGTCAGGACCCAGGGCTCGCCGTCGACGAACCGGAGCCGCTCGATGGCTATCACCTCGGTGCCGGGCTCGATCTGCAGCTGGGCCGCGACCTGCGGATCCGCGGGAACCTTGGCCAGCTTGCGCACCTCGCTGCGCAGGTGGGACCCGCGCGCGGCCACATCCTCGAACAGGCCGGTCAGCGACTGCACGAGCCCCTCGGACGTCTTGGGCTCGGCGATGAACGTGCCGCGGCCCTTGACCCGGTCGATCACGCCCTCGTATTCCAGCTCGGCCAGCGTCTGCCGGACGACCGTGCGCGAGACCTCGTAGGTGGCGCACAGGTCGTGGTCCCCGGGCAGCCGGTCGCCCGGGCGCATGCCACGCGTGCCGATCTCCTCTAGCAGGATCAGCTTCAGCTGGTAGTAGAACGGCACCGGAGACGACCGGTCGATCGAGGGCGACATGATATGACAGGATAACAACTAACAGCTCACAAGTTGTCGACTGAGCGACGTGGCACCGTGGCTCAGTCCGCACCGCTTGGAGAGCACGACAGCGCGAGGGAGAGGGGCCGGGCATCGATGCAGGCGTCGGAGTTCACGCGGGCGGTGGCCGCGGCCATGTCGATCGCCTCATCACTTGGTCTGACAGCCGACGACGCGGTCGTTCTTCATAACTCGAACAAGCTCGCGCTGCGTCTGCTGCCTTGTGACGTCCTGGCCCGGGTGGCGCCTGTGGCTCAGCAGGTCGCACAGTTCGAACTCGAGCTCGCTCAACGGCTCGCCGAAACCGGGAGCCCGGTGGCTGCTCTTGAGCCTCGAGTCGAGCCCCGCGTCTACGAGCGTGACGGCTTCGCGGTCACGCTGTGGACCTTCTACGAACCCGCGACGCCTGGAGAAGTCCCACCAGCCGACTACGCCCATGCGCTCGGGCGGCTGCATGACGGCATGCGCAAGCTCGATGTCCCCACGCCGCACTTCACGGACCGGGTCGAGGAGGCCCAGCAACTCGTGGCAAGCCGCGACCGCACTCCGGAGCTCGCCGACGCCGACAGGGAGCTCCTCGGCGGCACGTTACGAAGCCTGAGGCGATCGATCGGCGAGCGCGGCGGCGCCGAGCAGGTCCTGCACGGCGAGCCGCACCCGGGCAACCTGCTCAGCACGAAGAGCGGGCTGCTGTTCATAGACTTCGAGACGTGCTGCCGTGGGCCTGTCGAATTCGACCTCGCCCATGCGCCGGATGAAGTCGGCGAGCACTATCCGGGTGCCGATCAAGGCTTGCTGCGCGAATGCCGGATCCTCATGCTGGCGATGGTCACGATGTGGCGCTGGGACCGGGACGACCAACTCCCCGACGGGCGCCGGCTGGCGGCGGAGTGGCTCGGCCAGATCCGGGCAGCGCTCGATCGCGACGGCCTGGATATCCATGGCTGATCCCGGCTGCCGCTGGACACACCCGGATCACGCCCCCGTGTAGGTCATCGCCGACCACACGCTCGGGTGCGGGACGTGGCTTCTGTCCCGGAACTTCCGCTGTGCCTGGCGCAGGGCCTCACACGGCTCCAGGCCTTCGTCGCGCCAGAACCGGTAGAAGTACGTGACGAGCTTCGCGACGGCAGGGCCCTGCACGGCCCAGAGCGACCCGACAGCGCCCGCCACCCCGGCTTCGATGAGTCCTGTAGGCAGACTCACGACCTCGTCCGGCAGTTCGGCGCCCATCATCGCCGATTCGCACGCCGGCAGGACCGCGAGGCGCGCGGGTGTCCGTCGTCGTCTCATGACGTCCTGGACGGTCAGAATGTCGTCCTCGGCCATCAGCAGGCCGCCGCGCAGGGGGTCGCTCTGCTTGGCGGTTCCGTGACAGCACAGGTGCAGGACGCTGTACCGGTCCAGCGCGGCCATCACCGTGTCACGGGTGGCGGCCTCCCTGCGTATCAGGGCGATCGGGTCGCTGTCCCGGAGCGGCCCCGAGCGGGCGAACAGCTCGGCCACCTCACTCACTTCGCGGGTCGCCCCAGCCATCGGATCGGCGCTCTGCGCGTCCGGATCCTCGACGATCAGCATCGAGTCGGGGCTCGTGCGGGCGGCCATCTGACGGGCGGCCTCCCGCGCGCGGGTGTTGGCGCTGTAGGAGATGCGGACGTCGTCGAGCGCGTACCGCCTGCCATGGGGCGCCGCTGGATCCTCGGTCCAGGCGGCGTGCAGCGGCAGCAGGCCGAGATACCCGCACGGGATGAGGACCAGCTCCGCCGCTCCGGACGGCAGGGTCGCCAGGACGTCGCCCATGACCGTGGCCCACAACCAGTGGCCCAGGTCGTCCAGCTCCGCCTCCCACCGCTCCAATTCGCCGGCGGACAGGTATTCGGCATACGCCTTGGCGTGCCGATGGGTGCGTTCGCGGAGTGCTTCAGACTTCAGCGCGGGCAGCAGCACGTGCGACACGGGCGCGTCCGGTCGCACGATCAGGGCGACGCCGCCCGGAATCGCGGCGGCGACATAGGCGATCGATGTCGTATCGGCTTCCTGGTCGGTCGCCGTGCCCGGCTGTCGCGCGGCCGGCTCGCTCATCGGGCGTTGGAGCGCCTCTGCGAGGAGCCTCGCCCGTCCCTGTTCCAGCGCGCCGACCGCGCCGTCCAGGTCGCCGGTCATCACCCGGGCATACGCCAGCCCGGCCGCGAACCGCCGTGTCCCGGTGAGCCAGGTCTCCTTGTCGGACCGCGACAACTGCCGGCCGACCATCGCCTGCAATGCGTCCATGCCGTACTGATAGGCCTCTGTGGCCTCGTGCCACTGACCGCGTTCCGTGGCCCAGCCGCCCCAGAGGTTCGCGGTGGCCAGCACTGTCCTCGGCGAGGAGCGGAGCCCGAGCTGACAACATCGGCGGTAGTGGCCAGTTGCCGCCGGCTCGTCGGCTGCCCTTCCTCCTCGGCGCAGGGCATTGGCCAGTGCGCCCAGGAAGCTCGGGAGCAGGGGTGAACCCTCGTGGGTATTGCTGACCGCTTCCTCGCAGAGGGCGACGCATTCCCGGGCCTCCTCGTCGCTGAGGCTGTCCTGCTTCAGTAAGGTGTCCGCGAGAGCGACCCCGGTGCCCCAGCGGTCAGCGGAGTGCGAGGATTCGTGCGCTTCGCGGTAGAGGCCGATGGCACGGGTGAGGTCGGCGCTGTTCCCGTCCAGTTCGGAACGATCAACGAGGCAGCCGGCCAGATGTGAGAGCCGTTCCACACGATCCGCTGACTTCGGCGCAGTGTTCGCCACCGCCTCTTCGCACAGACTGATCGCCTGCTCCAGGTCGGCTCGATCACGCGTGTTCATGTATCGCTGACGCAGGCAGGTGCCCCAGCCGGTCAAGACGGTCGTGTGTGTCTCTGCTGAGAACCCACCGGCGGCCGCTCGTGTCATCGGGCCGGAGGTGTCCACCCGCGCTGCCGCGGCCTGGCTGAACGTGTCTATCGCCCGGTCCAGATCCGCGAGGTCACCCGTCCGCTGGTGCCGGGTGTTGAGCACGGCGGCCCAGCCCGCCAAGTGCCCCGCGAGGTCTTTCGAGCCCGCCGGGGTCGCCGATACCGCCCGGGCGTGCGCGCTTATCGCAAGATCGAGATCGCCGGGGTCGCCGGTCGCGGTGTGGCGATTGCGGAGGCTCACGCCCCAGTTGGCCAGATGCGCCGCCAGCTCACTCGAATCGGCCGGTGTGGCTCGCACCGCCCGCTCATGCCAGTCGACCGCGAAGTTCAGGTCCTCCCCGATGCCGGTCGCCTTCCATCGGTCGAGATACCGGTTCCCCAACCCGGTCAGCTGCCCCGGCCAGTCCGCCGAATCGCGCGGCGTCGCGGCGACCGCACGCTGCTGGGCGTCCAAGGCCGCCTCCGCGTCGGCGATCGCTCCGGTGCGGTTGTAGCGATCGGACAAGATGGTCCCGAGTCTCATGAGCAGGTTCGGCACCACGGCGTGCTCCAGCGGAGCGGCCCCACGGCTTTGTCGAACGCATCCACTGCCGCGTTCAGGTCGTCCAGTTCCCGCGAGAGCCTGAACCGGTCCCGCAGGGCGCTTCCGAGCCTCTCCAGGCTGTCGGTGAGCTGGAGTGTGTTCGTCGTCGTCGCCACGGCGCGCCGGAACGCCGTGATCGCCTGCTCCAGGCTCAGCGGGTCCCGGGACGATTCGTACTTACGTTGCCAGGCAATTCCGTAGCCACTCAGCTGAAGCCACAGATCTTCTCTTGTCGTGACCTCGGGAAGGGTCCGCTCGTGGACGGCGATCGCCTCGTCCACATCCGCGATGTCGCCGGACAGGTCGAACCTGTCGCGAAGTGCCACCGCGAGATTGTTGCTGAGATCGATCAGCAGCGGTTCGCGGGCGGTGGCCACTGCTGTCGCCCGCCGCAACGCGTCGATGGTCGCGGTGAGGTCGGCGGCATCGCCGGCGAGATCGAAGCGTCTCCTCAGCCCTTGGGAGAGGTTCCCCAGTAGCCCCGCGAGATTGTCAGCTCTGTCGTCCGCCGCCTCGACGGAAGCGCGGTACACGGTCACCGCCTCATCGAGGTAGGCGCGGTCGCCGGTGTGCGCATGAAGATCGGTGAGCACGTTGCCGACGGTCGTCATGAGACCGGGCCTGTCCACCAACCCTTCCGGGGCGCCGGCCAGTGCTCGCCGGCTGACGTCAAGGGCCTCCCGCAGGTCGGCCAGGTCCTCGGTGATGGCGTAACGAGTGGTGAGCGCGTCGCTGAGGTTGTTGAGGTGGAAGGGATAGTCGCCGGACTTCGGATCTGCGGCGTCCACCACGCCATGCCAGCACTCGATCGCGGCGTCGATGGCGTCGGACTCGCCATGGCGCTTCATCAACATGATCGCGGTCCGTCCGAGAACGGAGATCCGGGCCTCCGGCGGGGCGCCGAGCTCCGCCATCTCCTCCTGCGACTCGCGCACCATCTCCATGATCTTCGCCACGGCGGTCCGTTCGCCGCCGTGCCCCACCTCGTTGAACGCCTGCGGTATTCCCACCTCGCGAGCGCGCCGCAGTATCCGCCGATGCGTGGCGAAGACCTCGGCGGAACCGTCACCCCGCGACTCGGCAGCCTGAACGAACCGCGCCACAAGCCGGTCAGCGGCACTGTCCAATAGCTCGGGATGCTCTTCGGCTATCCGGCGTGACGCGCTCCAAGAATCCGCCCGGATGAACTCGAACATGACAGGCAGGATCCTGAGCTGCTCGGGATCGAGGGTGCTGGACCCGAGTGCGTTCCGCATATTCCGGATGCCGGCGATGAACGATCGCAGTTGTTTTAGCTTGGCGACCATGCCGGCGTTACCGTGGGCGCGTGCGGTGGCGATGAGGTTGTCGACGGCATCATCGTCCTCGGCCGTCAACAGTTCCGGGTGCTCACGCAGGATCTCCGCCGACTCCGCCATCTCTTCGGATTCCATCGCCGTGAAATCAGCTCCATCATGCCTTGCTCGTGGGTGAGTTCAGGCTGGGCCGCTGCCTTCTCCACGCCGGCATCCATGCGCTGACGCACGAGCTCCAGCCTTGACCGTACTCCGCCGGCCAGATCTGTGCGCCCCTGCCTTTGCAGGGAGTCGGCGAAGCGCTCAAGAAACTCGAAGCTTCTTCCTTGAACTCCGGCGAGAACTGCCTGCGACGCCTCGTCACGTACCTACCTCTTCCAGGCTTCTGTCGGCTTATGTAGCCGACTGTCCGGAATCTGATAGGCACCTCAATCGCCTGAGCCGCTTGGCCAGCATCAGCGCATAGCAGTGATCGCATCCGGTCGTCGGATTCCAGGTGACCTCGGTCCACTCGATCCTCGTTGAGGTGCTCATGCACGCCCTCCGGCGAAACTGCGTGGCACGCCATGACGGACGTGATCGAGAATCTGTCCATGGACGTTCCGGAGCTGCTTCGCCGCGCAGCGGCGCTGGTCCCCGCGCACGTGAGAAGCGATGTCGGAATGTCGGCACAGGACGTGCTCGAGTACCTGGGTCATGACGAATGGGAGGTCGCGCTCGGTGTTCTCGAGGACTTCGACGGCATCCATTGGCAACCGGTCGAGTATTGGACCTTCCTCGCTGACGCCGCTCAACAGATGTGGCTCAAGCACGACGCTGCTTGGTGCCACTGGCGGGCAACCGAGACCCGCAACGGCCTTCTCCTTAGGGCCGATCTGCAACTCATCAGCCCAGAAGCAGGAGGGCGTCGACTTCCGATCCCCGGTGCCGGCCAACTGCGGCCGATGTGGGGTATCGGATCCCCTGACCTGCCCGACGGTCTTGCGGACCTGCACGTCGGCTTCGTCTGGGTCGAGTCCGCGCGCGAAGTCCCACCAGGTGGGCAGGGCCACCTCAGACTTTGCCCGCTCAGCCCTGCGAACTGGAGACACCTCAGCCCAGGTGACCAGATCACCATGCACGAGCAGAAACCGGTTGGGGGAATCGCGACGATCACGGAGATCCAGATTCGCGAGTCCTTTGCGACCTGACGACGCGGCCGCCGGGATCGCCAACACCGGCCCCCGCGCCACGGCGCTGTCGGTGCCGCAACTGCGGGAGCTGGTGGCCGCGTGCGCGCTGCCCGGCGCGCCCGGACGGCCGCCGCGCTCGCCGGCCGCGGCGGCCCGGGACGCCCTGGTGCTGGTGCTGGGCTGGGCGATGATGGCGCGCCGGGGCGAGCTGTGCGCGTTGAACCTGGCCGACGTCGCCGAGGTCACGTGCGGCCTGGAGGTGCTGGTGCGCCGCTCCAAGAACGACCAGTCCGCGACCGGTCACTTTGTCGCGCTTCCCCACGGCCGTGACCCGCGCACCTGTCCGGTGCTGGCCTGGCGGGCCTGGACCGGCCTGCTCGCCGAGCAGGAGATCACCACGGGTGCGGTGTTCCGGCGTTTCCACCGCTCCGGCCGGATCGGCGACCGGCTGTCGGAGCAGTCGCTCTACAACATCGTGACGGATGCCGCCGAGCGCGCCGGGCGGGGCGGGCATCCGGCCGCACGGTCTGCGCGCCGGTGGCGCGACTGGGGCCTACCTGGGCGGTGCGGACGCGCTGCTGATCGGGTGGCATGGGCGATGGCGCGACGGGTCCCGGACGGTGCTGGGCTACCTCCGCGACATCGACCGGTGGGCCCGCAACCCGATGCGCGACAGCGGTCTGTAGCCGGTCCTGTAGGGTCTCAACGATCTTGGCACCGATCTGGCACATGTGCCAGATCGGTGAGACAGCCTTTCTGCGAGAGGGTGTCTCTGAGTACTGGTTTGATCCTTTCGTGCATGGGCCGGAGCTGGGATACCAAGATCCAGTCCTTGATCTTGCCGGGATAGCCTGGCTTCCAGCGTCGGCCCGCCCCCCGGCGGCGCTCGAACCTCGTCGGCGACCATCCGGCTGGCCGGTCGTCGGACAACGTGTCGGCTATGTCAATCGGTCGTGCTGGCGTGCACGGCGATGATTCGCCAGCCGTGCGTCTCGCCGTGTAGCCAAGTACGGGTGTAGCGCATCCTGGCCGCGAACGGCGCACCGGAGATGGTCCCTTCGACGGTGCCGAGAAACCACGTCACCCCGGTGCGCCCATCGGCGAGCACGGTCAACTCCTCCTCGGCCACCTTCGTCATCACCTGCGCCCGAGTGCGGTGCAGCTCCAGATCGTCCGCCTTGGTCGCAACGTTCGCACCGAAGGTAAAGATCAGCCGATCATCCAGCAGCCGATCCAGCGCCTCGACATCTCCAGCGAGCTGCGCGGTCTGGAGTCGGCGCTCGGCGTCCCGCAAGTCCTCCATCATGAGGTCCACCCTCCCAGCCAGCGCCGTATCCGCGCCAGGACGTTCACGCTCGGCTGATCGTTGCAGTCCTATCCAGGGACTCCGATCGACCGATCCTGACCATCAGTCCCCGCAGGTGAGGAAACCGCCATGATCGTGAGACAAGTGGGCCGCCACATCAGTGAGACAGTGCGGAAACCCGCAGGTCACGCAAGATCAAGATGTCACGAAGACTGAGACCCTACAACGGGGCGGCTCCTCAACGATCACTGAGAATTGCCCTCGATCTCGCGCAGAGCTTCTATCGCGTCAGGGTCGCCGAGGTACGCGCTTGCTCCACCTCGCCCCGCTCCTTCAGCAGCACCCCCAGGCCGACCATCGCGCCGGAGTCGCCGGTCAGCACCCCGTAGTCGCCGCCGTTAGTCGGCTTCTAGAACGAAGAACAGGAAGGTCAGGAACCTCGTGCCGGTGATCTCGCGGAGCTCCTCGGGAAACAGCTCGCGGGCCTCCGGCGCAAACGGCGGTTCGCTGATGACGCTGATGCGAAAGCCGGCCGCGGTGAAGGCTTCGGTCATCGTATGCAGCGGCCGGCTCCAGAACCTCATCTGGACGGTCTGCCCACCCATGTTCCATTCTTCGGTCCGGCTGCGGGTCTCGAAGTACTTGGGCTTTTCCCCAGCCATGTGCTGAAAGAGAGCGACGCTGAAAGGATGGTCGACCGAGACGAGGAATCTGCCACCAGGCTTCAGCACGCGTCTCAGCTCAGCCAGCGTCGGCCCCCAGTCTTCCAGGTAGTGCAGCACCAGGGACGCGATGACGTCGTCAAACGCCTCATTGGGGAAGGGCAGCGGGCCGGCCAGGTCGGCGACCTGCAAATCCGCGTCGGCGCCCAGCCGCTGCCGGGCCAGCTCCAGCATCCCGGCACTCGCGTCGATGCCGGTGACGATGGCGCCCCGATCGCGCAGCGCGGAGAACAGGGGACCCGAGCCGCAGCCGGCGTCGAGGATCCGCCTTCCGGCCACATCCCCGGCAAGCTCCAGCATCGCGGGCCGCTCATAGTACGCGTTCAGGAGGCTCGTCTCGTTCTCGGCCGCGTACCCCTCAGCCATCCTGTCGTAGTCGTTGTTGGGGGAGGACGGTGCGGTCTCAACCTGATTTTCGGGCTTGGTAGGCATGCGGGCCATTTTGGCCCAGCAGTCTCGGCGGCACA
Source organism: Nonomuraea insulae (assembly GCF_042656245.1). Lineage (NCBI taxonomy): Bacteria > Bacillati > Actinomycetota > Actinomycetes > Streptosporangiales > Streptosporangiaceae > Nonomuraea > Nonomuraea insulae. The sequence continues at coordinate 99,429 of NZ_JBHSPA010000010.1, forward strand.
GACATATGGCAGATCTGGATCAAGCATGCAAACGGCCTAACATCCCTCTCGCCAGCGAAGACAGCAGATCGAGCCGAGCCGAAGACCGCGTCTACGGAAGCTTGGTCAGGCGTCCCCGGCACAGCTCGATGATCGCAATCGCCATCTGAACAACGGCCTCGGCTTCGCTCTGCGTTGGAGATCTCTTTGCCCCGCCTCCGTGGCGGTCAGGGTTAGGCCAGAGGTGACGGATCATGCCTTCCAGCGTCTCGCCGTTGCCGCGTGCGTCGTTCGCTGGAAGGTTGAACGACCACTTCGAGGGGTTCGCCTTGAGCTCACCCGCGACGCCCCCGAGGTTGGCCTTGAGCTTGTTCGGTATGACGATCGGGATCAGCAGCTCTTCCACAGCCTTGATCGCGTGGTCCCAGCCATCAGATGGGTCGGGGTTGCGTCCATACACCGCAGCCCAGCCTGCGGCGATCTCCAGGCTTGCTGCACCGGCCGGCTCACCGGGTGTGTCCAGTTAACGGCTCTGGCCCACTTTCGGTGGTGACGGATCGTAGTCAGCCGAGCAGGATGCGGTGGCGGAGGAGTGCGAAGCCGGCTCGGCCGTACATCTGCCTCTTGATCGTTTTTGTTTTGGTGTTGACGCCTTCGGTGCCGCCGTTGTGGAACGGAGGGTGAGGGTGGCGTTGACGGCGGTTCGGTCGTAGTTCAGCCCGCGGGTGAAGGCGTGCATGTGTGGCAGGTCGGCCTGACGTGCTTGTTCGATCCAGGCGGTCAGTAGCCGGTCGTTGCCCTGTTTGGGGTCGAGGAGGGCGGCGAACTCCTCGACCGATGCCTGCTGTGGGACGAAGGCCACCTGCGTCACGGCCCGGAGCTATAGGAGTTCCGGGCCATCATGGCTGACCGACCCTGTGGGACCGATTCTTGGTGCTGCCACCGCGCCCGATCTACGATCCGGCCCGTCCGCCTTTATCGCCGAACCGTCGTGGCAACGTTGACGGAGACCTTTTCGGCCCCGATCCGCTGCATGCGTTCGGTGCCCCATCTTCCCAGGGGGGCCAGGGCAGCGTTGAGCGAGACGCCGTGCTCCGTCAGGGAGTACTCCACCTTCGGCGGCACCTCGCGGTACACCTCCCGATGTACGAGCCCGTCTTCTTCCATCTCCCGCAGATGTTGAATCAGCATCTTTTCGCTGACGCCCGGCAGGCCGCGTCGGAGCTCGGCGAACCGGCGGGTCCCGTAGTTGTGCAACTCCCAGAGGATCAGGGACTTCCACTTCCCGGCGACTACGTCCATCGCGGCGTCGATGCCGCAGAAGTAGGGGCCACGTCGTGCTGAAGTTGCCATCCGCCCCTCCAAGGCCTACTTACCTTCAGGTGGGTACCTGACTAATTAGTCGGTACTGGTCAACCCTACCGGCAGCGGAGAGGATCTCCCCGAACGACGAACACGAGGGGAGCCCCGAAACATGACAACCAACGACAGCGTCCAGGTGAGCATTCTCGGACTGGGCGCGATGGGTAATGCTCTCGCAGTCGCCTTGGTGGAGGCCGGACACGCGACAACGGTCTGGAACCGCTCAGCGGGAAAGGCGGACAACCTGGTTGCGCAGGGGGCGCAGGCTGCCGCCACGGCAGGCGACGCGGTCCGGGCCAGCCAGCTGGTGATTGCATGCCTGCTGGACCACGCGTCGGTCCACGAGGTGCTCGATCCGCTCGCCGATGAGTTGACCGGGCGAACGTTGATCAACGTGACCACGACGACACCGGAGCAGTCGCGCGAGATGGCCGCCTGGGCTGCCGATGCTGGGGTCGCGTACCTGGACGGCGGCATCATGGCCGTCCCGCCAATGATCGGCCAGCCCGGGTCATCGATCCTCTACAGCGGATCGGCCGCCGTTTTCGACCAGTACAAGCCGCTGCTCGAGCTGTGGGGAACCAGTACCTATTTCGGTAAGGATGCCGGGCTGGCGTCTCTGTACGACCTCGCCCTGCTCGCGGGCATGTACGTCATGTTCGCCGGATTCATGCACGGCGCCGCCATGGTCGCGCCGGCCGGCATCACGGCGGGCGAGTTCGCCGCCATGGCCGCACCGTGGCAGAGCGCCATGACCGGCGCGTTCCAAGGGTTCGCCGCGGTCATCGACGGCGGGGACTACACCGTCGAGGGGCAGCAGAGCCTCCAGTTCTCCAACCTCAGTGACCTCCTGGCCGCCAGTTCCGGCCAGGGCATCAGCACCGAGGTGGTCGCCATGGTCCAGCGGCTCATCCAGCGCCAGATCGATGCGGGCCACGGAGAGGAAGGCTTCGCCCGAATCATCGAGAGCATCAAGCAGCCGGTCTAAATCCAGGTGAAGTCGGACGGTCCCGCTGAAAGTCATCCCCACGCTCTACCGCGAGCGCCTACGGCCACAGCAGGTGCCGCTGCCATGGAGCGTCGGCGGCAGTGCGTCCCGCGAGCCGCAGGCGATCGGTCATCGCTACTGACACCGGATCATGGCCGATGCCGCAAAGTGTTCGGCCACACATGATCAGGGCAAATGGATCCCCGCACCGGGGCCGACCGGCAGGCCGAGGAAGTAGAAGATCGCCAGCACGCAGGCCCACACCAGGCCGAACGCGGGCACGAACGGCAGCAACCGGGACACCAGCGTGCCGAGCTTGAGGCCGGGCTCGTACTTCTGCGACGAGGCCAGGATGAAGTACAGGAAGATGTGCATCGGGGAGATCGCCTGGGTGATCGAGTCTCCGATTCGGTGGGTGGCCTGGATGATGGCCGGTGACAGGCCGAGCAGCATCAGCGCCGGCACCATCACCGTGGACTCCAGCGACCACAGGCCGGAGCCCGAGGTGATCACCAGGTTCAGCACCGTGGACAGCAGGATCAGGAAGACCAGCGCGGGGAATCCGACGAGTCCCACGGCCTGCGCGGCGCCGGCCAGTTTCACCGCGAGAAACGTGGCCAGCCCGCTCCAGGAGAGAATGCTCAGCGTCTGGGCGACGATGAAGATGAGCGTGATGAACCCACCCATCTCCTTGATCGCCGAGGTCATCAGCGTGTAGACGTTGCGCTCGTCCTTGTCCAGCTTGACCACCCGGCCGTAGGTGTAGCCGAATAGGAAGAACACCAGCGCGATGATCGGCACCAGGTTGTCCAGCAGCGGAGAGGGCACCAGCGAGTCGTCCGGGCCGCGCAACGGGCTGCCCGGCACCAGCCAGGCGATTACGACCAGCGCCAGGAACCCGGCCACCACGAGCCCGGAGACCAGCAGCGCCCGCCGCTCACGCGGGGTCACCTCGACTCGTGTGTCGTCGCCCTCGGCGGGCCGCCACGCCGGCAGCCGCGGCTCCAGTACCCGGGAGATCAGCAACCCGCCGACGATCGGCAGGATCAGCCCGGCCGCCGCGCCGAAGTAGTAGTTCATCGCGATGTTGGTGGTGTATCCGCTGCTTCCCGGCAGCAGGGCCGCGGCCTTCTCGGTGATGCCGGCCAGGCTGGCGTCCAGCGTGCCCAGCAGGAGACCGCCGGCGTAGCCGGTGGCGGTGCAGGCGTAGGCGCCGATGAGCCCGGCCAGCGGATGCCGGCCGACCGCGCGGAACACCAGTGCCGCCAGCGGCGGGATGACCAGGAACGACGCGTCCGACATGACGTGTCCCTGGCAGGCGACGAAGGCCACGACGTACGGCACCAGGGAGCGCGGCACCCGGTGGAAGGCCAGGCGCACGGCGGCCTCCAGCGCCCCCGTGCCCTGCGCCACGCCCACCCCGAGCACCACGGTCAGCACCGGGCCGAGAGCCGGAAACTCCACGAAGTTGTCCACCGCGGAGCTGAGCAGTTGCACCAGACCCTCGCCGGAGAGCACGCTCTTGACCGGCGTCGCCTCGGCCGTGCCGGGTAGTCGCACCGCTGCACCGAGGACCGCGGCGACCCACGAGGCGAGCGAGATCAGCACGAACAGCCCGATGAACATGACGAACGGGTTGGGCAGTCTGTTGCCCAGCCGTTCCACTCCACCCAGCACCCGGTCCAGGGTCGTAGGTTGCCCGGTTTTCAGCATGAGGGGTTCCTTCGCGTTGCCAGCGATGGCTTTGGCCGCCAGGTAATTGGCAAAGTATGGTCAGCACAGTCAGACCGGCCCGACCATCGCCGGAAACCGTCATGTCGACCGGTGCTTATGCACGAACCGGTCATTTACTGCAATGGCCCATCGCCGGCGGGGTGACCTCATGGCGGCGAGAGGGCCGCCCGGCCGGCCATCGGAAGCTCGCCGGGAGCGTCCGCCCCCAGCGCCCACAGGTCCAGCGGTGTCGTGGACACCCAGCGGCCGACCCGGTCGAGCACCCGCCCGTACAGCTTGACCTGGCGCAGCACCATCTGCCTGTCCACGATCGTGGCGTGCGGGAAGTCGTGGCGCAGCCGAGTGACCAGCTCGTGCAGGTCGGCCACGCTGTGCAGGCCCACGGTCAGCAACAGGTTGTTGGGGCCGGCGACGGCCGCGCAGGTACGGGTCTCCGGCCAGCGCAGGAGTTGCTCGCCGGTGCTCTCCAGATAGTCGTCCGGCATCGCCAACCACAACACCGCCGAGTCGTGCCAGCCCGCCAGCCGCCTGGCCAGGTCGCAGCGGAAGGTGATGTCGCCGACCGCGACCAGCCGGTTGATCCGGCGCTGCACCGTACGGGCGGACAGTCCGAGCTCGGCCTCCAGCTCGGCGAAACTACGCCGCCCGTCCGTGCTCAGTGCGACGAACAGGCGGCGGTCGATCTCGTCCATCGGCCGCGTCACCGCGTGCGTGCTGGGCGCCGGGCGCAGTTGTCCGGCTTGGTGCGCGTTGAGCACCCGCAACCGCCAGCGCATGCTCAGGTCGAACGCCCGGGTCGCGATATGGGTGCGCACCCGGGTGATCCCGGGTTGCCGGGGCAACTGGGACAGCAGGTACTCGGACAGGCCGGCCAGATCGGGCGCGATCGCGATCGTCCACAGGTCGTACGAACCGGCGATGTGCTGCACCGTGATCATGTGCGGCTCCTGCGCCAGCGCCGCGGCGACCTGACCGGCCGCGCCGGCCTCGCACGTCAGCTCCAGGAAGGCCACGCTCATGGTGTGGAGCTGGCGCCGTCCCAGGGCGACCGTGCACCACGCCAGACGGTCGTCCACCAGCCGCTTCCAGCGCCGCGCCGCGGTCACCGCGTCCATGCCGAGCACCGCGCCGATCTCGGCCCAGGACGCCCGGGGATTGAGCTGGAGCGCGTCGATCAGCTCAAGATCATTTTCTCGCAACATGACGGATTCCATCGTGACAAAGCATCCTCAGTGTCGGATTCCGGCAGTATAGGCGCGTCTTTGGACAAATCGCGATGATAAAAGAGTGAATGACCTACTGTTGCGCGGCGCCCGGGTGGTGGATCCGGAGACGGGGCTGGACGCGGTCCGCCACGTCGCCCTTACGGGCGGCAAGATCACGTCAGTCTCCGAGGAGCCGGTGCCCGCCCGCCGCGAGCTCGACCTGTCCGGCCGTGTGCTCGCACCGGGCTTCATCGACCTGCACAGCCACGCGCAGACGGTGGGCTCGCTGCGGATGCAGGCTCTGGACGGGGTGAGCACGGCCCTGGAGCTGGAAGCGGGCGCGGCCCCTGTGCAGACGGCCTACCGCCGCGCGAGCGACGAGGGCCGCCCCATCAACTTCGGCTACTCCGCTTCCTGGGCCATGGCGCGGATGAAGGTCCTCGACGGCGCCGAGCCGGACGGCGGCTGGGAGAGCTTCGCCGATCTGTGCGGCGGCCCGCGCTGGCGTGACAAGGCCACCCCCGCCCAGGTCGAGCAGGTGCTGGCCGAGCTGGAAGCCCAGTTGCACGCGGGCGCGCTGGGCATCGGGGTGCTGCTGGGCTACGCCCCGCAGACCGGGCGCAAGGAGTACGTCCAGGTCGCGCGGCTGGCCGAGCGTTACGACGTGCCCACCTACACCCACGCCCGGTTCAAGAACCCCGACGACCCGGGGACCGCGCTCGAAGGGATCGCCGAAGTGGTCGCCGCCGCGGCCGGCACCGGCGCGCACATGCATCTGTGCCACATCAACAGCACGTCTCTGCGCGCCATCGACGAGATCGGCGCCGTGGTCGACGGGGCGCGCCGGCACGGGCTGAAGGTGTCCACCGAGGCTTACCCCTACGGGGCCGGCATGACCACGATCGGCGTGCCCTTCCTGTCTCCTGAGAACCTGTCGCGGCTCGGCATCACGCCGCGGGACCTGGTGATCGCCGCCACCGGCGAGCGGCCGCGGGACGCCGAGCGGCTGCGCGAGATCCAGCGCACCGACCCGGGCGCGATGGTGGCCATCCACTACCTGAACGAGGACGATCCGGCCGACTGGTCGGTGCTGGAGCGTGCCCTGCTGCTGCCCGACACCGCGGTCGCCTCCGACGCCATCCCGTACGCCACCCCGGACGGCCAGTTGATCGGCGACACGTGGCCGTTGCCCCCCACCGCGGCCGGGCATCCGCGTACGAGCGGGACGTTCTCCCGGTTCCTCGCCACGATGGTGCGCGGCTCCGGCCGTCTGAGCCTGATCGAGGCGATACGGCGCTGCACCCTGCGGCCCGCCGAGGTGCTGTCCGCGGTGGCGCCGCAGTTCCGGCACAAGGCCCGGGTGCAGGCGGGCGCGGACGCCGACCTCGTGGTGTTCGACCTCGACGCGGTGTCCGACCGGTCGACCTACGCCGAGCCTGGCCGCCCCTCGACCGGCGTCGAGCACCTGCTGGTGAACGGCGAATTCGTGGTTCGCGACGGCGAACTGCTGCTGGAAGCAAGGCCCGGCCGGGCTGTGAAAGGACGACTTGCATGACCGAGCAGGTGACGCTGGCGGACATCCGCGCCGCCGCCGCACGTATTTCCGACACGGTGGTACGAACTCCGCTGCTGCCCTTCTCCCCGGCGGAGCCCGGCCGGCCGCTGTGGATCAAGCCTGAGTCGCTGCAGCCGACGGCGGCCTTCAAGTTGCGCGGGGCGTACAACAAGATCAAGCAGTCGCTGCCCGAGGCCCGGGCCCGCGGGATCGTCGCGCATTCCAGCGGCAACCACGCGCGCTCGGTGGCCTGGCTGGCGCAGCGGCTGGGACTGCGCGCGGTGATCGTGATGCCGGACACCGCGCCGCCGAACAAGGTCGAGGTGGTCCGGGAGCTGGGCGCCGAAGTCGTGCTGGTGCCCCCGGCCCTGCGCGACACCCACGGCTTCGTGCTCGCCGAGCAGTACGGCTACCTGCCGGTGCCGCCGTTCGACGACCCGGCGGTCGTGGCCGGCCAGGGCACCGTGGGTCTGGAGATCATGGAGGATCTCCCCGACGCGGACGTGGTGCTGGTTCCGGTCAGCGGGGGCGGCCTGGCCGCCGGGGTGGCGACCGCCGTCAAGGCGCTGCGTCCGGAAACCCGCGTGATCGGGGTCGAGCCGGAGCTGGCCGCGGACGCGGAGCAGAGTCTGCGCGAGGGCCGCCGCCTCGCGTGGGAGCCCGAGCAGACCTACCGGACCGTGGCCGACGGGCTGCGCACCACCGGCCTGGGCGTCGTGCCGTGGGAGGGGATCCGCCGCAACCTCGACGAGATCGTGACCGTCAGCGAGGAGCAGATCCTCGACGCCGTACGGCGGCTCGCGCTGGACGCCAGGCTCGTCTCCGAGCCCAGCGGCGCGGTGACATTCGCCGCCTATCTCGCCGGGGACACCACCGGCAAGCACGTGGCCATCCTCAGCGGCGGCTCGGTCAATCCCGCGCTGCTGGCCCGCATACTGACCGAACCCGCTCGCCAGGAGGCCCTCCATGAGCACTGATCCGCACCACCCGTACAGCCCGGCCGTGGTCGCCGGCGGGCTGGTCTTCGTCTCCGGCTCGCTGCCGCTGCAGGAGGACGGCACCGTGGTGGGCGGCGAGCGGGCCGCGCTGGACGCGGCGATGCAGACCATGCGGCGGCGGATGGCCACGGTGGGCGCGCGGCTGGAGGACGTGGTGAAGCTGACCTACTTCGTCACCGATATGGCCCTGCGCGACGCGGCCAATCAGCAGTTCCTCGACCTCTGGCCCGAGCCGAGACCGGCCCGCACGGTCGTCGGGGTGTCCATGCTGCCCTACGGCAGTGTGGTGGAGATCGACGCCGTGGTGAAGGCCCCCTGACCGGCGGACAGGTCATCGCCGGCGCTGTGCGGGCTGCCGATCTGCCCGGTGCCAGGGCGAAGGGGTGGTCAGGCGCACGCAGCATTCGCCCGGCTGGGGGTCCAGCACCGCTTCGACACCGGCGGCCTGGAGCCCTTCGAGGTAGCCCGACAGGAATCCGTGGTTCATGCCGCAGACCAGATCGGGTGCCTTGGCGGCGAGCGGGTGGAAGGGGCAGTCGCGCAGGCGGATTCCGGTGGGGCTGACCCGGGGGTGGCAGGTACGGTGGTCCCCACGAGCCGGCCCGTGGGGAGAATCCGCATGACCAGCGATCAGCTCGCCGGCGAGATCATGGACGTTCTACCCCGTCGACACCGGCCTGCCCGCCGGGGGCGGGAGCCGGCCGGCGCGCTCGATGAGGTCGTCCAGGCGTGGGCCGGCGGGCAGCCGTGACGCTGGACGGGCTTGAGCTGGCCCACCGCCGCGCCGGCGCCGTCGGCCTGGGCGGCGCGCCGCCGGCCCCGTTCGCCGGCGCCGCCGAGGTGGTCGGCTGGTTCGGCGCGCTGCAGTCACAGGACTACCACCCGGCGAAGTGGGCGGTCGCCCAGCGGCTCGGCCCCGGCGTCACCGACGTGGACCTCGATCGCGCGTTCGACGACGGCGTCATCCTGCGCACGCACGTGCTGCGCCCGACGTGGCACTTCGTGACCCCCGCCGACCTGCGCTGGCTGCTGGAGCTGACGGCGCCGCGGGTGCACGTGCTCAACGCCTATGCCTACCGGCGGGGCGAGCTCGACGTCCCGCTGCTGCGCCGCACCACGGACCTGATCGCCGACGCCGTCGCCGGCGCGAACCACCTGACCCGCACCGAGATCGCGGCGTTGCTCGCCCGGCACGGCGGCATCATCGCGGAGCGGTTCCGGCTCGGCTACATCCTCATCCACGCCGAACTGGAGCGGGTGATCTGCAGCGGCCCGCTGCGGGGAAGGCAGCACACGTACGCGCTGCTCGACGAGCGGGTCCCGCGGGCGGCGAGCCTGGAGCGCGAGGCGGCGCTGGCCGAGCTGGTCCGCCGGTTCTTCACCAGCCACGGTCCGGCGACAGCGAAGGACCTGGCGTGGTGGTCCAGCCTCACGCTCGCCGACATCGCCACCGGGCTGTCACTCGCCGGCGACGCGCTGGAGAGCACCGACGTCGACGGCGTCACCTACTGGTCCGCGCCGGGGGACGCCCCCGCGCCGGCCGGGTGCCCATCGGTGCGGCTGCTGCAGGCCTACGACGAGTACATCGTCGGCTACCGGCAGAGCAAGCACCTGCTCGACCTCGGCGGCCTGGTGGCAGCGGCACCGGACAGGCTCGCCCTGCCGAACGGCGTCATCGTGGTCGACACGCAGGTGGCCGGCCGCTGGAGACGCACGGTCCGGGCCGGTGCCGTCGTGCTCGAAGCGGCGCTGTACCGGCCGTTCGGCGCCGCCGAGACCGCCGCGCTGCAGGCCGCGGCCGACGAACTGGGCGTGTTCCTGGGCGCACGCGCTGTCGTCTCGGTGAGCCTGCTCGGCCTGGCCGGACCGGATCACTGAGCCCTTCGACTTCGCCGCGTCCGGGAAGCTGGCCAGAATGCGGGTATGTCCGGCGCGGAGGCGCTGGCGCGGTGGCGGGAGTGCTCCGGGTTTGCCCACGGGCGTACGTGGGCGTCGGTGAAGCTCAGCCAGCCTGTGAGCGCCACGCGCCTATGCGACCGCGACGGCGTGATGGTCGCGTTGACGCTAAGCGAGTCCGACCTCAGCGCGTGGCTGATCTGGCGACCACCCTACTCAACAAGGCACTGAGCGACTACGCCAACTGCTCTCGCGAGGTGAGGCGCTGAGAATCGCTCTCAGCGCCTCACCACTTTCATGATCATCCCAAAGAAATGCTGGATGCTTAACAGGGTGTCGCAGAGAGACGGACGTAGTAGACGGGGCTGAGATCCTCGATGTTCATCCCGTTGACGCATCTGATCTGCGTGCCGTTGGAGCGGTAAAAGCGGTAGGACGCCCCGCCGGTCTGCCGGTTGTTGTACACGCCGATCCCGGTCCAGTTGTAGACGCTGTAGAGCCCGTAGTCATAGAAGAGGAACTCGCGCATGCCGCAGTAGCTGTTGGGGACGCAGTCCCACAACCGCACTTTCTGACACACATAACCGCTGTAACAACTCGGGTTGGAGCTGTCTGTCTCTTCGTTGATCTTCTTGGCCTCGGGGCTGGTCCACGGGTTGTAGTTCTTCTGGATCGTGACGTCAGAGACCGCGGCTTTCGTGGGGGGCGGGGTAGCTGCGGCCATCTCGGCCGCCGACAGTTGAGTGAGATCAGTCGTCGGCGTCATTTCCGTATCGCCCGGTCGGGCCTGGGCGTTTGCGGGGCTGATCAGGGCGGATACGACAAGCAGCACCATCGCAGATGCGGTCGCGAACGCTGCGGATCGGCCGGGGTGGCGATTCGAGGATGAGTTGAGCCCAGAACTCGCCGATAGGCTGGTGAGTAACCTTTTGATCACGTAAGTCTCCAATTGAGAATAGGTCCGACTCGCCGACGTGTGGTGGGTACGCGACGTTGATCATGCCCTTGGCCGACGGCAGCTCTTCTTTGACAGAATTCGATCAGTGGCCACCGCAATGGTTCCGGTTCCCATGCGCTTCATTCTCATGTATCCAAATAGATCGGGGCAGGACATCATGAGGGCATTCACCGGACATAACGGCCGCCGGCGGTATCAGTACGGAAACGACTCGTCGTCGTACAGGTTCGGCGGCTCGTACGGTGCGGACCCAGCGTTCGGCGTAGCAGTTGGCTCGAGGCGTCCGCGGCGGCGTTCTCATCACCGTGATGTCCTGAGATCGTGTCAACGTGGAAGAAGTCGCAGGCCAGTAGTCCGCATCCTGGCCCTGACCGCAATGATCTGGCACAACGACAAGACCGGCCGACCCACCGCCCGATCACTCACCGCCTATGATCACTGATCCACCAAACCCTTGGAATCATCTAGACGCGCAGTAGAGCGACCCTTACGGATCAACGAGCATGGCTGGCCGGGGTGCGCCCCTCCTGCTCGGCCAGCCACAACATGCGCTGCACGCTTGAGGCGGCTGGTCAAGCGTTGTACGGCGCCGGTCACCGCTCCAGATAGGCGGGCCAGCTGCCGAAATGCGAAATGTCGGCAGCGTCGGCCACCGCGTGCGGCTCGCAGACGAAGCCCGTCATCAGGCTCCCGTCGTCGAGCGCCACCTTGCCCAGGGCCATCGGCGCGGGTAGCCCGTGCAGGAATGGGCCGAGGGCGGCGGGTGGCACTGACCACAGCTCGCCCTCGATCGAGGTCCCGCCGGGTCCGATCCGTACCAGGCCAGGCCGGTCGGCCAGGGCGTACATCCGGTACTCCGGGGCCGTGCGGACGGTGCGTACCAGACGGGCGCCGGCGGTGGTGAGGTGGTGGTTGAGCGGATGACCCGACAGATGGGCGCCGAAGACCGCCAGCGGGAGAGAGGGGGCGGCCGGGGGCACGGGAGGACCGGGGTTCAGCAGGCGCGCCAGGTCTGCGACCAGGTGGTCGGCAAAAGGGCGGCCGATCAGTGTGACGCCGAACGGGCCGCCGTCGGCCTGGCCCGCGGGTACGGCCACCGCGCACAGGTCGAAGAGGTTGACGAAGTTGGTGTAGACGCCGAGTTCGCTGTTGACGCCGATCGGGTCGGCCTCGACCTCGGTGATGCGCGGGTGGCGTGGCACGGTGGGCAGCAGGAGGGCGTCCAGGCCGGCCAGGAGCCGCATCGCCTGCGCGCGCAGCGTGGCCAGGCGGTGGAGGTCGCGGGCCAGGTGGTGGGCAGGGATGGCGCGGGCGGCGGCGATGATGGCGTGCACGCTGGGGTCGGTCTGGCCGGGGTGGGATTCGACGAACGGGCCGACCGCGGCGTATCGCTCCGCTGCGAAGGCTCCGCCGTACATGAGGGTGGCGGCTTCGAGGAAGGGGGTGACGTCGATCGGTACGAGGTCGGCGCCTGCCTTGGCCAGATGGTCTGTCGCCGCCTGGAAGGCCTGGGCCCATGACGGCGACAGCTGGGGGAGCGGACGGTCGGGCACGGCGATCCGGGGAGCGGGCGGGGCGGCCAGCGGGGCGTTCGGTGGCCAGGGGCGCCCCGGGGGGTCGGCCATCACGTGGACGGCGGCCTGGGCCAGGGAGACAGTGGGGGCGAAGACCGACACGCAGTCGAACGAGCGGGCGGCGGGGACCACTCCCTGCTTGGGCACCAGGCCGAGCGTGGGCTTGACGCCGGCGATGCCCTGGAAGGCGGCGGGAACACGGCCGGAGCCCGCGGTGTCCGTGCCCAGCGCCAGGTCCGCGATGCCAAGCGCGACGGCTACCGCCGAGCCGGAGCTGGAGCCGCCCGAGATCAGCTCGGGGTCGTGGGCGGAGCGGACCGCGCCGTGCGGGCTGCGGGTGCCGACGAGGCCGGTGGCGAACTGGTCCAGGTTGGTCTTGCCCAGCACGATCGCGCCTGCGGCCACCAGTCTGGCCACGGCGGGTGCGGAGACCTCCGGGGTGTAGGCGTACGCGGGGCAGGCGGCTGTGGTCGGCAGGCCGGCCACATCGATGTTGTCCTTGACCGCGATGACCTTGCCCGCGAAGGGCAGGTCATCGCCCGCGGCCACCCGCTCGTCCACGCGGGCCGCCTCGGCCAGCACTTCCTCCCGGTCGCGCAGGGTGATCCAGACCTCGGGCCGGTCGCTCTCCTCGATGCGCGCGTAGGCGCGGCGGACGCGGTCGGCGGCCGGCTGTGCCACATGGCCGGTGATCAAAGCGGCGAACTCCTTCGGGTTCTCGAGATGGACGGCGTGCCCGGCGGCAGGCACCACGGCGTACGGGACGCCGAGCCGGTCGCTGAGCGCGCGTACCGACCGGTGCCTGGCCTCGGGGGAGCGCTCGCCCACGGTCAGCAGGATCGGGCCTGCGCCGGGGCCGACGGCCTCGGGCTCGAAGGCACTGAACATGGCGAAGTCGCGGGCGACCGCCTCCGGGTCGGCCGGGGCGTCGGACGGGTGCCACGCCGGGCCGTACAGCGCCCGGCCGAAACCGGGCACGCCGCCGGTACGCATTCCCTCCGCCACATGCGCGAGCAGGCCGGGAGCGAGGGAACCGGCGGCGGGCTCGTGCAGCACCGCGGCGCGGAAGGGGATCGAGTGGGCGGCCAGCGCCAGGCCGAGCGTTGCCCCGCCGCTGACCCCGATGACCGTCGCGTTCGCGCAGAGCTCGGCGATCGCGGCGACCTCGCTGTCCAGGTCGCCCGTGCTCGGCCGGTCAGGAGTCAGGGTGTCGAAAGCGGACAGGTACGGAAGCGTCCGGTCCCAGATCCGGGCCGTAGTGGCCGCGCCGTGCACCAGGACGGCCCGCCGCCCACGCGTACCCCCGGGGGCCTGTCGGGTCACAGAGCCGCCAGGAGCCGGTCGGAGGTGGTCACCGCGCCGAAGACGCCACCCTGCATGGTGACCATTTTGATGGCGGCCTCGTAGTTGCCCCTGTCGGTCGCGCCGGTGCAGTCGGTCAGCAGCAGGCATTCGTAGCCGCGGTCGTTGGCTTCACGCATGGTGGTGTGCACGCAGACGTCCGTGGTGATCCCGGTGAGCACCAGGTGCGTGATGCCGCGCGTTCGCAGCAGCAGGTCCAGGTCGGTGGCGTAGAAGGCGCCCTTGCCGGGCTTGTCGACGATCAGCTCGCCGTCGATCGGCGCCACCTCGGGGACGATCTGCCAGCCGGGCTCGCCGCGGACCAGGATGCGCCCGGCCGGCCCGCTGGACCCGATGCCCGCGCCGATGCGTTCGGAGCGCCACAGCTTGTTCGGCGGGCAGTCCGAAAGGTCCGGCCTGTGCCCTTCGCGGGTGTGGACGACCGTGAATCCGCGCTCGCGGACGGCCGCCAGCACCTTGGCGGTCGGCTCCAGCCCCGTCCTGGTCAGGGAGAGGTCGTAGCCCATGGCGTCCACGTAGCCGCCTGGGCCGCAGAAGTCGGTCTGCCAGTCGATGCACACCAGGGCGGTCCGCTCCGGGGACAGCGCTCCGTCGAACGGCCAGGCGTACGGCTCGGCTTCCACAACGGTGGTCATATCCACTCCTTGCTGGTCAGGGCGGTGGTGACGGCGGTGGTCGCACCGACCGCGCCGAAGATGCCGCCGGACATCTCGATCGTGGACACGGCGCCCGCCCGCAGATCTTCCTGAGCGGCCCGGGTGGCGTCGGCCACGAGGAGGCACTCGTAGCCGCGGTCGTTGGCCGAGCGCATGGTCGAGTGGACACCGGTTTCCATGCAGCAGCCGGCCAGGAGAAGCAGGTCGCGGCCCGCGCGGCGGAGAAGGGTGTCCAGCGGGCTGGCGTAGAAGCCGTCCCATCCGGGGGCACTCACCGACGTCCCGGAGGCCGGCGCCGGCCCCCCTGCCCGCACCCGGACGTCTACCACCAGGCCTCCGGCCTCGCGTATGACGGAGGCGAGTCCCTCGGCGGGCGCGGCCGGCCACTCGCCCGGCTGGCTGGTGGCCGGGCAGGAGATCAGCAGGAGCGCGAGCCGCTGGGCGTCCAGTTCGCCGTGCCAGGGCCAGGGATACGGGGTGGTGCCCGCCACGTGGGTCATGGCAGCTTCCCGACGACGCCCTCGACGAAGTAGTCGATCTTCTCGATGGCCGCATAGTCGGGCACGGTCCCCTTGGGGATGCGGACGATGCCGTCCTGGTCCGTCACCGGCCCCGCGAATGGCGAGCCCGCGGCCGAGCTCAGCCACTCCTTCGCTTTTCCGATCTCGGCCTTGGCCGTCTCGTCGACGGCTGGGCCGAACGGGGCTTGGACGAAGGGATTGGTGCCGGTCTTGAAGCCGATCCTGAAGTTGGCGTTGTACTTGCCGGCGGTGAAGCGTCCCGCCCTGGTGGTCTTGACGATGTCGGTGAACAGCGCGTCCCAGTCCCACTGCGAGCCGGTCAGCCAGCCCTTGGGCGCCAGCGAGGAGGCGTCGGCGTGGTAACCGACCGTGTACATGCCGGCCGCCTCGGTGGCCTTGACGATCGTGGCGGTGCAGTCCTGGTGCTGGGTGACGACGTCGACGCCCTGCTTGAGCAGGTTCGCCGCGGCCTCGGCCTGCTTGGCCGGGTCGCACCAGGAGGAGGTGCCGACGACGTACGTCTTCACGTCCGGGTTGACCGAGGCGGCGCCGAGCTGGAAGGCGTCGATGTTGGTGATGGTCTGGTTGATGGGGAAGGCGTAGACATAGCCGAGCTTGTCGCTCTTGGTAGCCTTGCCCGCGGCGATCCCGGCCAGGTAGACGGGCTCGTAGACGGTGCCGAAGTAGGTGCCGGAGTTCTTGGGCACGGCGCCGGTGATGAGGTTGCCCTGCTGGACGACCGCCACGTCGGGGTGCTCGGCGGCGACCTTGAGCGCGGCGTCGAGGTGACCGTAGCTGGTGGCGAAGATGATCTTCGCGCCTTTGGCGATCATGCTGTTCATGACGCGGGCGGCGTTGTCGTCCTCGGGGACGTTCTCGGCGGTGAGCACACGCACGTCGGGAAGGGCCTTGGCGACGGCCTGGCTGCCCTGGTAAGCGGCCTGGTTGTAGCCGAAGTCGTCCTTCGGGCCGACGAAGATGAAGCCGACGGCGGGGGAGTCCTTGCCGGGCGCGCCGGCGGCAGTGGCGGGGGCGCTTGCGGTGCCGGCCGTGTTGGCCGAGCACGCGGTGGCGAGCAGGGCCGCCAGCGCTGCGGCGGCGGCACGTGAGGCGATCTTCATCGGGGGTGGCTCCTCTGCTTAGGAGTGCTTTAGGAGGGAGAGCTTTCGAAGGCGCGGCGGAGCTCGGCAGGGGCCGCTCGCAGGGTCCTGCGGCCGATCACGGCGAGGATGATCAGCGTGATGGTGAACGGCAGGGCGTCCAGCGCGAACTGGTTGAGCTCCACCCCGCGTGCCTGCAGGGCGGGGGCGAGCGCCAGCAGCGAGCCGAAGAGGTAGGCGCCACCCGCCACCCACAGCGGCCGCCAGGCGGCGAAGATCACCAGGGCGACCGCGATGAAGCCGCGCCCGGCCGTCATCCCCTCGAACCAGGCGTGCGCGTAGGCGGTGGCCAGCTGGGCCCCGCCGATCCCGGCCAGCGCGCCGCCCGCCGTGACCGCCAGGCCCCGGATCAGCCCGGCACGGTAGCCGTGCACGTCCAGCACCTCGGACCGCTCGCCTGCCGTCCGCACCAGCAGCCCGGCCCGGCTGCCGCGCAGGAACCACCACAGCGCCGGCGCGACCAGGTAGGAGACGTACGTGACCGGGTCATGCTGGAAGAGCACCTGCCCCACGACCGGCAGATCGCCGAGGAAGGGCAGGGCGACCGGGGCGAACCCGGGCGCGGACACGCCCACGTACGCGGCGCCGAACAGCGAGGTCAGCCCGAGGGCGAGGAACATGAGTGTCAGCCCGGTGGCGAACTGGTCGGCGCCCCGCCAGACCACGAGCATGGCGTGCACGAGTGCCAGCCCCGCCCCGGCCAGCGCGCCGGCTGCCAGGCCCAGCCATGGGCTGCCGGACTCGGCGGCCACCGCGTACCCGGTCAGCGCTCCGGCCAGCAGGCAGCCCTCGGTGCCCAGATTGACTACTCCCGCCCGCTCGGCGAGCGTCTCTCCGAGCGCGGCGAGCATGATCGCGGTCCCGCCGCGCACCCCACCGGCCAGCACATCGGTGATCAGATCGCTCATTTCATGACCGCTTTCCGCCTGGTCCAGCCGAGTACGGCCAGCAGCACCAGGCCGGTGAGGATGTGGGTGGTGGCGGCGGGCAGACCACTGTCGAGCTGGAGGCTGTCGCCCGCTACCGTGATCGCGGCCACCAGCAGGGCCGCACCGACCACCGGCAGCGGCCGGTGCCGCACAAGCCACGAGGCCAGGAACGCGATGTATCCCAGGTTGGTGGTGATGCCCGGGCGCAACTCGAACTCCTGCCCGGCCAGGTGCACGGCGCCGGCCAGCCCGGCCAGCGCGCCGCCGATGAGCATGGCCGACAGCAGCAGCCGGCGCACCGGCAGCCCGGCCCGCGTGGCGGCCTCCGGGTTGCCGCCGGCCACGCCGAGCCGGAAGCCGAAGGCGGTGCGGCGCAGCACCAGCCAGACCGCCGCCGCGGCGAGCAGCGCCAGCACGATCCCCGCGTGCACGGCGGTGCCGCCCACCAGCGGCAGCCGCGCGGCCACCTCCAGGGATCTGGTGACCGGCTGGCCGGAGCCGTCGGAGTCCTTCCACGGGTCGTAGATGAGGTAGAGCAGCACGTCCAGGGCGATGTAGTTGAGCAGCAGCGTGCTGACGGCCTCGTTCACGCTGGTGGTGATACGCAGAGTGGCGGCCAGCCCGGCCCACAGTGCCCCGCCGAGCGCGCCGCCCAGCAGGAGCAGGACGAGCACGAGCGGCCCGGCCGCCTGCCGGTCCAGCGCCAGGCCGACGCCGGCCGCCGCGACCGCGCCGATCACGACTTGGCCCTCGCCGCCGACGTTGCTCAGCCCGGCCCTGGCCGGGACGACCACGGCGAGCGCGGCAAGGATCAGCGGGGCGGCCTTGATGACGATCTGCTCGAGTGACGCCGAACTGGTCAGCGTGGAGGTCACCATCCCGGCGAACACCGTCACCGGGTCGGCGCCCTTGGCCAGCAGGAGCAGCGCGAACAGCGTCAGAGCCCCGCCGAGCGCAGCCGCCCAGCGCAGGAGCAGGGTACGGTCGCGCGGGTGCTCGGTGACGGGAGGTGACGCCGGCGGGCTGGTGGCTGTGTGAAGGGTCATGAGGCCTCCAGAACCGCAGGGCCGGCCTCGCCCGGTGTACTGACTTCGCCCGGTGTACTGACTTCGCCCGGTGTACTGACTTCGCCCGGTGTACCGGACGAGGCCGGCTGGCCGCCGAGCATCAGGCGGCCGATCTGCTGCCGGTCCGCCTCGGCGGCCTCGACGACGCCCGCGATGCGCCCGGCGTACATGACCGCGATGCGGTCGCTGAGCGCGATCAACTCATCCAGGTCCTCCGAGACGACGAGCACGCCCGCGCCCGCGGCGCGCCGCTCCAGCAGGAGCTCCTGCGTCCGGCGGGTGGTGGCGACGTCCAGACCGCGGCTGGGATAGGCGGCCACGATCAGCCGGGCGTCCGCGCGGCCGAGTGCCCTGGTCAGCAGGACCCGCTGGATGTTGCCGCCGGAGAGCCCGGCGAGCGTGCGATGGCCGGCGGCCATGCCCAGCCCGACCACGCTCTCCAGTTCGTCCGTGGCCAGCGTGACCTGCCGCCAGTCCACGTTCAGCCCGCGCCGGGGCAGTCGCGCCAGGCCCAGCGCCATGTGCTGCACGACACTCATGCCCGGCACGACGGCGTCGGTGAGCGGGTCTTCCGAGACAGCGGCGACGCCCAGGGCCGCCGCGGCCCGCGGGCCGCCGGTCAGCGGCTCGCCGTGGATCTCCACGGTGCCGGCTGCGGCTCGTCGCACGCCGAGCGCCACTTCACACAGTTCGCGCTGGCCGCTGCCGGCGACCCCGGCCACGCCCATGATCTCGCCGGGCGCAACGCTGAGCTCCACCTCGCGCAGCGCCAGGTGGCCGCCGTCGCCGTACGCGCCGATGCCGCGCAGCCGCAGCGCCGGGGGGCGGTTGCGGGCCGGGGCGGGCCGTTCGGAGGGGAGCGCCGGCACGGCCCTCCCGACCATGGCGGTGACCAGCTCGGCATCGGTGTGTTCCGCCGGGTTCGCGGCCTGGAGGGTGACCTTGCCGCCGCGCAGCACGGTGACCCGGTCGGCGATCGCGCGTACCTCGTTGAGCTTGTGGGTCACCAGGACGACACCGAGTCCTCGCTCACGCAGGCCGCGTATCGCCTCCAGCAGCGCCTCGGCTTCCTGAGGGGTGAGCACGCTGGTCGGCTCGTCGAGGATGACGATGCGCGCGCCGGTCATGAGGACCTTCAGGATCTCCACCCGCTGGCGTTCGCCGATCGACAGGTGGCCGACGCGGGCGGCGGGATCTACGGCCAGGCCGTACCGCGCGGCCGCCTCGGCGATCTTCCGGTGGCCGCCCAGGCGCTTGCCCGCGAGGGCGATGTTCTCGGCGACGGTGAGCGCGGGGACCAGCCGAAGATCCTGGAAGACCATGCCGATTCCGGCGGCACGAGCCCGGGCGGGCGAGACGGTCAGTGCCTCCCCATCGATGAGGATCTCGCCCGCATCCGGGCGATACACGCCGTACACGAGCTTGAGCAGCGTGCTCTTGCCCGCGCCGTTCTCGCCGACCAGCGCGTGCACCTCGCCGGGGAGCACCTGGAAGTCGACGCCGTCATTGGCCAGGACCTCGCCGAACCGTACTGTCAGTCCTCGTACGGCCAGCAGTGGCGCGGTCATTGGACGCCATGGCGGTGCAGGGCCATCGCCGTGATGGCGCGGGCGGCGCGCCGCTCGACGACCTCCAGTGACTCGCCGACGTGCCTGTGCAGCGCGATGAGCGCCGCGTCCAGGTCCTTGGCCAGTACCAGTTCGACGATCTGCAGGTGCTCGGCGCTGGAGGTGGCGATGCGGTCGGCGGTCAGGAAGTCGTACATCCGCACATGCCTGATCCGCGCGTTGACCGTCTCCAGCGCCTCGGTCAGCTCGTCGTTGCCCGAGGAGCGCAGCAGCGTGACGTGGAACTCCTCATCCAGCAACACGAACTGCGGATCGGGCTCGGGCAGATCCTCGGTGAGCTCCTGCCACTTGTCGCGCAGCGGCTCCAGCAGTGCCACATCGTGCCTGGCCAGTTCGGACTCCTTGACCCTGGTCAGGCCGCGAAGCTCCAGCGTGATGCGCAGCTCGTACAGGTCGCGCAGATGCAACAAGTCCGGCACGGCCACGTAGTAGCCGCCGTCCTCGCGCACTACCAGCCGGTCGGTCTCCAGCCGCACCAGCGCCTCGCGCACCGGCGTGCGCGAGACGCCGAGCTCCTCGGCCAGGTGCTTCTCCATCAGCCGGGTACGCACCCCGAACTCGCCTACCATCACCCTGCGGCGCAGCTCGTTGTAGGCCCATTCACGGCGGGACATCTCCACTTCGGTCACACCCCTTCGCAGCGACCTTCATGGGACCAAGCCTCTGTTTCTGGCCGGTTACCTGGTGAAGACACGCGCGTATACACATGTGCATGTACGCCTGCGTGCCCGAACGGTGACCGCGCCGCGCACGTCGCGCGGGGTGCCCGCGCTCAGCCCGTCGTCTGAGGCAGCCCTGGCGAGGGGTCGGTGAACTCGTTCGTCACCAGGTCACCGGCCTTCAGCCCGGCGGGGATCTCCAGGCCGCGGGCCGTGAAAATGGGCCGGAGGATCTCGACGGTCTGCTCGACCCGGCTGACATCGAAGTCGCCCAGCGTCTGGTTCGGACCGTTGCCGATCAGCTTGAGCCGCTTCACCACCCCCACCGCGTCGGCGTTGCCCGAGGCGGTGACCGGCGGCCCGCCGGGGATCTCCTTGGCGATGCGGACGATCGCGTCGTTGATCGGCCCTGGACTGGTCGTGTAGTCGATCTGCGCCTTCTGGAGCATCGGGACGAGCTACTTCTGGCACGCGCGGCGCTGGGCGAGCTCTCCGGTCCGTAGGGCGAGGCCATACGGGTAGTTTGGGACTGCCCCCGGACCTGTTTCGAGCGGCGCCTGGCCGACACACCGAACCCTGCAGAACTCGTCGCCTTCGCGCGATCGGTGGGCGAGGGTCTCTGTCGTACTAGTCTGCCGATCATGGCCTTGCGACCGGATGAGTTCTATGACCACGCCGTCGCCGCTGCGGACAGCGCGCGGCGGCTCCCGCTGGCACGTATGACAGGGTGGGAGGTCGCTCCGTTCGAGCAGGACGGACTGCGCGTCTCACCGCTGCGCCCGCCGGTTCTGTCCGAGCCGGCGCGACACGGCGAAGACCCATCGGACTGCGACGACTGTCGCAACCGGGATGAAGGAATCTGGTTCGACGACCACTGGCGGCTAACCCAGATCACGGGAGTCGGCGTACCACTGGTGCTCATGTTGTATCCACGCGATCACTACGACATGGCGGATCTGCCCGACGAGCTGGCCGCCGAACTGGGCCTGTTGAACACACGCATCGTCCGCCACATGCAGGCGCTGCCGCATGTGTCGCGGGCCCACGTCTACCGGTTCGGAGACCATGCGGCACACCTGCACATCTGGTTTTTCGCCCGGCCCGAAGGGCAGGCCCAGCTGATCGGGTCGTGGCTGACCGTCTGGGACGACCTCATGCCGGAGTACCCGGTGGACGTGGCGCAGCAAGACGCTGCGATCGTGGCGGACGCGTTGGCCGCTTCCTACGGAGGCCGCCGGTCGGCCACCACCGAACCCCACAGCCGCTCCTGGGCGATCGGATCAAACGGCGATGACCCACGATCCGAAATGACCGATACCGACAACTTTAACGGCTGATCTTGGTGGTTGAAGTGTTCAGAGGTTTGGCTGGAGTGCGGCGACCCGCGAAGGCATGCACCCCGGCGGAAGCGTAGTAGGGCAGCCTGTCGCACCTCACGAACGCTGCGGCGGATGGGGATTGAGCGGATCAGGATTCAATGGGGAGAGCTGGGAGCCGTCAGACGGTGAAGACGCGCTCGACTTCGTCGCGTTGGGTGTGCAGGTCCCAGTAGAGAGGGGCGATCTCCTCGGCCTCCGCGGTCGGGGCTCCGGGAGGGCCGCCCGCGCCGATCCACACGCCGATGGCGACGTGCGCGGCCTGGATACCGGTGCCGGCCAGCTCCTTGTGCAGGTTGAGTACCCAGTTGCGCAGCGCTGCCTGGGCGGCGTTGACGTTGCCGAGCATCGGGTGGGGGTCGACCGAGCCGCCTCCGTTGGTGTAGAGCAGGGTGCCCGCGCCGGCCTCACGCATCGCGGGGAGGACGGCCTGGGTGGCGGTGATGGCGCTGTAGAACAGCAAGTCGATCAGCCCCTGCACGTCGGAAGGGTTGGTCTGGGACGGGGAGGCGAGGGCCATGGAGCCGATGCCCGGGGACGGGGAGTGCTCCAGGACATCGATGCCGCCGAAGACAGTGGCGGCGTCCTTGAGGGCCTGGGCCAGCGCGTCGTGGTCGAGCACGTCCGCCGGGAACGCGGCGGCGGTGATGCCCTCTGCGGTGAGCTGGCCGACGAGGTCGTCGAGCTTGGCTCGGTTGCGGGCGATGAGAGCGACTTCGTAGCCCTGGGCGCCGAAGGTGCGGGCGATGGCGAGGCCCATGCCGGGGCCGGCGCCGACGATGGCGAGAGTAGGCATGATCAGTTCACTTTCCCTTGAGTATGGGTCAGGAGGTTGCGGAGGGGACGGCGCAGCCGTCGGGGACGCAGGCCGGGGCGTGGCCGCTGGGGGCGAAGGTGACCGGGTGGGTCTCGTCCCAGGCTTTGCGCAGGAGCTGCAGCAGGCTGTCGCTGTCCTGCGCGCCGGCGACGCCGTACCGGCCGGCGACGACGATGAACGGGGCGCCGCTCGCGCCCAGGCGCTGCGCCTGGCGGGCGTCGTCGAGGACCTGCTGCCGGAAGCGCCGCTCGGTGAGCGCCCGGCGAGTCCGCTCACGGTCCAGGTCGAGCTCGCCGGCGAGCTTCAGCAGGTCCTCCAGCGAGAAGACGGGCTCGGCCCGGCCGAAGTAGGTGCGGAAGATCGCCTCCCACGCCGCCCGGTTCTTCCCCTCGGCGGAGGCGTGCGCGAGGAACTCGTGCGCCAGGTCGGTGTTGCCGACCGTGTTGCCCAGTACTCGGTACGGGCTCAGGCCCTCGCTCTCGGCCAGCGCTTCGATCCGCCGGGTCGAGGCCTCGGCCTGATCGCTGCCCATGCCGTACCGACTTTGCAGAGCATCACGGACGGTGAAGGTAGAGCCCTCGGGGAAGCCGCTGCCGAGCGGGAAGGACCGGTGGACCACCTCCACGTGCTCGCCGTGCTCGAACCGCTCGACGGCGCGCTCCAGGCGATGACTGCCCAGCCCGCACCAGGGGCAGGTCACCTCGGACCAGATCTCGACCTTCATGGCATCCCCTCCGATTCCTACTATTTGTGCGTAACGTCAAGATAGGACAGTATGGAGAGGCTTACAAAAGGCACATCACTGTGCGTCACGGAGGGGAATGTGCGTCATGGAGCACGCAGGGGGATCGGCGGCCGCCGCGAGCCGGGGGCCCTGCGCGGCGATCCCGGCCGACCAGATGCCCTTCATCCGTCAGATCCTGGACCGGGTCGGCGACAAGTGGAGCATGCTGATCATCGCGATCCTGGAGGACGGCGCCCTGCGCTACACCGACCTGCAGCGCGATGTCCCCGGCATCTCCCAGCGCATGCTCAGTCACACCCTGCGCCAGCTTCAGCAGGACGGGCTGATCACCCGCACGGCCTACGCGGAGGTCCCGCCGCGCGTGGAGTACACCCTCACCCCCCTCAGTCGCGGCCTGCTCGACATCGTCAAACAGCTGATCGGCTGGGTCTCCGACCACCACGACGAGATCCGCGCCCACCACGATCGCGCCGCGGCCGGGTCCTGACAGCCGCGAACGGCGAGGTCGCCAGTGCTGGATCCGAGCCTGGATCCTGGCGAGTCCGACCCCGATCACCACGTGCGCATCTCGACCGTGTGATGACAATGCATCCATGACCCCCATATGGATTCCTGCTGTCGGCGCGGTCCTCGCGGCGCTGGTGGGCGTATTGGCCGGCGGCCTGGTGACCGGCCGCGCGCAACGACACCATTGGGCCCGTGACCGCCAAGCCGAGGCCTGCGCCGGGATACTGCGTGAGTCCTCCAACGTGCTGCTCACCCTGCAACAGCTGAGCAGGTCTCAGCGCCGCCGAACCTCCCACCTGCGCAGATGGCGCCGAAGGTTTCGCCCCGCTCCTGCCCCGGCGATCGATTGGCGCCCGTGGAACGAAACGCTGGCCATCGTCAGCCTGATCGCCGACCACGACATCGTCGCGGCGGCCCAAGAGATCGACGCGAAGATCTGGCGAACTCATCTGATCGTCAGCAAGGGACACCATTCCGACGAGCGCTGGTTCGCACTGCGAGATGAGATTGACTCCCAGCGACAGGCCTTCGTCAACGTGGCGCGGCAGCGCCTCGGTGCCTCCGGCCCACCTCTGCGGCACCTCACGGGGCGCCCCACTCCCGACGATCCGATCTGGACGATCGGACCCGAGGAACTCGATCATCACTGAACCTCGGGTCGCGCTCACGACTTCCCGGTCGCACCGCGATGGGGCAGTCGGCAATGGCAGTGTCTCGGCGGCGGAGGAGGCCCGTCCGAGAACGACCAGGTGGGTGTCGGGGCGGCGTCTGAGGACGTCCCGCGCGGCCTCCAGTCCGATCCCTCGGGTGGCGCCGGTCATGATCAGGGATCGGTGGCTGTGGTCATGGGGGAGTCTCCTGGGCTGGGGTCGGGTGGGTGCTGGCGGTGGCGTCGACCCGCGTCGACGTCCGCGTTCTGCGTCACCACCGACCCTGACGCAGCCTCCGACAGAGCGGTCACGGGGGACGGCGTGTCCTGTGCGGTCGCAGGGCGGCGTGTCCTGAGCGGTCACGGGTCGCATGTCCGGTGCCGATAATGACATCCGTCCAGGTCATGGCCACGTAGGGCTTCGCTATCACGGTGCTGGAGACGTCAGGATGCCGCGGGCGTCTCCGGTGACCGGCGCGAGGGAAGGGGCGTGGCGGTGAAGACGTGGCCGGGATCGTAGGTCTGCTTGGCTCGCATCAGGCGGGCGGCGTGGGTGCCGTAGGCGTGTTCGATCTGTTCGTGCTGGTCGGGCCCGAGGAAGTTGGGATAGCCGCCGGGCAGTGCGTGCGGTGCCAGTGCGGCGCTGACCTGATCGGCCCACTCTCGGTAGGCGGCACCGTCCTCGTCCGGCCCACGGCCGGCGGAGATCTCCAAGACCACGTGCGGGGTGCGCAGGCCGAAGGCGGTGTCGTCGGCGCCGGCACGGGTGGCGGCGCCGTGGAACTGGCGCAGGCCGATCCCCGCTCCCGGCCCGGGACGTGCCTCGGCGGAGGCGATCAGCAGGTCCATGACGGCGGGCGTCAGCGTGGCGACGGTACGGGTGCGGATGTCCCAGTGCATTCCGTGGGGGACGCTGGCGTCGAATTGCTCCAGCAGATCCTTCTGCGCGGTCGGGGCAACGGTGCTCATGGCCGGGGTGCCGAGTCGCATGACGTCGGCGAGGGCGGCGTCGGCTTCGTCCCCGGGTTCGCCGGACCAGACGGGCACGGCGAGCAGGCTCGGTCCCATCTCGGGCACGAAGGTCATCTCCAGCAGCAGGGTCAGCCCGTCGGGAGCGTCGTTCGTCAGCTCGGCGTACCGGCTCAGGACTGACGCCGCCTCCTTCCAGGGAAACAGGACCATCGCCACCCACCAGGCCGCGGTCGGGGTGCAGGCGGACCCGCATGGAGGTCACCACGCCGAAGTTCCCGCCGCCGCCGCGGAGGGCCCACAGCAGTTCGGCATCGTCCTCGGTGGAGACGACGCGGCCGTCGGCGAGGACGACCTCCGCGCCGAGCAGGTTGTCGGCGGCCAGGCCGGCCGTGCCCAGCAGCGGGCCGTAGCCGCCGCCCAGGGAGAGCCCGGCCATGCCGACGACACCGGCCGTTCCCGTCGCGACGTTCAAGCCGTCGGGCGCGGCAGCCGCCACCACGTCCGCGGCTCGGCTTCCGCCCCCGAGCACGGCCGTGTTCTGCGTGACGCGCACACCGCGCATCTCGCCGAGGTCGATCACCAGCCCGCCGTCCCGGAGCGCGCGACCGGCCCAGTCATGGCCTCCTCCACGCACCGACAGGCCGACGCCGGCCTCCTGGGCGCAGGTGACGGCCGCGGCGACCTCCGCGCTGGTGCTTGGCCAGACCACCACAGCCGGCTGTGTGGTCACCGCGCCGTTCCAGAGCTTCGTCGTACGGACGTACTCGTCGGCGCCCGGCGCAAAAACGCGGTCGGACCCGATCCGCCGCGCGAGACGCCGTGACCATTCGTCAACTGACTTCATCGAGTTCATAGTTTCTTCTTCCGCAGTTCTGCAAAATGAGGATTCTGCGCTCTGTCGGTAATCGGCGTCGCGCCACAAGAGAGCCGGGATTTCATCTCGCCAGCTGAATTGTTGTGCCGCTGCGCCAGATCCGGCAGGCCAGTGGTGCGGCGTGCGATAAGCGCGTTGCCCAGGAGGGCGCCCCTTTGCGCCCGAAACATGGACATCGTGAAACTCTGGCGATGGGATGAATTTCACACCCCCGCGATACCCCCACGAACGCGCTCAGCAGACTCCACAAATCACCACCAGCGACAGCGAGCTGCCCGTGACATGACTGCACCGGACATCCGAACTCCAGTATCAACATAGAACCGCGGAAACCGTCAACTCGCGGAATGCATGGCCTCATCGACCAGGGCCGCTGGCCGGCATCTACGATCCAGCCGGGCCGGGCCGGATGCTGTTCGCGTTCTTCGCCGCGATGGCCGAGACCGAGCGCGAGGCCATTCGCGAGGCCACCTTGGAGGGCCTGGACGCCGGCGCCCGCAAGGGCAAGCACGGCGGCCGCCCGGTTGTGATCACCGACGACACGCTGCACACCGTGCTGCGCCGCAAGACCGCCGGGGAACGCGTCGAAGACATCCGTAAGGACCTGATCATTCCGACCGGCAGGCGCAAGGGCGAGAACCCGTCCCTGGCCAGCATCTACCGGTGCCAGTACTGACCCCCTGATCCCGCGAGGGCTGCGAGCAGGCGGG
>NZ_JBHSPA010000010.1:126337-127271 GCF_042656245.1 Nonomuraea insulae
CCCAAGCCCCCTCCCGAGATCCGGACCGGCCGGCGGTCCGCGGGATGGTGCTAGTTGCCGCCGCGGTTCAGCCAGGCGCGGACCGCGCCGCCGTGATAGACGACCAGATAGTCGGCCCTGCCGTCACCGCTGATGTCGGCGAACGTGACGTACTCGCGGGGGTAGCCGGACGCGTGGGCCCAGTCGTAGCGCGGCTCGAAGCTGCCGTTGCCGCCGGCACCCCTGTTGAGGAAGGCGTGCACCGCGCCCTCGACGCTGACCTGCAGGTAGTCGGCCGCGCCGTCCCCGTCGCCGTCGGCGAACCGGACGGCTTCCAGCGATGAGCCCTTGGTGCCGCCGGCCCAGTTGAGCCACAGCGGCCAGCATTCGGGCTCCACGTTGCCGTTGCCTCCGCCGCCGTCGGGGTTCCACAGGTTCCGGTACACGTGGACCGCGCCTTCCGCGCTGACCAGCAGGATGTCGTCGCGCCCGTCCCCGTTGAGGTCGGCGAAGCGCACCTCCTCCCCATGGAAGTCGATCTTCTGGCCGCCGTCACTGGGATGGGCTCCCGGGTCGTATACGCCCACGTCCACCCAGTCGGGGAACCCGGGCGTGCCGACGGTGTTCACCGAGGCGCGGATGCTGCCGTCGGCCCGCTTGTCGCCGTTGAGCTCGGCGATGATCGTACGGCCGACTGCTCGGCCACTCCTAGATACTTGAACGAGAGTTGAGTACTCTCGTGAGAGTAAACAAGATGAGCAGGAGGAAATAAATGTCGGAGCACGACAAGATGTCAGCGGAAGCCGCTCTCCGTGAAGTGGACCGCGCGCAGGGCGCCGTCCGCCGCTCCAGCACGTGGGGCTCGCGCTTCTACCTGGGGATGTGGCTCGGGGTCACCGTCTTCTGGCTGGTCACGTTCGTGTTCGACCCGGTGGGGGCGTTCGTGATGTTCGCC
>NZ_JBHSPA010000010.1:127426-132771 GCF_042656245.1 Nonomuraea insulae
CGTTCTTTGGCACGGACACGGCCAGGAACTACGCGATGCTGGCCCTGCTCGCCCTGGGCCTGGTCGGGACGGTCTACATCGCCCGTCAGCGGGCGTACAACCGGCTGCAGTTCCGGCTCTCCTCCCCCATCACCGCGACGTTCGTGGGAGCGACCGTGCTCGGGGCGCTCTACAACGTGTTCCTGCGCCCGCAGGAGCCGGGCCCGCTGTGGCTGGCGGCCGATGTGCTGGTCGCACTGGTCGCGTCCGCGCCCCTGCTGTACGGCGCGCTACGCATCCGCGCAGCCGGTGACCAATGAGTCATCCACGGCACGCGCTCGACGAAGTCATCCACGCTCCGGTGCGGCTTTCGATCATGGCGATGCTCGCGGCGGCGGAGACGGTCGAGTTCCGCCTCCTGAAGGACACGATCGAGGTCAGTGACTCGTTGCTGTCCAAGCACATCCTGACGCTGGAGAACGCGGGCTATGTGCGGGTGACGAAGGTCTTCGTCGGCAAACGCCCCCGGACCTGGCTGGCGCTGACCGACGAAGGGCGCGAAGCCTTCCAGAACTACACCTCCACACTCCGGCAGATCACGGAGGGGCTCCCTCGCCCCGAGGCGCGGGGGGTCACCCCTGATGCCCGCTAGGGCGCGTATTCGGTTGTGATCAACAGATGGTCCGGGCGAGGTCCTTGTGCCAGATCATCGAGGCGCGAAGGTAGAGGCCGGCGAGGTAGCTCGCGGGTGTCTTGTCGTACCGCGTAGCGATACCTCGCCACGCCTTCAGCTTGTTGATCAGCCGCTCAACGGTGTTCCGCGCCTTTGTAAAGATCGGCGTCGTGGCTGACGGGCCTACCGCCCTTACTGCCCTTCTTCTTTCGGTTGGCGGCCTGGTCCTTCTTCTCCGGGATGACCGCCTTGATACGACGTTTGCGCAGGTGGGCGCGATTACCGCGCGACGGGTACGCCTTGTCTCCGGCGACTGCGTCAGGCCGGGTGCGGGGACGGCCGACGAGCTCGCGCACCCGCACCTTCTTCAGGACGGGGATGAACCGCGGGCTGTCCGCCGCCTGGCCCGCGGTCAGGACGAACGCCAGCGGGCGGCACCTCCGGTCGCCGGCGACGTGAATTTTGCTGGTCTGTCCGCCCCTGGAGCGTCCGAGGAGGGCGGCCTTCAGCCGGTAGTCGTCTTGCCAGGCGGGGTCGGTGGCGGCTTGGTGGCGGGCGGCGGCTTGCAGGTCGTGGTGCGGGCGGATGGTCACGATGCGGCCGGTTTTGGCGGTGGTCTTTACGTCGTGTCCGGTCTCGTCGCGGTGTTCGACGAGGTAGGCGGCACGGTCCAGGGTGACCGAGGCGTGCCAGGCCGGGCTGTCGGTCTCGGGCAGGATCACCAGGCCGGACAGGTCGAGCTGGATGGGCCCGTCGAACGCGGCGAAGAAGTTCACCCAATTCTCCCGCGACATCGGCCCGCCGCTGAACTCCAAGGGCGGCATCAGGTCGAACGCGGCGAACCTGTCTGGTGCGTAGAACGTCATCATCGCGTCGACGTCCTTGGCTTCGAAGCTCACCTTCCAGCGGTGCACCGCATCCCGCACACTCGCTTCTGTGGCCGTATCGGTCGTGATGGTGTCTGTCATCTGCGGGTCCTTTCTCTCCGTCGCCTCCAGCCTGCGGGGGCGGCGTGGCGGCAACCATCCCGCGTTCATGCCGGTATGACTTGTACCCCCTTGGTCACCGACCGGATCGAGAGGACCGCGTCGGCGAGAGCATGCGTCCGACGGCCCGGAGAAGTGACCGGAACTCGGCGCGGTTGGGGTGGACGCCTAGCCGGGCGTACAGCATCACGTTGCCGTACTCGGCCATGCGCACGATCTTGCCGTCGGTGACGTCGAACCGAGTCAGGTAGGTGTTTCGGTAGGGCGCGCCGGTCCGGGCGACGACCATGTCACCGGTGCCGAGGAAGAAGACCTCGCGGCCGTTGGGGCTGACGGTCCACCGGTGGTTGCGCCAGACCAGCGGGTCGAACTTGTCGAAGATGCCCCGCGTGTACCCGAGCACCTCCTCCCGGCCGCTCACGTCCGCGACGCAGAGACCCCTGCGACGACCGGCGATGATGTCCGCGACACCCTGGTCGGTGGTCACCGCGTTCGAGTGCATGAAGAGCTGCTCGGCGTCGTCCCTGAGGGTGTCCTCGACGGCGCCGATGTCCTTCGCCTCGACGGCCCGGATGAACTCCTTCCCAGTCTCCAGCGCCGAGCGGGTGGTGGGTCGGGGGCCGGTCATGACAGCTCCTCCTTCGCGTCCAGGACGGCGGTCGTGGCGTCCCAGGACAAGAGCGGTTCACCGAGTGCCGGTGGCATGCCGAAGGACGCGAAGCGCGGCGTCCACCACCGGGTGAAGTCCGACTCGTACGCAAGGAGCCGCTCGGAGAACGTGGCCAGGTCGATGCCCTCGTCGAACTCCAGAGACACGATGAACTCCGCGCTGCCGTCCTGGTTGGGCTGCAGCCACATGCGTTCCTGGTGGTAGCCGACGACCCGGGCTCGGGTGCCCAGGCCTTCCAGGTGCTTCTCGTTCAGCTCCGACAGCAGGTTTCTGAACTCCTCCACTCGATCGGCCGGGATCGGGAACGTCCACGCTGTACTGGTCATACTTCCTCCGATGGCTCTGGTACCGCGGGAAGCGGCACACCATCGAGGATGCAAGGCCCCGCGACAGGCAGGAATGCTGCGCTGAAACTAGTACTGCCAGTGTCACCACGGGGAAAAGAGTGTCTGACCTGGGGAAGAATGGGCCCATGGCGAGCAATGATCGGAGCGACCTTGCGCACTTCCTGCGGCAGCGCAGGGCAGCGATGACCCCGCCAGGCTCGCACGGGCAGCCGAGAAGTTCCCGGCGGCGCGTGGCGGGGCTTCGTCGGCAAGAGGTAGCCGATCTCACTGGGATCTCCGTGGAGTACTACACGCGTCTGGAACAGGGCAAGGCTCCTCGACCGTCACGTGAGATCCTCACAGCCCTGGCGCAGGGCTTCGCTCTGACAGGGCCGGAGCGCGCCCACCTGTTCCGGCTGGGAGGCGAGTCCCCGCCCGAGCTAGCCACCCCCGAGTCGGTCGTCCGCCCGGGGCTGATGCGAATGCTCCGGGGGCTGGACGAGACGATGCCGGTCACCGTGCACGACGGCCGGCTCGACCTCCTGGCCCGGAACAAGCGCGCGGCTGAGCTGCTGCCACCCTTCGACGTGACCGGCCGCTTCGGTCGCAACCTCGCCTACCAGGCTTTCACGACCACCGCCCTCACCGGCTTGCTCGGTGACGGTGCC
The DNA here is from genome assembly GCF_042656245.1 of Nonomuraea insulae. Lineage (NCBI taxonomy): Bacteria > Bacillati > Actinomycetota > Actinomycetes > Streptosporangiales > Streptosporangiaceae > Nonomuraea > Nonomuraea insulae. The sequence continues at coordinate 130,729 of NZ_JBHSPA010000010.1, forward strand.
GACCAGTTCCTGCGCGTCGCAGCCGCCGAGCTGCGCACCGCGCTGAGCCGATATCCCAACGACGACTACCTCCGCGGCATGCTCGCGGAACTCACCGCGACCAGCCCGACCTTCCGCGACTACTGGGAACGCGGCGAGGTCATCGCGTGGCGATCGGCAACCAAACAGCTGCACCACTCCACCTACGGCCGGGTCAGCTTCGACATCGAGCTCCTGCACGACCCGGAACGAGATCACTGGGTCATGCTCTACACGCCCCGCGACGACGCCTGATCTCTGCCACATCTACCGCCCGGCGAAGGGCGCTAGGGTCCTTCCCGACTGACCAACTGGTGCTGCAGCCGCTTAGCACTCCAGCACCGGTTTTCGGCTGGACTTTCCCGAACTAAGCCGGGCACGTATCCGCGATGAGTTCTGGGACAAGGGCTACGCGGCGACATCGATGGACGACCTGCTGCGCGTGAGCGGGCTGGGCAAAGGCAGCCTCTACGGGGCGTTCGGGGACAAGCGCAGCCTGTTCCTGCGGGTGCTGCGCCACTACGACGACGCGAATCTGCTGATGTTGCGCGAGCGTCTGGCATCCGCGGCGCAGGGGATCGACCTGGTGCGCGAGTTCGTGCTCAGCCCGACCGGCGACCCGACCGGAGCGGTTGCGCGCCGGGGTTGCCTGCTGGCGAACAGCAACGCCGAACTCGCCACCAGCACTCCGGACGTGGCCGCTGAAGCCCGCCGCAGTTACGACGCGATCACCGCCGCGCTCACCGCGGCACTGGAGCGCGCCCAGCGCGAAGGAGACCTCGACCCCGACACCGACCCCGCCGAGACCGCCCGCGCGGTCCTGGTCGCCCAACTCGGCCTCATCGCGCTCGGGCGCACCGGTACGGACATCGACGTGCTCTCCACGGCGGCCCAGTCCGCCCTGGCGCGGCTCCTGCCCACCCCGACGCTGCCCGCCCCGACGCAGTAGCGACAGCTCAGCCGTCGACCTGTAGCGCCGCAGCCTGCCACCTGCCCCGAGCCCTCGGGGGTGCGCTCTCAAGCTGCACGCTACGACCATTCTTGACTACTCGGTCCATATCTGAGAGGGTTGTGGACGCAACAGTCCATAACCTCGAAGGGGAACGGCATGGCCGTCTTGGCGGACAAGGTCGCCGTAGTCACCGGGGCGGCACCGGCATCGGGTTCGCGACCGCACGCGCGTTCCGCGACGAGGGCGCCAAGGTGTTCATCACCGGTCGCCGCAAACAGGTGCTCGACGCCGCGGTCGCCGAGCTCGGCCCCGACGTGACCGGCGCGCTCTGCGATTCTTCGGTGCCCGCAGAGCTCGACGCGTTCTACCGGACCGTGCGCGATCAGGCCGGACGCATCGACGTGCTGGTCGCCAACGCCGGCATCGGCACCGCGGCTCCGTTCGGCGAGGTGACGGAGGAGCTGATCGACTCAGTGTTCGCCACCAACGTCAAGGGGACGATCTTCACCCTGCAGCAAGCGCTGCCGCACCTCAGCACAAACGCATCGGTGATTCTTACGGGTTCGACCGCCGCGACACGGCCCAACCAGGGGCTCGAGGTCTACGCAGCGTCGAAGGCCGCGGTCCGCAGCCTCGCCCGCGGCTGGGCCCTCAGCTCGCGCGCACATGGCTTTCGGGTCAACGTCGTATCCCCGGGCGGTGTACGCACCCCCGGGCTGCTCGAACTGATCCCGCCCGAGATGCTCAAGCAAGCCGAAGGCCGCATCCCCCTTGGCCGCCTCGCCGAGCCCGAGGCGTGTCTCGGTAACCTGACGGCGCGCGCGGACACCCACGTGCATGGCGAGGGCGCGCATCGTGCCCAGCGCACGGTTGGCCGGCACGAACCACTGGCGCTTCAGCCGCGCCATACGCTGATGCGTGGTGATGAACTGTCGCAGCCCCGCCTCCCACGTCGCCGGCGACCGGGGGTGCCGTCCGCTGGCGTTCGTCCTGACCGCGGGCCAGGCGGCGGGCAGCCCGCGGTTCATCCCCGTCCTGAAGAAGGTGCGGGTGCGCGAGCTCGTCGGCCGTCC
>NZ_JBHSPA010000011.1:0-48158 GCF_042656245.1 Nonomuraea insulae
GGGGCCGGAACCGGGGCGCGGGTGGGGCGACGGGTTGCGGTCATAGCTGGTGTGCGGGTCGGGGTCGAATGCCGGGTCGGAGCCGGAGTCGGGGACGGGGTCGGAGTTGGGAGCGAGGCCGGGGTGGGAGTCGGAGTTGGGGGCGAGGTCGGAGCCGGGGTTGGGGTTGAAGTTGGGGTGCTGGTCGGGGTCGGGGTCGGGGTGGTGGGCGGGTGGGGGGAGTTGGGCGGTGGTGGGGGAGGGGAGGTCGGCGGGGAGTTCCTTGGGGGAGACGACCTCGGCGTGCCACACCTCGATCCGGGCCTCCACCTCCCGCAGGATCCGCCCGATCTCCTCCCGCCCCGACGAAGCCGCCGGAGTGCCGGTGGCGTCCATCGCGATGACCTCGCCCTTCCACAGGGACGGGATGTCTTCCTTGCGCGGATGGTTGAGCAGTACGCCGCTCTTGTAGGCGGCGATGAGCCGCTCGGCCCTGGCGTGCACGGCCTCCACCTCGTGGTCGCGCTCGATCAGCGCGCTCTCCCACTCCTGCGTGAGGTGTTCGATCCGGGCCCTGGCCCGCTGCACACCGGAGTTCGACTCCTCGACCACGGCCCGCCGCCGCGCCTCCGCCCGCCGCGCCCTGGACTCCGCGATCGAGATGAACGGATCCTCCTCCATGGCGGGCCCGGCGTGACCATTCACGTAGGGCTCCGGGCGGGTGTCGGCGCGGCCCAGCTCCCGCAGGATCGCCTCCCGCTGCCCGAGCGCCCGCTCCAGCAGCGCCGTACGCCTGGCCGCCAGCCGCCGATCGACCTGCGTGATCTCCTCACGGGCCCAGGCGCGGATCTCCGTCACGTACGCGGGCTGGAACTCCGGATCCGTGAACTCGCCCAGAGGATGCCGGCGGGCGTCCCGCATTCCCTGCCGGCGCGCCTCTTCCCGCTCGGCCAGCGGATCGTCCCGCTTGAACAGCCGCGACAAGAACGCCATCCGCGTCTCCTGGCCCCGAGAGTTCCTGAACCCCAGACTAAGTGGTCATTTCCCACGATGGAGGTCAAGTCACTCGATGGCGGCGGGTATCGGGTCGACCACGTCGTCGGCCCAGGTGACGCCGTAACGGCGGCCCGCCACTGAAGGGTCAGAGCGCGTCACCCTGGAAGGTCCTCAGGCCCGTGCGGTTGTGGCGGTTCGCCGGCTGTGCCGTAACGGATGGAAAAGCCCACCGCGCCGCACGAGGCAGCGGTGCCGCACGAGGCAGCGGTGCCGCACGAGGCAGCGGTGCCGCACGAGGCAGCGGCGCCGCACGAGGCAGCGGCGCCGCACGAGGCAGCGGCGCCGCACGAGGCAGCGGCGCCGCACGAGGCAGCGGCGCCGGGCATGACAGCGGTGCCGGGCAAAGCAGAGGTGCTGGGCAAAGCAGGGGTGCTGGGCATGGCAGCGGCGCCGCACAGGTGTGCGGCGCCGCGTTTCAGAGCGTCTGAAGTCAGCCCTTCTCTGCCTCTCCAGTGGCCTGTTCCATGGCGTCTTCGGGGGAGGCCTCCAGGTCCTGCTCGGCGTCGGCGCCCGCCTGGGCGGAGGCCTTGTCGAGGCGCACCCAGCTCGTCACGCTCTCCACCGCGAACAACACGAAGAGGTACGCGGTCAGCACCGCCAGCACCGGCGTCAGCACGCCGAACGCCGCACCGACACCGATGATCGCCAGCCGCAGCTCCCACCCGAGCCCCGCCCGGAACACCCAGGCGGGCGGCCAGATGCTCTGCCGGGTCCGGTAGACGGTGTCGTAGGTGTGGTAGCCCACGACGTAGACCAGCACGAACAGCAGCCACTTCGGCGCCTCGGCGGCCAGGCCGACCGCGATCACGGTGAAGAACTCCGCGCCGCGCAGCAGCGGCGGGGTGAGCCAGTCGAAGCGGCCCAGGTGGTTGCGTGACGTCGTGGGCAGCACGAGCAGCAGCATGATCGCCACGGGCAGGAGCAGGATGGGGCCCGGCTCCAGCAGCCCGGTGACCGTGATGGCGATCACGGCGAGCAGCGCCACGAGCGTGGCGGGCACGGGCGGCAGGCCGGCGCCGATCTTGCTGGACAGGACGTGGGCTAGGGGCCCGTCGTCCCGGTAGGCGACGAGGCGGGCGGTCTGGATGCGGCGGCGTTCCTCGTCGGGGTCCGGCGTGGGGGTGGCCATGGCCTGCGGGTGGGTGATCATACGAGCGACCTCATGAGGCGTCCGGTGAGCGTGTAGGCGGCAGCGACGGAGCCCCAGATCACCAGGGTGATGAAAGTGATCCGGGCGTCGAAGAGGGCGGCGGTGATCGCGATGGCCGCGAAACGCTCGCCGATGGGGAAGACGATCATCTTACGCGCCCAATGGACCGTACGGTACTTGCCGGCCTTCGTCCACATCTTCAGCACCCCGCGAAGCCCCTGGCTGCGCTCGACCTTCCGGGCGGTCAGCTTCTGACGCAGCTCACGGTCGTCGGGGGCGTCGAGCGCCGTCGTGGGCAGCGGAGACGGGGCCTTGCGGCGGTTGGAGGCGCCGAAGGAGAAGTCGAGCAGGTGGCGTATGGACTGCAGGCTGAGCGCGGCCAGTGCCAGGATCCAGATGTCGTCGCCGTTGCCGGAGACCACCCAGCCGATGGCCAGCCCGGCGAAGACCACGTATTCCTTGAACCGGTCGAACGTGGCGTCCAGCCATGCCCCCAGCACGCCGAACTTGCGCGCGTAGCGGGCGACCTGCCCGTCGACGCAGTCGAAGACGAACGCGAAGTAGATCAGCACGCCGCCCAGCACCATCCAGGGACGGTCACCGGTGGCGAAGCAGGCGGCCGCGGCGATGCCGAGCACGATCGAGATCAGCGTCACCTGGTTGGGCGTCAGCCCGCGCCGGGCGGCCCAGCGGGCGATGTAGCGGGAGTAGGTGGAGACGAAGTACGTGGTGAAGAAGCCGTCGGCGCCCTTGACCGCGTTGTTGAGCCGGGAGCGGTCCTCGTTCATGCCGGCCATCTCGGCGCCGGCCTCGTTGATCTCCTCCTGGGTGGTGACCCGGCGGTAGAACAGGTCGCGGCGGCCCCGGATGCCGACCGACACGCCGTTGCGCACCAGGCCGAACACGATGAGCTGCATCAGGTCGTCGTCGTCGCCGAACCGGTGCGCGATGGAGGCCAGCTCGCGGCAGGTCTCGGCCAGCCTGGGCGCGTTGCGCGCGCTCACGTGCAGGGGGCCGAGCAACACCGCGTTGGGCCTGGTCACGGCGTGGGACGCGGTGCCCACGGAGACCACGCGTGACTTGCCGACACGGGCGCGTACGGGTAGCCCTTCGACGCGGTTCTGGCCGATCTCGGGGTCGGCCTCGTCGATGGGGATGCGGTCCTCGGGCCCGTTGTCCTCGGATCCGTTCTCCTCTGTGCCGTCCTCCGTCACCCCCACCCGAGGCTCTTTCGCGACGAGCGCCAGCGCACCGCGCTTGGACTTGGTGATCTGGTAGATCAGCTCGTCGTGGATGATCGAGTTTTCCGGGATGATGAACAGGCTCTCCGTTGCGGACTCGGCGACGTCGGCCAGGGCGTTGAGGGCAGCGGCCACGTCGCCTGACTGGATCGTGGCGAAACGCGGATCCATCGAAGTGAGCTGGCCGCGCAGCCGCTCGGCAACGGTCGGATTGCCGGGTAGCGCGGCCAGCCTCAGGCCGGTCGGAGAGATGTCGGGGCCGGGCGAGGCACCCAGCAGGACCACGCGGGTCATGACTCCCTTTCGAGGCGGTAGCGGGGGGTTGAACAACGGGTAATGCGGGGACAGGGGTCAAAGTGTAGTGAGCGTGACGCAAAGTCGCGTCACCAGAGCATGCCCGTGATGTTCCGTCCGTCGGTATAGAGGCAGCCGTAAGATGTTCGAGTGAGTCTCTACCGTGACGAAGGCGTGGTCCTGCGCACTCAGAAGCTCGGGGAGGCTGACCGCATCATTACGATCTTGGCCAAACGCACCGGCAAGATCCGGGCGGTGGCCAAGGGCGTACGCCGCACGACCTCGCGTTTCGGGGCGAGGCTGGAGCCGTTCACGCATGTTGACCTGCAGCTTCACACCGGCCGCACACTCGACATGGTCACCCAGGCCGAGACGCTCAGGCCCTACGGCGAGGCGCTGGCCGTCGACTATCCCCGCTACACCGCGGGCAGCGCGATGCTGGAGACAGCCGACCGGCTGACCCACGGGGAGAAGGAGCCGGCGCTGCGGCAGTTCCTGCTGCTGGTGGGCGGGCTGCGCACCCTCGCCGATCGCGATCACGAGGCCAGGCTGGTCCTCGACGCCTACTTCCTGCGCTCCCTGGCCGTGGCGGGCTACGCCCCCGCGCTCGACGCGTGCGCCAAGTGCCAGGCGCCTGCGGTCAGGGCGTTCGCCATCGTCGCAGGTGGCGTGGTGTGCGGGGCGTGCAAGCCGGCCGGTGCCGTCGTGCCCGCGGGCGAGACGATCGGGCTCATGACGGCGCTGCTGCGCGGCGACTGGGCCACCGCCGACGCTTCGGAGTCGCGCCATCGCGGTGAGTGCAGTGGCCTGGTGGCGGCATATCTGCAATGGCACCTCGAACACGGAATACGCTCTCTCCGACACGTCGAAAGGGAGCCCGCGTGAACGTACGACCACCGACCCCGCACCCATCGGGGGCGACCCCGCCACTCATCCAGAAAGAGTTGGTGCCCCGGCACGTCGCCGTCATCATGGACGGCAACGGCCGCTGGGCCAAGGCTCGCGGGCTGCCGCGCACCGAGGGGCACAAGGCGGGCGAGTCCTCGCTGTTCGACGTCATCGAAGGCGCGCTTGAGCTGGGCGTTTCGTATCTGAGCGCGTTCGCGTTCTCGACCGAGAACTGGCGGCGCTCGCCCGACGAGGTGCGCTTCCTGATGGGGTTCAACCGCGACGTCATCAGGCGGCGGCGCGACGAGCTCAACGCCATGGGTGTGCGCGTGCGATGGGCCGGCCGGCCTGGGCGGTTGTGGAAGAGCGTCATCTCCGAGCTGCAGACGGCCGAGGAGATGACGGTGTCCAACCGCAAGCTCACGTTGCAGTTCTGTGTCAATTATGGCGGGCAAGCTGAGATCGTCGACGCGGCGCTGCGGCTGGCCGAGGACATCGCGGCCGGGCGGGTCAAGCCGAGCAAGGTCAACGAGAAGGTGTTCGCCCGCTATCTGGACGAGCCGGAGATCCCGCCGGTGGACCTGTTCCTGCGCTCGTCGGGGGAGCAGCGCTTCTCCAACTACCTGCTGTGGCAGTCGGCCTACGCCGAGATGGTGTTCCTCGATCGGCTGTGGCCCGACTTCGATCGCCGTGATCTGTGGGAGGCGTGCGAGATCTACGCCAAGCGCGACAGGCGTTACGGCGGAGCCGTTCCCAACCAGGTCTAGCTTTCGCGGTAGCGACCCGGGGCCGTGCCGAACTCTCGCTTGAACGCCTTGCCGAAGGCGAACTCGGTGGCGTAACCCGTGCGCTCCGCCACCGAGCGCAGCGGCAGGTCGGTGTCGCGCAGCAGCCGGGCCGCCGTGGTCATGCGCCACCACGTCAGGTACGCCAGCGGCGGCGAGCCCACCTTGCCCGCGAACCGCTGCGCGAACGCCGCCCGCGACAACCCCGCCTTGTCGGCCAGCGACTGCACCGTCCACGGGTGGGCCGGGTGCTGGTGGATGGCCCGCACCGCCTCCGTGACCGCAGGGTCGCGCAGCGCCGCGCCCCAGCCGGTGGACAACTCGTCGGGCTGGTCGTCGTACCAGGCGCGCAGGATGTACAGCAGCAGGACGTCGAGCAGCGCCGACGTGGCGGCGTCCGCGCCCGGGCCGGGGGCGGAGTCGAGCTCGCGGCCCAGCAACTCGATCGCGCCCCTGAGCGAGGGGTGGCGGCCGATCCTGGCCGGGATGTGCATGACGTCGGGCAGTTCGGCCAGCAGCGGGTGGATCCTGGCCTGATCCAGCCGGTACGCGCCGCACAACATCTCGGTCAGCGGCCCTGGGCCGTCACGGCGGAGCCTGCCGATGGGGGAGCCTTCGTCGTATTCAGGGGCGGCCTCGACCAGCGGGGTCGTGAGCGCGTCCGCCAGGCCGTGACCCAGCTCGCGCGGCAGGAACACCACGTCGCCCACTCCCAGCCGGACGGGCTCGCCGCTGGCGGGCCGCAGGTGGCAGGAGCCCTGGAGGATCACGTGGAACCCGGCTCCCTGCTGGGGCTGGAACCGCACGCCCCAAGGGGTCCGCATGCGCGTGCGGGCGGCGTGCGGTCTGCCCGTGCGCATGGCGGTGATCGCGTCGCTGAGCACGTCCATGTCCGTACGGTATCCCGCCCGTGGCCCATGCCGGACGATCGGATATGGCCCGCGGAGCCCTGGACATGGGCTCCCTGCCTGCCTGCCTCCTAGCGTGAGCTGCGTCAACAGCGTCAATCAAGGAGGTCGTGGCGATGCTGCGGATCGCGGTGCATGGGGCCAGTGGGTTCACCGGGCGGCTCACGGTCGCGGAGGTGCGGCGGCGGGGATTCACGCCGGTGCTGGTCGGGCGGGAGGAGTCGCGGTTGCGTAAGGCGGCCGTCGAGGCGGGTGCCGAGGGCGCCGAGGTGCGGGTCGCGGGGCTGGACTCGGTCGAGGCGCTCGCGGAGGCGTTCCGGGACTGTGCGGTGGTGGTCAACTGCGCTGGGCCGTTCACGGTGCTGGGGGAGCCGGTCATCCGGGCTTCGATCGCGGCCGGGGTGCATTACGTGGATACGACTGGGGAGCAGCTGTACCTCAAGCGGGTGCTCGATGGGTTTCATGAGGATGCCGTACGGGCCGGGGTGAGCGTCGTGCCGGCGATGGCCGATGACGGCGGGCCGGGGGACCTGATCGCGGCCCTGGTCGCCGAGCGGGCCGGCTCCTCGGCGGCGTCCGGGGCTTTCGGGGCTTCGGCGGCTTCCGGGGCTTCAGTGGCTTCCGGGGTTTCCGGGGCTTCGGCGGTTTCGGTGGCTGAGGTGCTGGTCGCGGACCTGCGGGGGCCCGGGGCCGCGTCACGGGGGACCGCGCGGTCGATGGCGGCGGTGTTCGGGCAGGAGGCGCTGGCCTACACGGACGGCGTCTGGCATCCGGCGGACGAGAGCGCGGGGCCCGCCTCGATCGCCGTTCCCGGGGAGAGCGGGGAGGCGCAGGTCAGCGGGATGGCGTTGCCGGGCGTCGTCACCATACCCCGGCATGTGCGTGCGCGGCGGGTCCGGAGCGTGATCAGGAGTGAGATCGCGGCGATGTTCGCGGCACTGACGCCGGAGGTCGTGGACAGTGTGCCGGAGACGCCGGACGAGGCGGCCAGGATGGCCTCGCGGTGGCTCATGCTGGCCGAGGCGACCGGTTTGGACGGGAGTCGCGCCCGGGGCTGGGTGACGGGCTCCGACGGCTACGGGATGACCGCCGTGATCGCCGTCGAGGGCGCCCGCCGCCTGGTGGCCGGCGGGGCTCCGGCGGGCACGCTCACCCCGGCTCAGGCGTTCGACCCGGCCGGCTTCCTCGACCACCTCACCACGCACGGCGTCACCTGGCAGGTGGCTTCGGCCTGACCGCCTTGCCGCGTCGCTATACGTGGGTATAGCCTCCTATTCCGACGAACAGTCGGCTATACCAATGAATAGGAGCTGGTCGCGGTGAACGGACCGCTTGACCGCAGGGAGCAGGCCCGATGAGCGCCTTCCCGGGCACCGGAATCCTGGCCCGCCTCGCGCTACGCCGTGAGCGGGGCATCGCTCCCTGGTGGATCCTGCTGATCGTGGCCATGGCCCTCGTGATGGTGAACTACATCAACACGAACATGGCCACGTACGAGCTGAAGCTCGGCTACCTCGACGTCATCAACGGCAACGCCTTCCTGCACGCGCTCGGCGGCGGCGTCGTCGAGCCGCGCGTAGAGGTGCTCGCCACCTGGCGCAGCGGCGGCTTCCTCTACGTGGCGAGCGCGTTCGCCGCCCTGATGTCCGTCATCCGGCACACCCGCAGGGAGGAGGACGCGGGAAGGAGCGAGCTGGTCCTGTCCTGCACGGTCGGCCGCGATGCGCCCTTGACCGCCGCCCTGCTGGTCGCGGGCGGGATCAGCCTGATCGGCGGCATCCTGACCGCCGTCGTGCTGATCGGGATCGGCTTCGAGGTGACGGGGTCGCTCGCGTACGGGGCCGCCATCACGGTCGCCGGCTGGGTGTTCGGCGGCATCGGAGCGGTCGCCGCCCAACTCGTGCGCAGCGCCCACACCGCCACCACGATCGGCCTCACCACCCTCGCCGTCGCCTACGTGCTGCGCTTCGCCGGGGACGCGAGCGGGCAGTCGTGGATGACGTGGTTGTCGCCGGTGGGGTGGAGTCACCTGGTGCGGCCGTACCAGGACGAGCGGTGGTGGATGCTCGGGGTCTCGGTGCTGGTGGCCGTGATTCTGTACGCGGTTGCGTACCGGCTGCTCGGCCGCCGCGACCTCGGCTCCGGCCTGTTCCCCGAGCGGCTGGGCCGGGAGTCGGCCCCGGAGTTGCGCGGCCCGATCAGCCTGGCCTGGCGGCTGCACCGCGGCCTGCTGGCGAAGTGGGTGGTCGGCGTGGCGGCCTTCGCCGCGGTCGGCGGCGCGCTGAGCCCGCTCACTCGGGACCTGCTCTCCCGGCCGAGCATCGTGGTCGACAACATCACCCACTTCCTCGGCATGCCCGCGGGCGCGGGGATGCTCAGCGCCTACGTGTGGTACCTGATCCTGATCCTCGCCTACGCCGTCGCCCTCTACCCGGTCCTCATGACGCTGCGACTGCGCGCGGAGGAGACCTCGGGGCGCGCCGAGACCCTGCAGTCCACCCCGATGACCCGTCTCCGATGGGCAGCCGGGCACCTCGTCGTGACCGGCCTCGGCACGGCGGTCCTGATGGCCGTCGCCGGGCTCGCCTTCGGCCTGGTTTACTCGCTGCTCGTCGGCGACCTGGCCACCGACCTGCCGACCTTCCTGGCCGGCGCGCTGAGCACCATACCCGCGGCGTGGTGCGTGGGGGCGGTGTCCGTGCTCGCGTACGGGGTGCTGCCGCGGGCGAGCGTGGCGATCTCGTGGCTCGCCTGGATCCTGACCGCCGCCCTGGGTCAGGTCGCCGGGCCTCTGTACGGGCTGTGGGGAGGCAGCCCGGCGGAACCGTTCCACTATGTCGCGAACCCGATGACCGGCACGCCGTTCAACCCCCTCCCCACCCTGGCCCTGACCGCCCTCACCGCACTCCTCGCCACCGGCGGCCTCCTGGCCCTGCGCCGCCGCGACTTCGGCCTCTGACGGTTGACGGTTCCTTGGGCTGGGTCGCGTTCCTGAACCCGGTCACGGAGCACGCGGGGGCTCCGCCACGACTGCGGCGGAGCCCCCAACGGTGTCGCTATGAGGGCATCAGCCCTCTTCCTGCTGGTTGCGGCTGAAATGGAACGGGCAATGCGTGCCGCCCGTCCCGATGGTGGTGCGGCGCTCGAATCGGAAGCCGTGCCTGTTGGGTGCGATGGCCTCGATCCAGTTCGCGTCGAACGCGCACATGACCGGAGTCAGCTCCGGCGCCGAGTTGGCGACCAGAACGTCGTGGTAGAAGCACCGATGCACATCGACGTGATAACGCCGATCGTCATCGACCGGCCGGGCGAAGGCGAACCCCTTCCCGAACGCGTACTCCTCGCGCGACTTGCTCAGCTCCACCATGGCCAGGAAGGCGTCCGGCGCGTTGTCCAGCATCGCCCGGGTGCCCTCCTTCATGGTGTCGCCGAGCGGCTCGACGAACGACGCGCCTACGACGCCGACGGCGGTCTCCTGGCCCAGCCTGGGCAGGAGGAATTCGTAGGCGGCCACCAAGGCCAGGGTCATGCGCAGGTTGTGGCGGGCGGGCTCATCGACGATCAGCGACTGGTTCGCCGCTTCGAGCTCACCCTGACGTGCCCGCATGGCGGCCACGAGATCGCCGGGAAGCGCCTGCTCGCGCAGAGTCGCGGCGAGATGGTCGTAGAACGCGTCGAGGAGCAGCGTCGTGTCACGATCGGGATCAGGGACGTAGTCGCCTTCGGCGAGCCCGAACTGGTCGGTGGACATGGTCGTCCTTTCGTGTACGGCTCGGTGCGTACACGACCGTGATCCCGCGATCCGCGTGGAGGCGTGACTGGCCGTGCTCGCGGCCGAGCGAGCACGCCAGCGCACTCCACCGACCGACCAGGCGCTGACAAGCTTGTGTTGATGTGTCGCCGCCAGTCTGGCACGCCTCCGACGATCACGTCCATCCGGCCGAACCCATGATTCAAGGGGGTGCGGAGCCAGATCCTGATCGATGCCACATCAACCGCGCCCCTCGTGGACGAACCGGAGCTTGTCAGTACGGCCTGGGCGATTCAGTTCACTGCCGCCTCGGGTGCAACCTGCCCGTGCACTCGCCGCAGGTATTGCACCGCGTGCTCCGTGGCCGGGTCGTGGTTCAGCCTTTCCCGGTAGAAGTGCAGCCGGTCCTCGCAGTCATCGATGATCTCGCTCCACGTACGAGCCCAGACGCGAACGCCGTCCTTCCATTCGGCGATACAGCCCGGTGGGCGATTCGGCGCCTCTGCGTCCTCCCTGACCACGTCGTCCATCTCCGTGGAAATGACCCAGAAGTCCCACGACACCCGCGCGTCTCGAAACTGCGGATCACCGACGACGGCCTTGGCGTAGCTCTTGATCTGCGCCACCTCCGCCTGACCGATCTTGACCCTCGGCGCTTTGAGCTCCACCACGAGATGCTCCCGGCCGGAACTGCCGCGATGTGTCCGCCCCAGCATCAGGTCGACGATGCCCTTCCTGCCGTCCTCGCGGCGTACCGGATTGAGGCTGCCGTCCGCCGGTTCGCGCCCCAACTCCTGGAGGTGCCGCTTGAGAACCGTGTCCAGGCTCTGATCGCTGACCATCAGTGCGTACGCGTCACCGAACACCCACGTTTCGCGTTCCAAGATCTTGTGCAGCTCGCTGCGTTCCTTCACCGTCTGGCTGATCTCCGGCTCGAAGACCAGTTTTTTCAGCGCGGCGAGGAAATCGAGGCGATCGCTGACCTGCCCGGTGGCCTTGATCACCTCGGAAAGACTGGTCCGCTGCAGAATACGTTTGAGTTCCTCCTGCTCCGATTGCGGCAACCGAAACAACTCATCCAGCACCGAATAAAGCCCACTCGGATCATGTGAAATGATCTCCCTGAGCAGCCGCATGGTGGTCTTCTTGCTCTGTGGCGCGCCGGGCAGACGGCGGGAGATGGTCGTGGCTACTTCGTCGAACATCTGCCGTTCGACAGCTTGCGCAGGCAGAACCGGCTCGCCGGAATAGGGATAGACGCCCTCGCTCTTCCACTCCTGAATGAGCCTGGCGCGCCGCTCCTGATCACGCCTCTTGAAATGCGCTCGCAGCATTTCACGCGCCGATTCGAGCAACTCCGCCGTTTCGTCCATCTCCGCCAGGTGCAGGGTGCCGCGCCGCTCGACGAATCCATCCCAGAGCAGGTACGCGGTGAAGTGATAACCCGGAGCCTGTATGCCAGGAGATGCCTCGTCCAGAACCACCCCGCTCGCGTCGCAGAGGGCCAGCACCCGGCCGACGTTCCTGGGCCATTCGATGACGCGCAGCAGAAGCGGCTCGGCGAGCCCGTCGGTGTCCGGCCAGCGTACGGTGTATTCGGCCATGTCCGTCCACACGGTGCTCGGATCGAGAGGTCTCCCCTGGTATGCGATCCGCACGTCGGGATTGGCGGCGAGGAACGGTGCGAAGATCGAAGTCAGTTGCGGAGCGGTGTCGTCGTGGACGAGACGGCCGACAAAGTCTGCGGGCACGGACGCCTCGACCCGGGTGCCGCTGAGTTCGTCCACATGTTCCGGGTCTGAGATGTCGAAGTCGGCTGGCCGATCGACGGCGCCGCTGATGACCGTGCGTTCTGCCCGCCCGTCGGGCGCCTGCGCGATCGTGACCCAGCGCACCTGCTCGCCCAGCGCGAACGCACGCAGCCTGCCCTGCCCGCTGCGGCCATGCAGCCCGCGTTTCAACTGCGGTGAGAGCTTGGCGGTGGTCTTCCACGACCCTCCGAGCCCGCCGAAGAAGCCCGCACAGGATGCGTTGGGCATGCCGTGGCCGTCGTCGGTGATGCTGACCGATTCCACGCCGTTCAACTCGTTGACCTCTACGTCCACACTGACGTGATTCGCCTCGGCGTCCAGCGCGTTCCAGATCATCTCAGCGACCGCGCTCACGGGGTCCTTCTGGCGTGCGAGGCGCAGCAGGTGATCCGGCTTGGCCTCGATATGGACGGTGCGCACCCGGCCACTATCCCAGATGAGGTGCGGAATCTCGCGGAGGAATACAACCTGAGGAGTGGACTTTGGCCACCCAAATCGCTTTTATCAGGATGATGAAGCTGGAAGAACTTGCCAGGCACATCATCGACACCAACAGGTACATGGTTTTAGGCACCGTCGATCCAGACGGGAGGCCGCGAGTGTCGCCCGTCTACTTCGCGCCCGACGGATACGGCGAGGTCTTCTGGATCTCCTCACCGGAGTCGCACCATTCGCGCAACATCGCCGAACGCCCCGAGATCAGCATCGTGATCTTCGACTCCACCGTGCCCGTCGGCGGCGGCGCTCAGGCCGTCTACCTGCTGGCTACAGCCGGGTAGGTGCCGGACGAGGAGCTCGATCGGCACGTGGAGGTGGCGTGCCGGGCCAGGTTTCCCGAGCAGCAGGTGTTTCCCGCGGAGGAATTACGCCCTCCCGCGGTGCCGCGGCTCTACCGGGCGCGGGTCACGGAGCATTCCGTGCACATCAGGGGCAGCGATCCCGTCCACGGCAAAGGAGTTGATTCGCGGCTCGTGGTGGACCTGGGGTAGCACTCTGTCCGTTTAGGGGCAGGTCATAGATGTGCCTGATGCGGTGGAATGCGAGTCGAGCGCGTCGCGGTCATCGGTGATCCAGAAGGAGCCGGAGCAGGCCTCCCAATGGCGAATCACATGGCAGGTCTGCGCTTCGCCGAGATGTTTCAGCGGTTCACGTGGTGAGCCGCCGAACACGGCACGCCGGATTCGCTCGACTTGGCCGGCTTCCAACGGGTTATCGATCTCGATCGGGTCACCAAGCCACCCGTCATTAGCCACCTTGCCGAGATCCGGATAGAAGCGAGCTGAGCGGGTTGCCTCAAAGGCGATCGCCTCCGTCCAGCGGCCCCGCTCTCGGAGGATCTGTTGCAAGAGCGCAAGGCTGTCGACCGCTGCGAAGTTGCACAGGACCGTGTTGTCCGGGAACCAGTACCAGGTCATGATTCGAACGAAGGGCCCTCTCCCAGGCCGCTGATGGCCTGCCGCAACGTGTCGGTGTCGACGCCGATCAGATTCGCGTACGGCCGCAACGTCGCCTTTCCGTCGGCATAAGCCTGGAACGTCGTACGCACCAGCGGCACCGGGGTCCGCGGCCGGGAAGTCTGCTGGATCCACTCGCCGAGCGATTCGACGGCGTTCGCCTTCCGGGCCACGTCCCAGGCGGTCAAGGCGCCGAAGGAATCACATCGGCTCTTGTCGATCAGCTGGAGATCGAACAGTCGCCACGCCAGCGCGCTGGGCGAGACCCAGAGGTCGCACGCCAACTGGGCGAACGCCTCGATCGACCACGTGATGTCGCGGGCCCTGTCGCGCAGCAACTCGGCGGGCAGGAGCGCCTCCGCGGCGAAGGCGTTCGCGCGTTTTTCGGAGGGCCGTCGCCTGTGGTGGGCGTCGTTGATGTTCACATCGAGGTGGAGCGCCTGGTCCTCTCCCGCGAGGAGATGTCCGAGCTCGTGCGCGATGGTGAACCTCTGGCGGGCCGGCACCTCCGAGGTTCCCACGACGATCAGCGAGCTGTTGCCGTCGGACCACGACAACCCATCGAAGCCGTCGGTCAGTCGATGCACCCGCACATCCACGCCGAAGGCCGCTTCCACCGCGCCGGCGAGATCCTGAGACCGCCACAGCACGACGCCCTTCTCGGCGGCGTATGCCGTGGCCCTGATGGCCAGGATCCGGCCTTGGTTCACCGGGGACGAAGCGGCTCTGTCGATCTCGAAGCGCGGCACGTCTTGTCGGTAACCGAGGAAAACGAGGTCGGCTCGGAGCTGTGCGAGGCGCTCGGCTTCGCTGATGGCCGCCTCCGCCGAGGTGGACGTCTTCGGTGCCGTCGACGGGGTGGACGTTCGTGCGGCCGTCGAGGTGGTGA
Organism: Nonomuraea insulae; assembly: GCF_042656245.1. NCBI lineage: Bacteria > Bacillati > Actinomycetota > Actinomycetes > Streptosporangiales > Streptosporangiaceae > Nonomuraea > Nonomuraea insulae. The sequence goes on from NZ_JBHSPA010000011.1 coordinate 14,207, forward strand.
GCGGGCCGACGCCGAGCAGCCAGTCGACGGACACATCGCACAGGTCGGCGATCCTTGCCAGATCCAGCGAGGTGAATCTTCGTACGCCTGAGAGCGATTTGGACAGCTTGGGCGCGTCCAGCCCTGCCTTTATGGCGAACTCGGCTTGGGTGAGGCCGCTTTCCGCGATCAGTTGACGTACTCGTGCTGCTGTATCCCCGGCCATGTGAGAAGCCTACGGTTGGGTTGCGAAAATCGCAAGAATAGATCGCAGGGTGTTCGAATCGCTTGGTCGGCTCAGAGGCCGAGCCGGGGGAAGGGTGGTGAACCCTCAACACGCCTTCCTTGTCGCGGCCAACCAAGGGAGGGCGCTCGCCAGGTGCCTGATCTACTGGCGAGGAAACGCCTGGACATGGGGTGCGAGTTCGAGAGGATCATGTTGTGCGAGTACTGATCCTCACGGGACCTCCAGCGGTAGGGAAGAGCACGATCGGCCGCCTCCTCGCCGGGGAGCGACCGCGTGCTGCCTTCATCGACATCGATGACGTACGCCACCTGGTCGTCGGCGGCCATGCCGCGCCATGGAGCGGCCAGGAGGGTCTTCGCCAGCAACGGCTGGGGGTGCTCAACGGCTGTGCGCTGGCCCGGAACTTCTTGGACGGCGACATCGACGTGGTGATGGTGGATGTGCTGACGGACAGCACCGCCGAGCTCTATCGAGCCTCGCTGCCTGACGTGCTGATTCTGAAACTTGAGGTGGACTTCCGCGAAGCGGAGAGACGAGCGGGGACCCGGCCCGTTCACCTGACGCCGGAGGAGTTCCGCGCGCTCCATGACCAGCAGGGGGAATTCACTGGTGACGACATCCGCTTGGACGTCTCACGACTGTCCGCCGAAGATGCCGCCGCGAGGGTGAGGGACATCTGGGTCGGCCATCATTGAGCCGGCCTTCCCGCGCATACCGCAGTGATCAGTATCTCCAGGCGATCCGCATCCCAGCGCCGATGGCAGGCGATGAGGAGTTCAGCCGTCATCAGGTGATGGTCTTCCGCTTGGCGGTGGCCGACGCATATTCGTGTGGTGATCGGGATCGCGTCCGGGGGTGCGGGGGCCGGCAGGTCCCCGCTTGGGGGTGTGGGGGCGTGCCCCCACAGAGCGCTGCCCGAGCCTTGTCGCGCGTAGCGCGTCTTCGTGTGAGGACCTCGCAGTTGGGGGTTCGAAAGGGGGCGGGCCCCCTTGGGAGGCGCTGTCCGGAGCCCGTGTGCGCGTGAGCGTCCCTCGCGGAGGTCCGAAGCGGTCAGGCGCGGCGGCGGGCGCGGTAGGCGGCTACGTGCATGCGGTTGCCGCACGTGCGGCTGTCGCAGTAGACCCGGGAGCGGTTGCGGGACTCGTCGACGAACACCCGGTCGCAGTCGGGGGCCGAGCAGGTGCGCAGGCGTTCCACCTCGCCCTCCACCAGCAGATGGGCCAGGGCCACGCCGCAGTCGGCCGCCAGGTGTTCCGACAGGGTCGCGTCGGCGGCGAAGTAGTGCACGTGCAGGGGGTGGCCGTCGTGTTCGGTGAGTCTGGGGGTGATGCGGGTCTCGGACAGCAGGGCGTTCAGGGTGCGTACGGCCGTCGGCTGGTCCTGGGCCGTGAAGACGCGGTGGAAGGCTTCGCGCACCATGCGGACCTGGCCGAGGTCGCGGGGCGTGAGTGTGCCGATGCCGCTGACCTGACGGGATTCCACGAACGCCTGCAACTCGGCCAAGCTGGGCAGAGCCTCGTCGCCGCCGGTGGACGGCGAGGTGTTGACCAGGTCGACGAGGGTGGCCAGAGAATGCACCATGTCATGGCCAAACGGCATGTTGACTCCTGTCGAAACCGGGTTCTAGCGTGGTCGCAGCGTATCTCCTGTCAGGGACTCCGGGGGTTTCTATGAGTGCACATCGCCGTATCGTGCTGATCGCGATCGTCGGTGCGCTCGTCATCTCCACCTCCGCTCCTCTGGTGCGGCTGTCGGGTGTATCGCCTGCCACGTCCGCGTTGTTCCGCTGTGCGTACGCCGTACCGCCGATGTTGTTACTGGCCTGGCTGGAACGCAGAAGACTGGGGCCGATGCCGCGCAAGGCGATGTTGCCGGCCTCGCTCGCGGGGGTGGTGTTCGCGCTCGACCTGCTGTTCTGGCATCACGCGATCGACTACGTGGGCGCGGGGCTGGCCACCGTGCTGGGCAATCTGCAGGTGTTCATCGTGGCGTTCGCGGCCTGGGGGTTGTTCGGGGAGCGGCCGTCCACGCGGTTGATGGTCGGCACACCGGTCGTGTTCGCCGGGGTCGTGCTGATCTCCGGGGTGTTCGACAGCGCCGCCTATGGCCAGGATCCGATGATGGGGGTGCTCGCGGGGGTGGCGACGTCCATCTCCTACGCGGCGTTCCTGTTGCTGATGAAGTCCGGGCCCGAGCGGGCCGCGGGGCTGCTGGCGCATGCGACCGTGGTGGCCACGATCGTCATCGCGCTGCTCAGCCCGTTGTTCGGGGGCGCTGACTTCGTACCGAACTGGCCGGGGCACTGGTGGCTGATCGTGCTGGCGCTGGGGCCGCAGGTGCTGGGGTGGTCGCTGATCACGTTCTCGCTGCCGCGTCAGCCCGCCGCCCTGACGGCGCTGCTGCTGCTGATCCAGCCCATGACGACGGTGGCGATCTCCGCTCTGGCCCTCGGTGAGCGGCCGTCGGTGTTGCAACTTGCCGGGTGCGCGGTGATCGTGATGGGCGTCCTGTACGGCTCCCGCGGAGGTTCCCGGTCCGCCCCCGCTCCGGTGATCCCCCAGGTTGTCCCAGCGGCGGACAAGCCGGAGGACCCGGTGCAGGCCGGCTGAGGGTGTGCAGGTAGGCCTCTGAACAGGCCTCAGCCGGTTGTGCGGGATACCAGAACGGGCGAGCCCCCGAAGGGGCGTCAGCCTGTTCTGGCCGGTTGTGAGCAGGACGAGCAGGTGCCGAAGACCTCAACCGTGTGTGTGATCCCCGTGAACCCGTGCTCACTCCCCACCATCTCCGCCCACCGCTCCACGGCGGGCCCGGCCACCTCGACGGTGTGCCCGCACTGCCGGCACACCAGGTGGTGGTGATGGCTGTCGGTCGCGCACGCGCGGTAGACGGACTCGCCGTCGTCCGTGCGCAACACGTCGACCTTGCCCCCGTCGGCCAGCGCCTGCAGCGCCCGGTAGACGGTGGTCAGTCCGATCTTCGCCCCGTGCAGGCGCATCTCGGCATAGACGTCCTGCGCGCTGCGGAACCCCTCGTTCTTGCGAAGGGTGTCGTGTACGGCATCGCGCCTTGTGGTCATGCGACCTCCTCGACGCGCAACTTTGGTCGCTCGCTCAATGTCGACTCCTGGATACGGCCTCGCCGTACGAATTTACCGACACCGAGCGCCAGGACGAAGCCGGCGAGCGCAAGAAGCACGATCGCGGCTCCCGGCGGCACCTTGGCGGAGTAGGTGGAGGCCAGCAGTCCGCCCACGGACGCCAGCACCCCGAACAACATGGCCAGCCCCATCGTCGTACGGAATCCGCGCGTGAGCTGCTGGCTGGTCGCCACCGGGATCACCATCAGGGCGGAGACCAGCAGCAGCCCGACCACCCGCATGGCGATGACCACGGTGAGCGCGGCGGTGACGGCGATGAGCAGGCTGAGGAAGCGCACCGGCAGGCCGCTGGCCCTGGCCATCTCCTCGTCCTGGCAGAGCACGAACAACTCCCTGCCGAAGATCAGGACGACCGCGATCACGGCGACGGCCAGCACGGCGATGACCCAGATGTCCAGCGGGGTGACGCTGGCGATGGCCCCGAACAGGTAGGAGTTCAGCTTGGCGTTGCTCCCGCCGGGCGCGATGCCCATGAGCATGACACCGCCCGCGATCCCCCCGTAGAACAGCAGCGCCAGCGCCACGTCACCGCTGGTCCGCCCGCGCGCCCTGACCAGCTCGATGGCCACGGCCCCGGCGATGGACACCAGGACGGCGGTGAGCACGGGCGCGGTGCCGGTCAGGAAGCCCAGCGCCACGCCGGTCAGCGCCACGTGCCCGACGCCGTCGCCCAGGAGCGCCAGCCGCCGCTGCACGATGAACGTGCCCACGGCGGGCGCGCACAGCCCGACCAGCAGCGCCGCGACGAGCGCGAGCTGGAAGAGCTGTTCCTGCAGAAGTTCGAAGATCACCTTGGTTCCCCCTGCCACCCGGTGAGCGGTCCTCCGACGGGCTCGGCGGAGTGCGGGTGCTGATGCTCGTGTCCCGGCCGCGCGCAGTCGCCCTCGGGGCGCGGCGGCCGGCCGTCGTGGGCGACGCGGCCCTCGCGGATCACCACGCCGCGCGTGATGATCGGCTCCAGCGGGCCCAGCTCGTGCGCGACCAGCACCACCGTCTTGCCGTCGAGCACCAGCCTGGCGAGGGTGTCGGCGAGCAACTGCTGGGTGTCTGCGTCGACGCCGGCGGTGGGCTCGTCCATCACGTACGTGTCCGGCTCCCCGGCCAGCGCGCGGGCGATGAGCACCCGCTGCTGCTGCCCCCCGGACAACGACTGGACGGGGTCGTTCGCCCGGTCGGCCAGCTTGATGGCCTCCAGGGCGCTCGCCACGGCCGCCTTGTCGGCCGCGCTGGTCCTGCGGAAGCGGCTCTGCCTGGCGATCCGCCCGGAGGCGACGACCTCGCGTACGGTCGCGGGCACGCCGCCGCCGACCTGGAGTCGCTGCGGCACGTAGCCGATGCGCCACCAGTCGCGGAACTTGCCGGGCGGGCTCCCGTACACCAAAGTCTGGCCGGCGGTCAGCGGCGTGAGGCCGAGCAGCGTGCGGACCAGCGTGGACTTGCCCGAGCCGTTGGAGCCCAGGAGGGCGACGACCTCCCCGGGACATACGGTCAGGTCGATTCCCCGCAGGACGGGCTTGCCATCGAAGGAGACCCGGCCGTCGGTCATCGCGAAGGCCGTTTCGCTCATGCCGTACACCCCAGTGCTGTTTGTAGGGTTTTGAGGTTATCGCGCATCGCGGACACGTAGTCGCCCGAGGGCTTGCTCTCCAGCGGGTCGAGCACGGCGGTCTTGGCGCCGACCTGGCTCGCGAGCACCTCGGCCACCTTCGGGCTGACCAGGGACTCGGTGAAGATCGTGGTGACGCCCTCGGTCTTGGCCAGCTTGGCGACCTCGGACAGGCGGGCGGGGGACGGCTCCGCCTCCGGGTCGAGCGTGATGCCGACCTGCTTGAGCTTGTACCGGTCGGCGAGGTAGCCGAACGCCTCGTGCGCGGTGACCAGGGTCTTGGTCCTGCACGTGGTCAGGCCCTTGGTGAACTCCTGGTCGAGGGCGCCGAGCGCGGTGGCCGTCTTCGCGGCGCGGTCCTTGTAGCCCTGGGCGTGCGCGGGGTCGGCCGTGGCCAGGCGTTCGGCGAGCTTCGTGGCGACGGTGGCCAGGCGGGAGGGGTCGAGCCAGAGGTGCGGGTCGTACGGCACCTCCTCGTGGCCGCCCTCCTCCCCGGCGTGCTCGCCCGCCGGGATGGTCGTGACGGCGGTGGCGGCGTCGAAGCTCTTCTCCGTGTCCACGGCGTCGTCCACGGCCGGCTGGACGCCCTTGATGTAGACGGTGAGCGCGGCGTCCTTGACCTCGGTCACCTGCTGGATGCTCAGCTCCAGGTCGTGCGGCTCGACGCCGGGCGCGGTCAGCACCTTCACCTGGGCGTCGGATCCTCCGACCTGCTCGGTCAGCCACTGCAGCGGGTAGAAGGCGGCGATCACCTCGGGCTTCCCGCCCTCGGGGGTGGTGGTCTGGGCGGAGCCGGATCCGCAGGCAGCGGTGGTGAGCAGCGCGGCTGTGGCCAGCACACCAACAGCACACGACCGGGAAAATCCTGACATCATGTGAGTCAGTATGCGCCAAAATGAAAACGGTTGTCAAAATCTCCTGGGCGAGGGAGTGCCGTCGTCTGGAGGAGCGGCGGGAGCGTAGCGACCAGAGCGGGGGAAGACGGCGGCATCTGGCGACCGAGCCCGCCTCACGGAGTGAGGCAATCAGATATGTGGGATGCCGGACGGCGGGGCTGGGGGCCAGGCTCCCGCCGTACGGCATCCCGTTCATCACCCCGGTGATCGTGCGCCGGCAGAGCCGTTGCCGGCGCCCGAGGTGACGTCTGTGCCCAGGCTCAGCCGCTCCTCGCCCGTGTAGACGTTCATCGAGTCCCCGCGCAGGAATCCGATGAGCGTCAGCCCCTCCTCGGCGGCCAGTTCGACCGCGAGTGAGGACGGCGCGGAGACCGCGGCGAGCACCGGGATCCCTCCCATGACGGCCTTCTGCACCAGCTCGAACGACGCCCTGCCGGACACCATCAGCACGGTGCCCCGCAACGGCAGCCGCCCGTCGCGCAGGGCCCAGCCGAGCAGTTTGTCCACGGCGTTGTGGCGGCCGACGTCCTCGCGTACGCACAGAGGCTCGCCGTCGGCCGTGAACAGGCCGGCCGCGTGCAGGCCCCCGGTTCTGTCGAAGACCCTCTGGGCCGCGCGCAGCCGGCCCGGCAGGCCCGCGACAGTCGACTGCGCCAGGTCGACCGGGTCGTCAGCCGGGCTCCAGCGCGCCACCGTGCGTACCGCCTCCAGCGACGCCTTGCCACAGACGCCGCAGGAGGAGGTGGTGTAGAAGTTGCGCGGCTCGGGCGCCTGGACGCCTGGCGCGAGCCGTACGTCGAGGACGTTGTAGGTGTTCGCGCCGTCCACCGTCGCGCCCGCGCAGTAGCGGATCGTGGCGATGTCGTCAGCCGAGCCCACGGCGCCCTCGCTGACCAGGAACCCGGCGGCCAGGTCGAAGTCGTCGCCCGGGGTGCGCATGGTCACGGTCAGCGGGGTGCCGTCGAGCCTGATCTCCAGCGGCTCCTCGGCGGCCAGCGAGTCGATCTTGCGTACGCGGACGGTGTCCTGCACCCGCAGGATGCGCTTCTTGACGGCGACCCTAGACATAGCCGTACCCGAACCGCCCCTTCACGCAGAGGTTGCCCTTCGTGACCGGGTTGTCGTGCGGCGAGGACACCTTGACGATCTTGTTGTCCTGCACGTGCAGGGTCAGGTTGCAGCCGACCCCGCAGTAACTGCAGATCGTCGTGGTCTCGGTCTGCTGGGACTCGTCCCAGGTGCCCTCGGCCCGCATGTCGTACTCGGTCTTGAACGACAGCGCGCCCGTCGGGCAGACCTCGACGCAGTTCCCGCAGTAGACGCAGGCCGAGTCGGTGAGCGGGGCGTCGAACTCCGTGGAGATCGTCGAGTCGAACCCCCGGCCCGCGACGCCGATGGCGAAGGTGTTCTGCCACTGGTCGCCGCAGGCGTCCACGCACTTGTAGCACAGGATGCACTTGCTGTAGTCGCGCACGTAGAGGTCGTTGTCCACCTTGGCGGGCTGCTGGACCGTGGCCGCGTCGTCGCCGAACCTGGCGGGGTCGGCGCCGTACTCGTCGGTCCACTCGGCCGCGCGCGGCGTGGTGGACATGTCCACCGAGGAGCCGAGCAGCTCCAGCACGACCTTGCGGCTCTGCCTGGCCCGCTCGGTGTCCGTGCCGACCTTCATGCCCTTCTCCGCCTTCCTGGAGCAGGCGGGAGCCAGCGTCCTGGCGCCCTCCACCTCCACGACGCAGACCCGGCAGGCGTTCTTCGGGGTGAGCGTGTCGCCGTAGCAGAGGGTCGGGATGTCCTTGCCCGCCGCTTCGCAGGCGTCGAGGATCGTCGAGCCCTCTGGCACCCGTACGGCCTCGCCGTCGATCTCGACGTCGATGAGCCGGCGGGGTGGCTGGAGCGGGATCATTTGAACACTCCCAGGCGGTCGATGGCCGATTCCACGGCGTTCCAGGCGGTCTGCCCGAGGCCGCAGATGGAGGCGTCGCGCATGGTCTGTCCGACCTCGCGCAACAACACCAGGTCACTGTGATCGACCCGGCGTGAGAGGCGGTGCAGGGCCTCCTCCTGGCGTACGGTGCCCACCCGGCAGGGCACGCACTGCCCGCAGGACTCGTCGCGGAAGAACTCCGCGATGCGCAGCAGGAGCCCCTTGAGGTCCACGGTGTCGTCGATGACGAGCACCACGCCGGAGCCGAGCGTGGCGCCGGCGTTCCTGGTGCCCTCGAAGGTGAGCGGGATGTCCAGGTCGGTGACGAACGCGCCGGCCGCGCCGCCGAGCAGCACCGCCCTGGTCGTGCCGGTGGTGCCGGTCAGGTCCAGCAGTTCGCGCAGGGTCGCGCCGAAGGTCAGCTCGTACACGCCGGGCTTCTCGACGGCGCCCGAGACGCAGAACAACTTCGGCTCGGCCGCCGCGTACGCCTGCGCGCCCTGCTCCAGGATCGGCAGCACGTTGATCAGCGTCTCGACGTTGTTGACCACGGTCGGCTTGCCGAACAACCCCTTCTCCACCGGGAACGGGGGTTTGCTGCGCGGCTCGCCCCGCTGCCCCTCGATGGAGTTGAAGATCGCGGTCTCCTCGCCGCAGATGTACGCGCCCGCGCCCCTGCGCAGCTCGATGTCGAACGACAGCCCCTTGCCGAGGATGTCGTCGCCGAGCAGCCCGCGGGAGCGGGCGGTCTCGATCGCGTGTTGCAACCGCGCGGTCGCCCGGGGGTACTCGCCCCGGATGTAGAGGTAACCCTTGGCGCAGCCGGTGGCGTACGCGGCGATCGTCATCGCCTCCACCAGCGCGTACGGGTCGCCCTCCATCAGGGCGCGGTCCTTGAACGTGCCCGGCTCGCTCTCGTCGGCGTTGCAGACCAGATAGTGCGGATGGTCGGGCTGGCGGGCGGCGGCGTCCCATTTGCGGCCGGTGGGGAAGGCGGCGCCGCCCCTGCCGACCAGGCCCGACTCCAGCACCTCGCGGATCACTCCGGCGGGACCGAGGTCGAAGGCCCTGCGCAGGGCCGTGTAGCCGCCGGCCGCCCGGTAGTCGTCCAGGCTGGCCGGGTCCACGACGCCGATCCGCCGCAGCAGGATCAGGCCGGGGTCGCCGGACTGCGGCACGGCCGTCTTCTCGGGGGTCTCGCCGGTGACGTTGACGCTCGGCGCGTGCCCGTTGGAGCTGGGCGTCACCCCGGTCATGGTGGTGATCGTGTCGGGGGTGGCGGGGGCGTACACCTCGGCCCTGTGGGGCTGACCGGCCTCCAGGGCGAGCGCGGCCGGGGCCCGCTCGCACATGCCGAGGCAGGGGCTCTCCTGCCAGGACGAGCCGGGCGGGCCGAAGCGCTCCTCGACCCGATCGCGTACCGCCTGGGCGCCCTTGGCCTGGCAGGCCAGGTCCGTGCAGACGTGCAGCACCCGCTTGGGCCGCTCCTCCAGGGAGAACAGCGAGTAGAACGTCGCCACCCCGTAGGCCTCGGCAGGCGGGATGGTCAGCCGGCGGCAGACATACTCCAGCGCCCCCTCGCTGATCCAGCCCACCCGGTCGTTGACCGCGTGTAGCACGGGCAGCAACTGGTCGCGCGCGGCCTCGGCGCGGGCTGCCACGCGCAGGTCGGACGCGGTGCGCGAACCGCCTTCCCACGCCGTGGCAGGCGGCCCCAGCAGGGCGTCCACGGCCGCGCGCTCTTCCTCTGACGGCTTGGCGCCGCGGAATCTCAGATCCATCTGTTCACCCGGCCTTGACGAGCTTCTCGACACGTACGGCGGCTGCCTTGAACTCGGCCGTGCCCGAGATCGGGTCGGTCGCCTCGATGGTCAGGACGTTGGTGTCCACCTCGTCAGGGAAGTGGAAGGTCATGAACACCAGCCCCGGCCGCAGCCCTGGATCGATGTAGACCGGCGCGACCACCGAGCCGCGCCGCGAGGTGATCCGCACCTCCTCGCCCGCCTCCAGGCCGAGCCGCTCCGCGTCCTCGGGGCACAGCTCGATGGTCTCGCCGCGCCGCAGGGGCGAGGCGTACCCGGACGACTGCACGCCCGTGTTGTAGGAGTCCAGCCGCCGCCCGGTCGTCAGCCGCAGCGGGTACTCCTCGTCCAGCAGGTCCACCGGCGGCGAGTGCCGCAACACCGCGAACGGCGCCGGCGTGCCCCGCCTGACCGGGTCGCTCTCCCAGAGCCGCCCGTGCAGGTAGGGGGGCTCCAGCTCGTCCTCCGACGGGCAGGGCCACTGGATGCCCTGCAGGTCGGCCAGCCGCTGGTAGCTCATGCCGTGGTGCTGCGGCGACAGGGCGCGCAACTCGTTCCAGACCTCCTCCGCGCCGTCGTAGGCCCAGTCGTGACCCAGCCTGCGGGCGATCTCGCACATGATCCAGATGTCGTCGCGCGCCTCACCCGGCGGCTCCAGGGCCTTGCGCACCCGCTGGACCCGCCGCTCGCTGTTGGTGAACGTGCCGTCCGCCTCGCACCAGGCGGCGCTGGCCGGCAGCACCACGTCGGCCATCTGCGCGGTCTTGGTGAGGAAGATGTCCTGGACGACGAGGTGATCGAGCATGGACAGCCGCTTGATGCAGCCCAGCGAGTCGGCCTCGGACTGCACCGGGTTCTCGCCGATCATGTAGCAGGTGGTGACCTCGCCCTCGGCCATCCCCTCCAGCATCTCGGTGAGGTTGCGGCCGTAGCGGGGCTGGATCTCCCGCCCCCACGCGCCCTCGAACCGCTGCCTGATGCCGGGGTCGAGGATGTCCTGGAAGCCCGGCAGGCGGTTGGGGATGGCGCCCATGTCGCCGCCGCCCTGCACGTTGTTCTGCCCGCGCAGCGGCGACAGGCCCGAGCCGTAGCGGCCGACGTGGCCGGTCAGCAGGGACAGGTTGATCAGCGCCCGTACGTTGTCGGTCGCGTTGTGGTGCTCCGTGATGCCCAGCGTCCAGCAGAGCTGGGCGCGGTCGGCGCGGGCGTAGGTGTGGGCCAGCTCGCGGATGGCGTCCGCGGGCACCCCGGTCACCTGCTCGGCCGCGGTCAGCGTCCAGGGCTCGACGCACGCCTTGAACTCCTCGAAGCCGGACGTGGCCCGCTCGATGAACGCCTCGTTGTGCAGCCCCGCGTGGATGATCTCGCGGGCCACCGCGTGGGCGAGCGGGATGTCGGTGCCCACGTTGAGACCCAGCCAGAGGTCGGCCCACTGCGCGGTGCCGGTGCGGCGGGGGTCCACCGCGAACATCTTGGCGCCCTTGTGGATGCCCTTGAGCACGTGCTGGAAGAAGATGGGGTGGGCGTTGCGAGCCGCCGAACCCCACATCAGTATCACGTCGGTGTCCTCCACCTCCTGGTAGGAGGAGGTGCCACCGCCGCTCCCGAACACCGCCGACAGGCCCGCCACGCTGGGGGCGTGGCAGGTGCGGTTGCAGGAGTCCACGTTGTTGGTGCCGATCACCACGCGCGTGAACTTCTGCCCGATGTAGTTCATCTCGTTGGTGGAGCGGGCGCACGACAACATCGAGAAGCTGTCGGGGCCGTGCCGGTCGATATTGCGGCGGAAGCCCTCCGCCGCTCGTTCCAGTGCCTCGTCCCACGACGCCTTACGCAGCTCGCCGTCCTCGCGCACCAGTGGATGGGTCAGGCGGTCATAGCTCATGATCCCTCCATTCTGTATACAATTCACGGTATGCCCAGCTAGACCGCACGGACAAGGTTCTCGTTCAGCAGGTCGCTCACCGCGTGGATCGCGCGCAGCGTCGGGACCTCGGCTCCGGTGAGATCTGCCAGCTCGACGACCGCGGCCAGCAGCACGTCGAGCTCCAGCGGTTTGCCCTTCTCCAGGTCCTGGAGTGTGGAGGTTTTGTGCTCGCCCGCCTTCTCCGCGCCCCTCATGCGGCGCTCGATGGAGATCCCCGGATCGCAGCCCACCCGCCGGGCCACGTCCACGGTCTCCCGCATCATGGCGACGACCAGTTCCCTGGTGCCGTCGTGGCGGCAGATCCCGGCCATCGTCGCCCTGGCGAGCGCGCTGATCGGGTTGAAGGCGATGTTTCCCATGAGTTTGATCCAGACGTCCCGGCGGAGGTCACTCTCCACCGGGCACTTCAGCCCGCCCTCGACGGCGGCCCGGCTGAAGGCGGCGCACCGCTCGGTCAGCTCGCCGCTGGGCTCGCCGATGGAGAAGCGGGTGCCTTCGAGGTGGCGGATCACGCCGGGTTCCTCGATCTCTGTGGCGGCGTAGACGACGCAGCCGATCGCGCGGTGCAGAGGTAACGCGGATGTCACCGTGCCGCCCGGGTCGACGCTCTCGATGCGGCAGCCCTCGTACGGGCCCTTGAGCCCGTGGAAGTACCACCAGGGGATGCCGTTCTGCGCGGCGATGATGCTCGTGGTCTCGTTAAGGAGCGGCTCGATCATGGGGCCCGCCGAGGCGTAACTGTTCGCCTTGAGGCCCAGGAAGACGTGGTCCACCGGGCCGACCTGGGTGGGGTCGTCGGTGGCATGGGGGTGGGCGGTGAAATCGCCCCTGGGGGTGAGCACCCGCACACCGGCGCGGCGTATCGCCTGCAGGTGCGGGCCTCTCGCGATGAGGTGCACCTCGACTCCTGATCTGTGGAGGCAGGCCCCAACGTATGCGCCGATGGCGCCGGCGCCAAGAACAGCGACTTTCATGCTCCGCTCCGTTCTCGCGTCGGAATGTAAGCACGGGCCCCGTAGCTGCGGCGTGCCGACCTGCCGATATGCACGGGGCCCCGTTGCTCGCGGCGGGCCGCCGGACCGCGACCTTACCGTGCATTCGGTATACAGTATGGAAAAACGAGGGTCAAGGAGTGTGCCTGTGCCCGTTCTGTGGCATGGACCTGTGGTGGAAGCGATGTCATGGGCCGCGGCGCGGGCCCTCGCGGCGGGTGCCGCCGATCCTTTGAAGCCCACTTCGATGCCGCTTTCCGAGGCCCTCGGGTGCCGGTTGGCCGGCTCGTTGACGGCGCTGGTCGCGGTGCCCGGCGTGGACGTCTCGGCGATGGACGGCTACGCGGTGGCGGGTCGCGGGCCGTGGCGGGTGGTCGCCCAAGTCCTGGCCGGAGGTGAGCCCTACCGCAAAGCGCTGGAGCCGGGGGAGGCGATCGAGATCGCCACCGGGGCGCCGGTGCCGGTGGGGGCCGAGGCGGTGATGCCGTGGGAGCGGGCGTCCGCCGTGGCCGGAGGATCGGCGGCGCCCGGTTCGGGGGTCGCGTGGGTGGACGGCGTCGCCGAGGCGGGCAGGCACATCAGGCGGCGCGGTGAGGACATCGCCGAGGGCGCCGCCGTGCTCGGGGCGGACGCGGTGGTGACGCCGGTCGCGCTCGGGCTGGCCGCCGCCCTCGGTCACGACACCCTGCTGGTACGGCCGTGGCCGCGCGTGGCGGTGCTGGTCACCGGCGACGAGGTGGTCGATGAGGGGCTGCCCGCGCCGGGACGGGTGCGCGACGCCATCGGGCCGTTCCTGCCGGGCCTGGTGGAGTGGGCGGGAGGCCGGGTCACGGACAGGACCCGGCTCCCCGACGGCCCCGACGCGCTTCGCGCCGCGCTCGGCGGGCCCTGGCCGGAGCACGGGCGCGCCTCGCGGGAAGGCGCGCACTGGCCGGAACGTGGGCGTGCCTCGCAGGAAGGCAGGCGCTTGCCGGAGCGCGGGTATGCCTCGCGGGAAGGCGGCAGGGCGGCCGGGGCGGACGTCGTGGTCGTGTGCGGGGCCTCCTCCAAGGGTCCGGCCGACCACCTGCGGGCCGTGCTCCACGACCTGGGCGCCGACGTGCTCATCGACGGCGTCGCCGTACGCCCGGGGCACCCGCAGCTCCTCGCCCGCCTGCCCGACGGCCGGCTGCTCGTGGGGCTCCCGGGAAATCCGTTCGCGGCCCTGGCCGCCGCGCTCACGCTGCTGGCCCCCATCCTGCGTGAGCTGACCGGAACACCCGCCGTCAAGGAGACGAGCGCGCTGGCCGGGACGGTGCGAGCGCATGCGCGGGACACCAGGTTGGTGCCGGTCAGAAGGTCGGAAAGGGGCGCGGCGCCGGTGGGACATGACCGGCCCGGGTCTTTGTGGGGCGCGGCGCTGGCGGATGCCCTGGCAGTGGTGCCGCCGGGGTGGGGCGGCGAGCGGGTGGAGCTGATCGAGTTGCCCCTGGGGGGCTAGACAGGCCGATCGCAAGGGAGTAACCATTGCGTTCATACGGTATGCAGTATGCGGAAGACAGTGGGCTTAGTCGCCGGGAAAGGGTGGCATGATGTCGGAAACGATCTCTGGCGGTCATCTCGTAGCCAAGGCACTCAAGGCCGAGGGCGTGGATGTGATCTACACGCTCTGCGGCGGCCACATCATCGATATCTATGACGGCTGCGTCGATGAGGGCATCGAGGTCATCGACGTACGCCACGAGCAGGTAGCCGCTCACGCGGCGGACGGGTACGCGCGCATCACCGGCAAACCGGGCTGCGCCGTCGTCACCGCGGGACCGGGCACGACCGACGCGGTCACGGGCGTGGCCAACGCCTTCCGCGCGGAGAGCCCCATGTTGCTCATCGGCGGTCAGGGAGCGCTGAGCCAGCACAAGATGGGCTCGCTCCAGGACCTGCCGCACGTGGACATGATGACCCCGATCACCAAGTTCGCCGCCACGGTGCCGAGCACGGAACGGGTGGCCGACATCGTGTCGATGGCCTTCCGCGAGTGTTACAACGGCGCGCCGGGGCCGTCGTTCCTGGAGATCCCGCGTGACGTGCTCGACGCGAAGGTCCCGATCGAGAAGGCGCGCATCCCCACGCCCGGCCGCTACCGGGCCTCCACCCGGCAGCAGGGCGACCCCGAGGCGATCGAGCGGCTGGCCGACCTGCTGGCGCACGCCGAGAAGCCGTGCATCCTGCTCGGCAGCCAGGTCTGGACGTGCCGGGCGACCGACTCGGCCATCGACTTCGTCAGGTCGCTGAACGTGCCGGCGTACATGAACGGCTCGGGCCGCGGCACGCTCGCGCCGGGGGACCCGCACCACTACCAGCTCAGCCGCCGTTACGCCTTCACCGAGGCCGACCTGATCATCATCGTCGGCACCCCGTTCGACTTCCGGATGGGCTACGGCAAGCGCCTGTCGCCGACGGCGAAGGTCGTGCAGATCGACCTCGACTACCGCACTGTCGGGAAAAATCGGGACATCGACCTGGGGATCGTGGGCGACGCCGGCCTCATCCTCTCGGCGGCGGCCCAGGCCGCGACCGGGCGCATCGAGAACGGCGCGGCTCGCCGCAAGGAGTGGCTGGAGGAGCTGCGCAACGTCGAGACCCAGGCGTACGAGAAGCGCCTGCCCCGCCAGCTCTCCGACTCCAGCCCCATCGACCCCTACCGCCTCGTCCACGAGATCAACGAGTTCCTGACCGAGGACACCATCTACATCGGCGACGGCGGCGACATCGTCACCTTCTCCGGCCAGGTGGTGCAGCCCAAGTCCCCAGGCCACTGGATGGACCCGGGGCCGCTCGGCACGCTCGGCGTCGGCATGGCCTTCGCGATGGCGGCCAAGCAGGCGCGGCGCGAGAAGGAGGTGCTGTGCCTGTTCGGCGACGGCGCCTTCAGCCTTACCGGCTGGGACTTCGAGACGATGGTCCGCTTCGACCTGCCGTTCATCGGCGTCATCGGCAACAACTCCTCGATGAACCAGATCAGGTACGGCCAGGCCGCCAAGTACGGCCAGGACCGGGCCCGCGTCGGCAACACCCTCGGCGACATCCGCTACGGGGACTTCGCCAAGCTCCTCGGCGGCCACGGCGAGGAGGTACGCGACCCGGCCGAGATCCGCCCCGCTCTGGAGCGGGCCAGGCAGTCGGGCAAGCCCTCACTGATCAACGTCTGGGTCGATCCAGAGGTCTACGCCCCCGGAACCATGAACCAGACCATGTACAAGTAGGGGAACCCGATATGAAGGCTCTCGAAGGTGTCCGAGTCCTCGACATGACCCACGTCCAGTCGGGCCCGTCGGCCACCCAGCTCCTCGCCTGGCTGGGCGCCGACGTGGTCAAGCTGGAGGCCCCGACCGGCGACATCACCAGGCAGCAACTTCGCGACGTGCCCGATGTCGACAGCCTCTACTTCACGATGCTCAACTGCAACAAGCGCAGCATCACCCTGAACATGAAGAGCGAGCGCGGCAAGGAGATCTTCACCGAGCTGGTGAAGAGCGCCGACGTCCTGGTGGAGAACTTCGGTCCCGGCGCGGTCGATCGGATGGGCTTCTCGTGGGAGCGCCTGCAGGAGCTCAACCCCCGCCTGGTGTACGCCTCGATCAAGGGCTTCGGCCAGGGCAGGTACGCCAAGTTCAAGGCGTACGAGGTGATCGCCCAGGCCATGGGCGGCTCGATGAGCACCACGGGCTTCGAGGAGGGCCCGCCGCTGGCCACCGGCGCCCAGATCGGCGACTCGGGCACCGGCATCCACGCGGTGGCCGGCATCCTGGCGGCCCTCTTCCAGCGCAACCAGACCGGGCGCGGGCAGCGCGTACAGGTGGCCATGCAGCACGCCGTGCTGAACCTGTGCCGCGTGAAGCTGCGTGACCAGCAGCGTCTGGTGCACGGCCCGCTGCGCGAGTACCCGAACAGGACGTTCAACGACGAGGTGCCGCGCTCCGGCAACGCCAGCGGCGGCGGCCAGCCGGGCTGGGCGGTGCGCTGCGCCCCCGGCGGCCCGAACGACTACATCTACGTCATCGTCCAGCCGGTCGGCTGGAAGCCGATCGCGACCATCATCGGCCGCCCCGAGCTGGTCGAGGACCCCGAGTGGGCGACGCCGGAGGCGCGCCTGACCAAGCTGGACAAGATGTTCCAGCTCATCGAGGAGTGGACGATCCGCCACGACAAGTGGACGGTGCTCGACCGGCTCAACTCAGAGAACATCCCCTGCGGGCCGATCCTGTCCACCAAGGAGCTGGTGGAGGACGAGAGCCTGCGCGACGAGGGCATCGTCGTGACCGTCGAGCACCCGGAGCGCGGCGAGTTCGTGACCGTGGGCAGCCCGCTGCAGCTCTCGGACTCGCCGGTGGACGTTCACACGCCGCCGCTGCTCGGCGAGCACAACCAGGAGATCTACGGCGAGCTCGGCGTGAGCGCGGACGAGCTGGCTCAACTCAAGACGAACGGAGTCATTTAAAGTGGCCGCGAGGGAAGTCATCGAGAAGGCGCTCGCCGAGGGGCGCACCGCCCTGACCGCTCCCGAGGGCCGCGAGCTGTGCCAGGCGTACGGCATCGCCACCCCCGGCGAGGGGCTGGCCACGTCGGCGGAGGAGGCGGCGCGGCTGGCCGGGGAGATCGGGTTCCCGGTCGTGCTGAAGATCGTCTCGCCCGACATCCTGCACAAGACGGACGCCGGCGGCGTGCTCGTCGGTGTGAAGAACGCCGAGGAGGTACGCGAGGGCTACGCCACGATCCTGGCCAACGCCCGCACGTACAACCCCGACGCGAAGATCGACGGCATCCAGGTGCAGCAGCTCGTCGGTGGCGGCCACGAGGTCATCGTGGGCGCGGTCACCGACCCCACCTTCGGCAAGGTCATCGCCTTCGGCCTCGGCGGTGTCCTGGTAGAGGTACTTAAGGACGTTACATTTAGGCTTGCCCCGGTTTCGGGGGAAGACGCGCTGGGGATGCTGGACGACATCAAGGCGGCCGAGATCCTCCGTGGCGTCCGCGGTGCGGAACCGGCCAACAGAGAGGCGCTGGCGGCGCTGATCGAACGCGTCGGCAGGCTGGTCACGGACATCCCGGAGATCGTCGAGGTGGACCTCAACCCCGTCTTCGCCGACGCGAACGGAGCGGTCGCCGCGGATGTGCGCGTCATCATCGGGCAGCCGCAGCCCGAGGTCGAGCGGCTGCCGCGCGAGGAGATCCTGCGGCAGATGAAGCGGATCTTCAAGCCGCGCGCGGTCGCCGTGATCGGCGCCTCCGCCGAGACCGGCAAGATCGGCAACTCGGTCATGCGCAACCTCATCGACGGCGGCTACCGGGGGCAGATCTTCCCGATCAACCCCAAGGCCGACGAGATCATGGGGCTCAAGGCGTACAAGAGCGTCGCGGACGTGCCCGGCGACGTGGACGTGGCCGTGTTCGCGATCCCGGCCAAGTTCGTCGCCCCCGCGCTGGAGGAGGTCGGCGAGAAGGGCGTCGCGGGCGCGATCATGATCCCGTCGGGGTTCGCCGAGACCGGGAACGTCGAGGGCCAGAAGGAGATCGTCGAGATCGCCCGCAGGCACGGCGTGCGCATGCTCGGCCCCAACATCTACGGCTACTACTACACGCCGGAGAACCTCTGCGCGACCTTCTGCACCCCGTACGACGTGCGCGGCAGTGTGGCGCTGACCTCGCAGAGCGGCGGCATCGGGATGGCCATCCTGGGCTTCAGCCGCACCACCAAGATGGGCGTCTCGGCCATCGTCGGCGTCGGCAACAAGGCCGACGTGGACGAGGACGACCTGCTCACCTTCTTCGAGCAGGACGACAACACCAAGGCCGTGGCCATGCACCTGGAGGACCTCAAGGACGGGCGCGGTTTCGTCGAGGCCGCCCGCCGGGTCGTCAAGGAGAAGCCGGTCATCGTGCTCAAGGCCGGGCGCACCGCGATGGGCGCGCGCGCCGCGGGCTCGCACACCGGCGCCCTGGCCGGCGACGACAAGGTCTACGACGACATCCTGCGCCAGGCCGGGGTGGTGCGCGCGCCGGGGCTCAACGACATGCTGGAGTACGCCCGCGCGCTGCCGATCCTGCCCGCCCCCAAGGGCGAGAACGTCGTCATCATCACCGGCGCGGGCGGCTCGGGTGTGCTGCTCTCCGACGCTGTCGTGGACGCCGGGCTGACCCTCATGGACATCCCCGACGACCTGGACGCGGCGTTCCGCGCCTTCATCCCGCCGTTCGGAGCGGCGGGCAATCCCATCGACATCACCGGCGGCGAACCCCCCGCGACCTACGGGAACACGGTTCGCCTTGGCCTCTCCGACGACCGCATCCACGCGCTCGTCCTGGGCTACTGGCACACGATCGTGACGCCGCCGATGGTCTTCGCCGAACTCATCGCGCGCGTGGTCGCCGAGGAGCGGGCGAAGGGCAATGTCAAACCGGTCGTGGCGTCTCTCGCCGGCGACACCGAGGTTGAGGAGGCCAGCGAGTACCTGTTCGAGCACGGCGTGGTCGCCTACCCGTACACGACAGAGAAGCCCGTGGCGGTGCTTGGTGCCAAGTACCGCTGGGCGCGGGCAGCCGGGCTGTTGCGTTAAGAGCCGAACGCGGCAGCACCAGGCGAGGGGGCTGTATTTCGGGGCGGCACGAGGAAGGCAACAAACCCCCCAGGAGGTCCGAAGGTGGACACATCTGAAACACCACCGGCGACGGCCACGCCGCCGGTCGAGGACGAACGAGTATGGAAAGCGGGCCGGCTTGAGCCGATGCCCATCAGGAAACTCCCCGACGCGCCTCCCTCGGTGCACATTCTCGGGCCGACGGTTTTCCTCATCGCGCTCGGCGTGGGCATGGGCGAGTCCTACATGTGGCCGCGGCTGGTGCTGCTGTTCGGGCCGGAGATCAGGTGGCTGTTCCTGATCGGCGTCACCCTGCAGGCCGTGGTGATGCTGGAGATGGCCCGGTACGCCATGGCCACGGGGGAGAGCATCTTCTCCGGCGCGGCCAGGGTGTTCAAGCCGCTGATGTGGTTCTTCTTCGTCGCGGCGATCGCCGTCTACATCTGGCCGGGCCACCTGTCGGCGGGAGCGGCGGCGTTCGAGGAGATCACCGGAATTCCATGGATGGTGACCGCGATCGCCGGGTTGATCCTCGTCGGCGTGGTCTTCACCCTGGCGAAGGTGATCTACAACCTGCTCGAGAGCCTGTTGTCGCTGCTCATCGGCGCACTCGTGCTCGGGACGTCCGTGGTCGCGGCCATGGTGGGCTCCTGGAGCGACGTGGCCACCACGCTCTCCGGCATGTTCTCCTTCGGCTACCTGCCGCCGCAGGCCATGACGGCCGCCTGGTTCCCCGTGATCGTCGGGGCGTGCGCGTTCGCCGGGCCCTCGGGCATGCAGCAGATGTGGTACACGCTGCACCTGCGTGATTCCGGCGCCGGCATGGGCGTGCACCAGCCGAAGGTCCGTGGGCTGCGCCACGCGGCCGAGGAAGAGGACAGGCCCGCGCGCGGGTTCATGTTCGACACCGACGACCCGGCTGAGATGGCCAAGTGGAAGGGATGGCGACGCTGGGTCACGTTCGACGCGGTGCTGCTGTTCTGGGGCATCACCATGCTGGTCACGATCTCCTTCACGGTGATCGCCCAGTCGGCGGTGCGGCTCGACCCGGGCGTGCGGCAGGTCATTCAGGGCGACGACCGGGAGGTGGCGCTGACCGCGATGTCCAACGCCGTCTCCTCGGCGGGCAGTTCGGTTCTCGGAGGGGTCTTCCTCGGGTTCATCGCGCTGATCGGCCTGAACGCCACGCTGGGGCTGTTCGACTCCTTCTCCAGGGGTCAGGCCGACATGACCTTCAACTTCATCCCCGGGGCGAAGAAGCTGGGCATGTCCCGCCTGTACGCGATCTTCCTCTGGGGCGTGATCATCTTCGGGATCCTGATCCTGCTGTTCGGCCCTGCCGACGGTCCAAGCGGGATTCTGGACACCCTGGCGTTCCTGTCCACGTTCGCCATGGGCGCGTACTGCGTGACCCTGCTCCTGGTGAACAACCGCATGTTGCCCAAACCGATCAGGCCCAAGTGGTGGACCAACGTGATCATCGGGTTCGGCGCGGTGTTCTACCTCGGCATGCTGTTCTACAGTCTGTTCGCCTTCGGCGTGGTCGTGGGCTGATGGACAGACGGCACAGCCTCGAACTCGCCCTGCCAGGGGCGTCGATCGGAGCCGTCGCCGGAGCCATGGCCGGTGGGCTGACCCTGGTAGCAGGGCAGCCCATCGGGATGGTGACGCTGTCGGCCCTGGCGCTCGCCGCGCCGCTCGCCTTCTTCGGCGGGCTGTACGGCGTGCTCCTGGGCCACGGCGTCTTCCGGCCGGGGACGTTCGGGCCCATCGGCCTGTACTGGCTGGCGGCCTTCCCCCTCTCCCGGCTCCTGCAGGAAAGTGTGGCCGGGTTCGGCATGGCCGACGGGGTGCCGCTGTTCCTGGCGTACCAGGCGATGGTCAGCCTCGGCTTCGCGATCGGGTTCCTCTGGATACACGAGCGTTTCATGCCGTACTGGCTCCTTCGCATCGCCGGGGGCAACCCGCTCGCCAAGGAACTGCTCGACCAGTACTTGCGCTACGCGCAGATGATGCAGGCGAGGAAGGGAGCGCGTAAGTGAATCTGCCCTTGTGGATCTGGCTGGCCACGATCGGCGGCTTCTGCGTCGTGCTCGCTTTCGACTTCTACCTCGTCGCGCGCAACCCTCACGAACCGACTTTCAAGGAGTGCGTGGCCTGGGTGACGTTCTACGTCGCCCTGGCCGCGGCCTTCGGGGCCGGCCTGCTCCTGCTCTCGGGCCCCGCGCACGGCGGAGAGTTCTTCGCCGGGTGGATCACCGAGTACTCGCTCAGCGTGGACAACCTCTTCGTCTTCCTGCTGATCATGAGCCGGTTCCAGGTGCCGCGGCAGTACCGGCAGAAGGTGCTGCTCGTCGGTATCGTCCTGGCGCTGGTCATGCGCGGCGGCTTCATCGCGGCCGGCGCGGGCGCGGTGGCCAGGTTCGACTGGCTCTTCTACGTGTTCGGCGCCTTCCTCGTCTACACCGCGTGGAAGCTGATCGGCAGTCAGGAAGAGGAAGAGGCGGAGTTCTCAGAGAACCTCGCCCTGCGCGCGGTACGCCGGGTGCTCCCGACCACGGACACCTATCACGGCGCCCGGCTCACCGTGCACCTCGGCCGCAGGATGGTCACCCCGATGCTGATCGTGATGGTCGCGATCGGCACCACCGACCTGCTGTTCGCGCTGGACTCCATCCCCGCCATCTTCGGGCTCACCAAGGAGCCCTACCTGGTGTTCACGGCCAACGCCTTCGCCCTCATGGGGCTGCGGCAGCTCTTCTTCCTCGTCGGCGGCCTGCTGGACCGGCTCGTCTACCTGAGCAAGGGGCTGTCGGTGGTGCTGGCCTTCATCGGGGTGAAGCTGATCCTCGAGGCACTGAACCACGACGGGGTGTCGTGGGCGCCGGAGATCCCGATCCTGGCCTCTCTCGGGGTCATCGTCGGCACTCTGGCCGTCACCACGGTGCTGAGCCTGATGAAGGCGGCTCGCGATGCCAAGAAGGCGGAGGTGGTGGTGCCGGAGCCGGCGGAGCGCTGATCGGGCCGCGCGTCGCGGGGAGGAGGCTGCTTTGCGGTGGCCGCCTCCCTGCCGCGCGGCTCAGCGCCGTGCTCAATGCCCTGCTCAATGATGGGGACTCTTGCGGACGTCGATATCCTCGCTCCACCTGTGCAGGTAGTGGTCCGCTTCGTCTGCCGCGTAGTGCTTCCTGAGCGCCGCGCTCAGGCCGATGCCGATGGCACGGCCGTCCGCCGGCTGACCCATGGGATCACCAAGGAGAAAACGGATGAACGCCTTCATGGTCATGCACCTCCTGTCGATGTCGCCCCATCCTCTACCCGAGGTGTTTCGGGGCATGTGGCCTTCTGTGAACGTCTCGTCAACCTAGCTGGCGGGGCCGGCGACGGCGTACGGGCTTGGGGGCGGGCTCCACCGGCTCGTTCTCGCGCTGCTCCATGTAGGAGGCGCGGGTGTGCTCGGTGTGGTCGCGCATGATCTTCGCCGCCCGGCGCTGGTCGCCCGCCTCGATGGCGTCGATCAGCGCCTTGTGCTCCTCCCACGAGTCCATGCCGCGCTGGCGGGCCACCGGCGTGTGATACCACCGCACCCGCCTGGCCACCTGGGCGGCCAACTCGGCCAGGACCTTGTTGCCCGACAGGCCGGTCACCAGGGCATGCAGCTCGGAGTTGGTGGCGACGGCGCCGTCCACGTCGTCGGACCGCACCGCGGCGATGCCCTGGTCGCACAGGGCGCGCAGCCGCTTCACGCCGTTCTCGCCGGCGTGTTGCGCGGCGAGCCTGGCGGACTCGGTCTCCAGCAGCGTGCGGACGGCGAGCAGCTGGTCGGCCTCCTCCAGCGTCGGCACGTGCACGAACGCGCCCTGACCCGGGTGGAGATCGACCCAGCCCTCACCGCTGAGCTGCTGCAACGCTTCGCGGACCGGCTGCCTGGAGACGCCGAGGAGCTCGGCCAGCTCGCTCTCGACGAGGTGCTGGCCGGGCTTGAGCTGCCCGGAGACGATGAGCTCTTGGATAGCCTCGATCACGCTCTCCCTGAGCGTGGCGGGGCGGGGAATCTTGGGGGCCGCCGTCTGACCGGCCTGATCCGACAGCAACATGGTCACGTCTCCAGAGCTCTGGTAAAAAGTTTTTCGTCGACTGCCTACAGCATACCGTCTGGGGGTTCCGGACGGTCGTGAGTCTCATCACAGGGGGATGGTGGCGGGCAGGCCGGGGATGCGCAGGCGCGGCGTGGCCAGGGCGGGCAGCGCGGCCAAGGCCGCGGCGGCCAGGAGGGCGGCGCCGGGGGGCATCAGGGCCAGGGCGACCGCCACGACTCCCGCGACGGCCTTGGCGCTGTAGACGACCGCGTGGATCTCGGTGGCGCGCTCGGTGCCGAAGAGCTCGCGTACGAGGCTGGCGAGGAGCGGATAGAACGCCCCGCCGCCCAGCCCGGCGGCCACGGCCCCCAGCCACAGCGGCACCCCGCCCGCCGCGTTCTGGACGGCGACCGCGAGCAGCACCTGGCCGAGCGCGAGCGAGCCGAAGACGGCGGCCAGCACGCGCCTGCGACCGTACAGCTCCGCCGCCCGCATGGCCACCGACCGGCCGGCTCCGTTCAGCGCCACGAGCAGGGCCAGCGCGCCCCACGTGCCCGTGCCCGCCACCACGATCACGTCGAAGAGGGACACGGCGCCCGCACAGGTGAGGATCAGGGCGAGCGCGGGCAGCGTGCGCGTGCGCAGCGCCTGGGCGGGCCCGAACTGCTTGACCGCCTCCGGGCTCGTGCGCAGCCTGGCCGCGTCCAGGGCGTGGGTACGCGGGTCCACGTCGCCGGGCCACCACAGGAGCGGCGGGAGCCGCAGGTGACGGGCGGCGGTCGCGATGACGGCCGTGGCCAGGACGGCGCAGACGAGGAAGGCGGCGGTCGTGGCGCCGGGGGCGATCCCGGTCCACACCAGCAGGGGCACCGCGCCGTACCCGAAGGCGCCGGTGATCAGGCCGACGCGGGCGGCGGGGCGTTCCGGGTACCAGGAGGAGACGACCTCGCCGCAGACCCCGTAGACGAGGCCCGCGCCCAGACCGCCCAGCAGCGCGTAGCCCACGAGGGAGGCCGGGCTGAGGGCGGCCATGGCGAGGCCGAGCCCGCTGAGGACCGCTCCGGCCGCCAGGCACGCGCGCACATCGAGACGCCTTCGCCGTACGAGGTGCAGGGCGGGCAGGGCGCCGGCCGCCTGGCAGGCGATCCACACGGCCAGCAGCGTCAGGCCGGTGCCCTCCTTGGCGAGCAGGGCGGCGTAGCCGTACTGGAGGGGACTGATCGCCGCCATCGCGGCCAGGGCCAGCCGGAACATGCGGACGCGGTCGGCGGGGACGGGCCCCGGGCGGTATGAGCGCCCGCGCCAGTCCTTGATTGCATTCTCCATACTGTATGGAATATCCCGCAGGCAGGCTCATGTCGAGACCCTAGACGAAGGATACTCCATACGGTATACCGTCTACAAAGGAGGCTCGAATGGACCTGTATGAGTACCAGGCGAAGGAGCTCTTCGGGCGTCACGGGATCCCGGTTCCCGCGGGCGGAGTCGCCGCCACCGCGGCCGAGGCCCGCACGATCGCGGCCGAACTGAACGCGCCCGTTGTCATCAAGGCCCAGGTGAAGACCGGCGGACGAGGCAAGGCAGGCGGGATCAGACCGGCGGCGGGACCGGTCGCGGCCGAGGCGGAGGCCGATCGCGTCATCGGAATGGACATCAAGGGGCACATCGCGCGCCGCGTGCTGGTGGAGGCCGCGACGGTGCCGTTCGAGGAGTACTACGCGGCCTTCCTGGTGGACCGCGCCGAGGGCGGGTTCCTGGCGATGGTGTCAGGACAGGGCGGCATGGAGATCGAGGAGCTGGCGGCCACCGACCCCGACGCCCTCGTGAGACTGCCGATCGACCCCGTGACGGGCGTGGACCCCGACACCGCGCGGCTGCTGGCGGCCAAGGCGGGCCTGCCCGAGCAGGCGGCCGGGGTGCTGGAGAAACTGTGGCGGGTGCTGGTCGCGGAGGACGCGCTGCTGGTCGAGGTGAACCCGCTGATCTGCACCACCGACCAGCGGATCGTGGCACTCGACGGCAAGGTCACCCTCGACGACAACTCCGGCTTCCGTCACGCCTGGGAGGACTACGCGGAGCGGTCCGACAGCCTGGAGGACCGCGCCAGGGCCAAAGGACTCAACTACGTCAAGCTCGACGGCACGGTCGGAGTGATCGGCAACGGCGCCGGTCTGGTCATGAGCACGCTCGACGTGGTCGCGGGGGCAGGCGCCGGCCCCGCCAACTTCCTCGACATCGGCGGCGGGGCGTCCGCCCAGGTCATGGCCGACGGGCTGGAGATCATCCTGGCCGACCCCGACGTACGCTCGGTGCTGGTCAACGTCTTCGGCGGCATCACGGCCTGCGACGCGGTGGCCAACGGCATCGTCACCGCACTCGAACTTCTCGGCGAGCGGGGTCACGGCAGGCCCATCGTCGTACGGCTGGACGGCAACAACGCCGAAGTGGGCCGGCGCATCCTCAGCGACGCGCGGCACCCGGCGGTCCGGCAGGTCTCCACCATGGACGGCGCCGCCGAGACGGCGGCCAGACTCGCGGCAGGTGCGTAAATGGCGATCTTTCTGACCAAGGACAGCCGGGTACTCATCCAGGGCATGACCGGCGCGGAGGGCACCCGGCACACGGCCCGCATGCTCACCGCCGGCACCGACGTGGTGGCCGGGGTGACGCCGGGCAAGGGCGGGCGCTCGGTGGACTTCGGTGAGCGCACGGTGCCGGTGTTCGGCTCGGTCGCCGAGGCGGCTGCGGAGACCGGCGCGGACGTGTCGGTGGTCTTCGTGCCGCCGCGGTTCACCGGCTCCGCCGTGGAGGAGGCGGTCGAGGCCGGGGTGCCGCTGTGCGTGGTCATCACCGAGGGCGTGCCGGTGCACGACGCGGTCCGCTTCCGTGCCCTGGCCGGCGGCCGGACCAGGATCATCGGGCCCAACTGCCCCGGGCTGATCAGTCCCGGGCAGTCCTCCGCCGGGATCATCCCCGCCGACATCACCTCGGCCGGGCGCATCGGGCTGGTCTCGAAGTCGGGGACGCTGACCTACCAGCTCATGTACGAACTGCGCGACCTCGGCTTCTCCACCGCCGTCGGCATCGGCGGCGACCCGGTCGTCGGGACCTCGCACATCGACTGCCTCCAGGCGTTCCAGGACGACCCGGGCACCGACGCCATCGTGATGATCGGCGAGATCGGCGGCGACGCCGAGGAGCGGGCCGCCGCCTACATCGCCGCGAACCTCACCAAGCCCGTCGTCGCGTACGTGGCCGGGTTCACCGCGCCGGAGGGCAAGACCATGGGGCACGCGGGCGCGATCGTGTCCGGTTCGTCCGGAACCGCGCAGGCCAAGAAGGAGGCCCTGGAGGCGGCCGGGGTCCGGGTCGGGCGCACCCCGTCGGAGACAGCCCGCCTCATGCGCTCGGAGTTGTCATGAAATATGACGTCAATCTCTCCATTCTCTTCACCGACCTCCCCTTGCTGGAACGACCGGCCGCGGCGGCCAAGAACGGCTTCGACGCCGTCGAGTTGTGGTGGCCGTTCGACACGCCCGAGCCGTCGAGCGCGCGGCTGGCGGACCTGCGAGCGGCCATCGAGGACGCCGGGGTACGCCTGGTCGGGCTCAACTTCGACGCCGGCGACATGGCGGCGGGCGAGCGCGGCCTGCTGGCCAGGCCGGACGGCTCGGCCCGCTTCCAGGCGGGCATCGACGCGGCGGTGCGGCTGGCCGGCGAGCTGGGCTGCCCCGTGCTCAACGCCCTGTACGGCAACGGCCCCGGCACCGTCAGGGACCTGGCCGTGGCGAACCTGCGCAGGGCGGCCGACGCGGCGGCCGGCATCGGCGCGACCGTGGTGGTCGAGGCGCTCAACTCCCACGAGAACCCGCTGTACCCGATCACGTCGGCGGGCGCCGCGTTCGAGCTGATCGACCAGGTGGACAGGGAGAACGTGGCCTTCCTGGCCGACCTGTACCACCTGCACCGGATGGGCGAGGACGTGCTCGCCCTCATCGACCGGCACTGCGCGCGCTTCGGGCACGTGCAGATCGCCGACGACCCCGGCAGAGGACGGCCGGGGAGCGGGCGGATGCCGTACCCGGAGATCTTCGCGCGGCTGGCGGCGGCCGGTTACCACGGCCACGTGGGCCTGGAGTACCGGCACGAGGGGCCGGGCGCGTTCGACTGGAGGCAGGAATGAACATCGGGTTCGTCGGCTTGGGGATCATGGGCAGCCCGATGGCAGCCAATCTCCTCAAAGCAGGACATGTCGTGACCGGGTATGACGTGAGCGCCGAGCGCGTCGAGCAGCTCGCCGAACTGGGCGGCAAGGGCGCCTCCGGCGTGGTGGACGCGGTCGCCGGGGCCGACCTGGTGATCACGATGCTGCCGGACTCGCCGCAGGTGGAGGAGGTGGCGCCGCTGATCGTCGAGTACGGCAGGCCGAACCTCCTCTACGTCGACATGAGCACCATCAGGCCCGAGACCTCCCGATGGGTGGCTCGGCAGGCGGCGGCGGCCGGCGTACGGGCCCTGGACGCCCCCGTCAGCGGCGGCGAGCGCGGCGCCGTGGACGGCACTCTGTCGATCATGGTCGGCGGGGCGGAAGAGGACGTCGAGGAGGCCAGGCCCGTCCTGGAACGCCTCGGCACGACCATCGTGCACGTCGGCCCGCCCGGCGCGGGCCAGACCGTCAAGGCCGCCAACCAGCTCGTCGTCGGCGGCATCTACGGGCTCGTGTCGGAGGCGATCGTGCTGCTGGAGGCGTCCGGCGTGGACCCGGCGGCCGGGCTCGACGTGCTCGCCGGCGGCCTGGCGGGCTCCCGGATCCTGGAGCTCAAGCGGCACACCATGGTCAAACGGGAGTTCGCCCCGGGCTTCCGCATCGACCTGCACCACAAGGACATGGGCATCGCCGTCGCCGCCGCCCGCGAGGCCGGGGTCAGCCTGCCGCTCACCGGCCAGGTCGCCCAGCTCGTCGCCGCGGCCAAGGCACAGGGCCACGGCTCGCTCGACCACTCCGCCCTGCTCAAGGTGATCGAAAGGCTCAACGGATGAGCGAGCGCAGCGAGAGAACAATGAACACGCGAAGGTCGCTTTCCGCGGGTGACGAAGGAACCCGTGGAAAGGTCCCTTGCATGGAGGCCGTGGTCGCGGTGCTGGAGTCGGAGGGCGTGGACACGGTCTTCGGCATTCCAGGCGCGGCCATCCTGCCGCTCTACGCCGCGCTCCAGCACAGCTCGATCCGGCATATCACCGTACGCCACGAGGAGGGCGGCACCCACGCCGCCGACGGCTGGGCCAGGGTCACCGGGAACGTCGGCGTCTGCATCGGCACCTCCGGTCCCGCGGGCACGAACATGATTACTGGCCTCTACACCGCCCTGGCCGACTCGATCCCGATGATCTGCGTCACCGGCCAGGCCATGACCTCCAAGCTGCACCAGGAGGCGTTCCAGGCGGTGGACATCGTGGAGATCGCCCGGCCGGTGACCAAGTGGGCGGTGCAGCTCAAGGAGCCCGCCCAGGCGCCGTGGGTGTTCAGGGAGGCGTTCAGGATCGCCCGCTCGGGACGCCCGGGGCCGGTGCTCATCGACCTGCCGATCGACGTGCAACGCGGCTCCTGCCTGTACGACCGCGACCTGGACGCGCCGCTGCCCGTCGAGGTGCCGCGGCCGCTGCCCAAGGCCGTGCGCGCGGCCATGGACCTGCTGGAGGAGGCCAGGCGGCCGATCATCCTGGCCGGCGGCGGCGTGATCATCGCCGAGGCGTACGACGAGCTGCGCGCGCTGGCCGAGCACCTCCAGGTGCCGGTCCAGGTGACGCTCATGGGCAAGGGCGCCTTCCCCGAGGACCATCCGCTGTTCGCCGGGATGGCCGGGATCCAGACGCAGACGCGGTGGGGCAACGCCGCGTTCCTGGAGAGCGACCTGGTGCTGGCCGTGGGTGCCAGGTTCGGCGACCGGCACACCGGCGACCTCGACGTCTACCGCCGGGGGCGCAAGTTCGTGCACGTGGACATCGACCCCCTGCAGCTCGGCCGGGTCTTCGAGCCCGACCTCGGCGTCGTCGGCCACGCCCGGCCGGTGCTGGCCGACCTGCGCGACGAGGCGCGCCGCCGCGGCGCGCCGCGCGAACCGGACAAGTGGGTACGCAAAGTCGCCGAACTGCGCGGCACCATGCGGCGCCGGGACGACTTCGACGACGTGCCGATCAAGCCGCCCAGGGTGTTCAAGGAGATCAACGAGTACTTCCCCAGGGACACCACGTTCGTCACCGCGATCGGGCTCTACCAGATCTGGTCGGGCCAGTTCCAGACGACGTACCTGCCGCGCCGCTACCTGGTCTGCGGGCAGGCCGGGCCGCTGGGCTGGGAGATCCCCGCGGCCATGGGGGTCAAGCTGGCCCATCCCGAGCGGCAGGTCGTGGCGGTGGTCGGCGACTACTCCTTCCAGTTCCTGATGGAGGAGGTGGCGGTGGCCGCCCAGTACCGGGTGCCCTTCGTGATCGTCATGATCAACAACGAGTATCTGGGGCTCATCAGGCAGGCGGAGCTTCCTTACGGGATGAACTACGCCGTTGACCTGCACTACGGCGAGGGCGGCATCGACCACGTCAAGGCCATGGAGGCGTTCGGCTGCCCGGCCCGCCGGGTGGAGCTGCCTGGAGACCTGCGCGACACCCTGGCCTGGGCGAGCGCCGAGGCGGCGCGCGAGCGGCGGCCGGTGCTGGTCGAGGTGATGGTGGAACGCGAGGCGAACGCCGCCATGGGGCCCTCGCTGGAGGCGATCAAGGAGTTCGAGCCGCTGCCCGAGCTCATCACCGCCGACTGGTCCGACTGAGGACGATGCACATGCCCGAGCTCATCACCGCCGACCGCTCCGACTGAGGAGGACGCACATGCCCGAGCTCGTCACTGCCGACCGGTCCGATTGAGGAGGATGAACATGCGGCTCAAGCCGGGCACGTCCTGGCGGGAGACCTACGAGCAGTGTTGCTCGGCGGCCCCCGAGGCCTTTCACGACGACCGGGTGCTCAACCACTGGGGCGGCATCTGGCACCGCGACGGGCGTCCGGTGCCCGGCTTCTCGCCCCTGGACGGCACCGCCATCGCCGGCCTGCCCAGGCTCGACCGGGCGGGCGCCGGCCGGGCGGTGGCGGGCGCGGGCGAGGAGCACCGGCGCTGGCGCTACCTGCCGCTCGCCGAGCGCAAGGCCATGGTGTCGGCGGCCGTGGAGTCCATGGCCGCGCACCGCGACCTGCTGGCGCTGCTGCTGGTCTGGGAGATCGGCAAGCCGTGGAAGACGGCCCGCGCGGACGTGGACCGCTGCCTCGACGGCGTGCGCTGGTACGTCCAGGAGATCGACCGCATGGTGGCCGGGCGCGCCCCGCTTCCCGGGCCCGTCAGCAACATCGCGAGCTGGAACTACCCGATGAGCGTGCTCATGCACGCCATGCTCGTCCAGGCGCTGGCCGGCAACGCGGTGATCGCCAAGACGCCCACCGACGGCGGTCTGTGCTGCCTCACCCTGGCCTGCGCGCTGGCCGTCCGCGAGGGGCTGCCGTTCACGCTGGTCAGCGGGGGAGGGGCGGAGTTGTCGCCGGTGCTGGTGGCCGGGCGTTCGCTGGGGTGCGTGTCGTTCGTGGGCGGCAGGGACGCCGGGGCGAAGGTGGTGACCTCGCTGGCCGACCTCGGGCGGCGGCACGTGCTGGAGCAGGAGGGGCTCAACTGCTGGGGCGTCTGGGAGTACGGCGACTGGGACCTGCTCACCCGGCAGATCCGCGCGTCCTTCGACTACGCCAAGCAGCGCTGCACCGCCTACCCGCGCTTCGTCGTGCAGCGCTCGCTCTTCCACGAGTTCCTGGCCGCCTACCTGGAGGCGGTGGGATCGTTGCGGTTC
This sequence comes from Nonomuraea insulae, assembly GCF_042656245.1. NCBI lineage: Bacteria > Bacillati > Actinomycetota > Actinomycetes > Streptosporangiales > Streptosporangiaceae > Nonomuraea > Nonomuraea insulae. The sequence goes on from NZ_JBHSPA010000011.1 coordinate 45,313, forward strand.
GGGCACCCGCTGGCGGTGGCCGAGCCGGACGATCCGCTGCCCGAGCTGGACTTCGGCCCGCTGATCAACGCCTCCAAGGCCAAGGAACTGGCCGACCAGGTGGAGGAGGCGGTGGCCAGAGGCGGCGTCCCGGTGCACCGGGCGTCGGTGGACTCCGGACATTTCCTCCCCGGTCAGGATATTTCCGCGTACTTTCCTCCGACCGCGCTCCTCAACCCGCCTCCCTCCTCACCCCTCCACCACGCCGAGCCCTTCGGCCCCGTGGACACCATCGTCCTGGTGGACACGGAGGCGGAACTGCTGGCCGCCATGAACGCCAGCAACGGCGCCCTGGTCGCCACCCTGTCCTGCGAGGACGAAGAGACCTTCCACCGGCTGTCTCCCGAGGTGCGCGCGTTCAAGGTCGGCCACAACCGGCCGCGCTCGCGCGGGGACCGCGAGGAGTTGTTCGGCGGGCTCGGCGCGTCATGGCGCGGCGCCTTCGTCGGCGGCGACCTCCTCGTCCGCGCCACCACCACCGTCCCCGACCCCGAACGCCTGCCGGGCAACTTCCCCAGCTACACGCTGCTGCCCTGACCCCGCTCATCCGGCCCGCCGGCGCGAACTTCGGCGCCGGCGAAGGCCCCGGCGAAGGCGGTGGCGTGTCAGCGGTGGCGTGTCAGAAGGCGCCGAAGCGGGTCGCCACCAGGAGCACCAGGAAAGTCAGCATGACGACCCGCAGCAGTTTCCCGCCGAGCCCCAGCGACGGCCACGACAGATACGCCAGCCATCCGATGAACGCGATCACCGGCAACACGGCCACCCCGCCCAGCGGATTGGCCACGGCGAACCCCACCAGCAGCAGGATCACCAGCACGGCAGGCGCCACCCACCTGGGCACCTGCGTGAACAGGAACGTCATCGGCACCGCGCTGCGCTGCTCGACCGACTTGCGCAGGCCGGTCGCGCCCGGCGTGAAGAACTGCTCGCCCTGGGGCAGCGGACGGCGCTTGTTGTCAGGGGCCACGCCCAGAGCCTACGGGAGTTCGGGCAACATGTGGCGCGAGCGCCTTTAGGCTGGTCGCGTGCTCGCCGTGATCCGATACATCGTTCCAGAGTCCCAGTCCCAAGATTTCGCCAAGCAGGGCCAGACGATCCTCGACACGTTCGCCGGTCAAGCCGGCTACCAGCGGGGCAGGCTGGCCCGCTCGGTCGACGAGCCCAACCTGTGGGCGCTGGTCACGGAATGGGAGGGCGCCGGGTTCTACCGAAGAGCGCTCTCCGCCGCCAAGATGGAGATGTATCCGCTGATGATCCTCATGGTGAACGAACCCAGCGCGTACGAGGACGTTCACATGCGAGACGGGGCGTAAAATTAGTCTCGCGCGAGAGCGGGCAGCCGTCCCCTAAGCTGGGATCTCACCAATTTCACTCGCCGACCTCCAGCCGGAAAGAGAACCAACCAAAATGGCACGACGCACAGACGTCATGGACACCATCGTCAGCCTCGCCAAACGCCGCGGGCTCGTTTACCCGTCGAGCGAGATCTACGGCGGACTGCGCGCGTCGTGGGACTACGGTCCACTGGGTGTCGAGCTGAAGAACAACGTCAAGCGGCAGTGGTGGCTGTCGATGGTCCAGTCGCGCGACGACGTGGTGGGCCTCGACTCCTCCGTCATCCTGGCGCCCGAGGTGTGGCGGGCCAGCGGCCACGTCGAGACCTTCACCGACCCGCTGACCGAGTGCCTGTCCTGCCACAAGCGCTTCCGCGCCGATCACCTCCTCGAGGCCTACGAGGAGAAGAACGGCAAGGAGCCCGAGGGCGGCCTGGCCGGCATCACCTGCCCCAACTGCGGCAACAAGGGCACCTTCACCGAGCCCAAGCAGTTCAGCGGCCTGCTCAAGACCTACCTCGGCCCGGTCGAGGACGAGTCGGGCCTGGCCTGGCTGCGGCCCGAGACCGCGCAGGGCATCTTCATCAACTACCTCAACGTGCAGCAGTCGGCCCGCAAGAAGATCCCGTTCGGCATCGGCCAGATCGGCAAGTCGTTCCGCAACGAGATCACGCCGGGCAACTTCATCTTCCGCACGCGCGAGTTCGAGCAGATGGAGATGGAGTTCTTCGTCAAGCCCGGCACCGACGAGGAATGGCACCAATACTGGATCGACGAGCGCTTCCGCTGGTACTCCGACCTGGGCATCAACAAGGACAACCTGCGGCTCTACGAGCACCCCAAGGACAAGCTGTCCCACTACGCCAAGCGCACGGTGGACGTCGAATACCGCTTCAACTTCACCGGCTCGGAGTGGGGTGAGCTCGAGGGCATCGCCAACCGCACCGACTTCGACCTCACCGCGCACTCCAAGGCGTCCGGCACCGACCTCAGCTTCTTCGAGCAGGACACGGGGGAGCGCTACGTCCCCTACGTCATCGAGCCGGCGGCCGGCGTCGACCGCGCCACGCTGACGTTCCTGCTCGACGCCTACAGCGAGGACGAGGCGCCCAACGCCAAGGGCGTCATGGAGAAGCGCACGGTGATGCGGCTCGACCACCGGCTCGCCCCGGTGAAGGCCGCGGTGCTGCCGCTCTCGCGCAACGCCGACCTGTCGCCGAAGGCCCGCGACCTGGCCGCGCAGCTGCGCCGCCGGTGGAACGTGGAGTTCGACGACGCGGGCGCGATCGGCCGCCGCTACCGGCGCCAGGACGAGATCGGCACGCCGTTCTGCATCACGGTCGACTTCGACACGCTGGAAGATCACGCGGTGACGATCCGCGAGCGCGACTCGATGAGCCAGGAGCGCATCGCCATCGACGGCGTGGAATCCTACCTGCGCCAGCACCTGAACGACTAGTTTCACCTGACGGG